>JACNKC010000085.1 GCA_014382245.1 Pseudomonadota bacterium | reverse complement strand
GAGGGGGGGGAGGTGGGACAGGGGGAGTGTGTCAGGGGCGACGGGGGGAGGGAAGCGGGGGAGGGGTCGGAAGCGGTGGTCCACCCGGGGGTGGTGGGGGGGGCACGGAGGGAGGGGGGTGCTTCCGAAGCATTCGCGGAGGGGGTAAGATAGGGGGGGGAGAAGGAAACCGAACGGGAGGTTGCGGATGACCCTCGTTCCGCCGCTCTCAAGGCGGCACGCGAAGACCCCTCCCAGGCCCGCCTGCTGGTCGAAAAAATGGCGACCGCCCTGCAGGCATCGTTGCTTGCAAGGTATTCGCCGGCGCCGCTCGTCGAAGCCTTTGTGGCTACGCGCCTGTCCTGCGCCCACCTGGGCATGGGGACTTTGCCTCCCGGTGTTGACCTGCCTGCGCTGGTCGGGCGCGCGGTCGTCGATGCTGAGGGCTGAACCGGAAGCGGGTGGTGTTCAGCGGTCGGTGCTCTCGGCCGAAAAACCATCTTCGCTGCAGTGCAACCTGGCTGGTTTTTCGTTGAGCACCGTGTCCAGGAACACGTCTCGCCCCCAAAGCGTTCGCAGCAGTTCCATCGTCGCACGCGCGTGCGGTAGCTCGAGTTCCTGTCCCTGGTAGCGGTGGACCAGGTGCAGGTGTCGCGAGCCCTGGAAGTCGGCGTCGGTAATTTCTATGACGGGCAGTGAGCCCGTGCCCACCGAGGCGACCAGGGTGTCGCGTACGGACTCCCAACCCTGATCGTCCGCAACCTTGGACACGACCGTGTCCCGGCCTTTTTCGGTGAACTCGAACAGTCCCAGGTCTCTGACCAGGTCGCGATCAAGAAACCTTCTCAGGAACGAACTGTCGCGGTCACTTTCCCTGGCGGCGAACAGGGCATGGTGGCCCGCGTCTCGCCGGCGGTGGTCGATTGGCCCGGCACCTTCCTCGCGCTCGTATATGGCTTGCCAGATTCGGAAGCCCACGTGGTAGGGGTTGATGCCCCCGGGGTGGGGACGGATGACCTGGTTGTGATTGATCATGAATTCGATTCTCAAATCATCGGGCAAGTCGAGTTCAGACATGACCTGGTAGTGCCAGTAGCTGGCCCATCCTTCGTTCATTATCTTGGTTTCCATCTGGGGGATGAAGTAGTGGGCCTGCTCGTGGACGATCGTGAGGATATCTTTCTGCCACTCGGCGAGGTAGGGATTGTAGTCACGGATGAACAGGAGAAGGTCGGGCTCCGGCTCCAACGGTATGCGACTCAGGTCGGGATCTTCCTTGCTGAGGGGAGCGTGGATCGCCGCGTTCGGGTCCGTTGGGGGGGTGGACATATCAATCGCGCGTTGCTGTTGCTCAGATCTCGTGGTTTTGCGTAATGACATGTTTCTCTGGCAGTTGAGGGCCAGCGCGTGGGCTGCGTCGAGCGTCGCTTCGACCGCAGTCGGCCCCGCAACCGGGTCCTCCACGTAAGAACGAATACGCTCGGCGTGCGATTTGAAGCGGGCCAGGGTGTACTGTGGTTCGGTGTCTACGAACGTGCTGTTGTTGCGAAAAAAATCGTTGTGGCCGTACACGTGGGCCATCGTGAGTATGTTAAGGCCCAGTGAGTTGTCTCGCATGAGATAAGCCAGCGACGGG
Organism: Pseudomonadota bacterium; assembly: GCA_014382245.1. GTDB lineage: Bacteria > Desulfobacterota > Binatia > UBA1149 > UBA1149 > UBA1149. The sequence continues at coordinate 55,757 of JACNKC010000085.1, read as the reverse complement.
TCTGAGTTGATTACCATCTCGTAGGGGAGGCCGGATACGCCGTGGTCGTAAAGGGTTTTTTGCTTTTCGAAGGCCTTGCCGAAAGACCAGTGGGGGTACTGAGACGGCATGCCCGAGTAGGCCATGTAGCCAAGCATGTCGTTGTGGTCGCAGATCTCGAACTCCTGGGGGGCGCACTCCAGGCCGAAGGCGTCTACCAGTCCGACAACGCGATCGTCCCATTCCCTGAGCTCGTCCAGTCCGGGGTGACTCACGCGGAATCCTCCTCGGCCCCGAGGAAGGCCTTGAAGGCTGGCCAGACGTCTTCTTTGCCCTCGATCAACACCGCGTGGAAATTGGGGGCGGCGACGGCCTTGAAAATGTCGATCAAGGAATTGCCGTAGGCGGTCGCGCGCTGGGGCTTGATCTCCCCGTAGCCGAACATGTTGCAGGCATCGCAGAGTTCCTGCGCGCTCTTTATCGCGCTGGGGTTATCACTGGCAAAATTATCACCGTCTGAACAGTGAAACGCGTACACGTTCCAGAGGTCCGGGTGGTAGCGATCGGTGATGATCTCGAGCGCTTTGTTGTAGCCCGACGAAACGAAAGTGCCGCCGGATTCTCCCTTGTGGAAGAACTCATCTTCGGTTACCTCGCGCGCGTCGATGTCGTGTGAAAGAAAGATCACGTCTACTTTCTCGTAACGCCTCGCCACGAACTGGTAGAGCATGAAGAAAAAACTACGGGCGAGGTACTTCTTGGTGGTGCCCATCGACCCCGAGGTGTCCATTATGCAGAAGACCGCGGCGTTGGACTCCTTGTGTATCTCGGTTGTCCGGTGGCGGTAGGACAGATCCTCGGCGCGAAAGGGCACGCGCTCATCGTTGGCAACATCGGTTCGGCTGCTCGTGGACAGGCTCCTGCGTATCTTGTTGCGCACGGTGCGGCGGCGGTCGAGCCTCACCCTCAGCCCGACTTTTCTGTAGCCCTTTCGCTTGGTGTTGCGTAACGACTCAATCGAGCTCATTTGCTTTCGCTCGAGGTCGGGAAGGTTCAGGTCCTCGAACATCATGTCGATGAGCTCGTCGAGGGTGATGTCGGTCTCGTAGTAGTCTACGCCGGCTTCTTCGCCCGCCTGTCCCGGTTTACCTGCGGCGTCGCCCGGCTTACGGGCAATGACGTCTCCCTCGGCAAGATCATCGCCCGCTCCTTCTCCCACGGACGGCTGGTTTTTACCGTGAATGAATTGATATTCCTTGATCCCACGGATGGGGACCTTGACCACCTGGTCGCCGGAGCGGCCGATGATGGATTCCTCGGCTACGATATCGCCGATGTTGTCCATGATGGAGCGGCGCACCTTCTGGCGATGGCGCAGCCGGTCACCAGCGCTTCGGTCCGACGACTCCCGCGAAGCGGGGCGAAAGGTCGCGCCCACCGTACCGCTCCTAGTCTTTCCAGAGGTTATTGGCGGCGTACTTGAGGACGGTATCTACGCAGTGCTCGCAGTAACCGTTTTCCATCAGGTTGGTCGCCATGGCGTCGTACTTGTCGTTCTGTTCTTCGTCCCTGGTAGTGGCTCGCGTGACAATCCGGCTCAGTTCACGGACCGACGCCATGAGTTTCTTTTCGATGGCCTGTCTCAGGGGCTCGTAGCTTGAATAGCTTATGGTGTTGCCACGTCGGCTGTTGGTCCAGAGGTAGGAGATGACGTCTTGCCTGAAACCCTCGGCTGCCGATCCTATGATGGCGATCTGCTCCTCGATGGATTTCATGAAGCCCTCGTCGGGTTCGAGCTCTTCGGAGGTGTTCGAGTCCCGGACCTTGGCCTTGTTGACGAAAGCCTCGGCGTGGTCGAGGTAGTTCTGGAACAATGATTCGGCCTGCTCGCTGTACGAGTAGACGAAGGCCTTGGTGATCTCCTTCTCCAGAAGCTCCAGGTATTCCTTGTGGAGGGTATTCTGCAGAAGCTCGAGGTACTGCTTGCGAATGTCGTCCGGGAAATCGGCCTCCTTGACCATGCTCACGAGCGCTTCGCGCACGGTGATCGGGTTAGTACAGCGGGCTTCCACGTGGTCGGAGAGGGCGTTGTCCAGCGCCTTGAGACTGAAGCGGGTCGATATGCCATCCATGCCTTCGCGCTTGGCGTCTTCCTTGAGCTCGGTGATGTCGATCTTCTTGGTGCGCCCTTTTTCAACGACTTCTTCTCCGTCGTAGATCTTGAGCTTGGTGAGAAGGTCGCACTTCGCTGTGGGCTCAAGGCGTGACAACACCGCGAACATGGCCACCAGTTCGAGAGTATGCGGCGCCACGTGGGCCCTGAAATCCGAGTTCTGTATTATCTTCTGGTAAATTTTTACTTCCTGCGACAACTGGAGGTTGTAAGGCACCTTGATGACCACGATGCGGTCAAGAATGGCCTCGTTGGTATGATCCGAGCGAAAACGCTGCCACTCGGCCTCGTTGGAATGGGCCGCTATAACCGTGTCCACGTAGACCATGCCGTGACGGCCGGGAGCCGGGATGACTTTTTCCTGGGTGGCGGTGATCATCGCGTGGAGGTACTCGGTATCGTTCTTGAAAACCTCGATGAATTCACAGATTCCGCGGTTTGACACGTTCAGGGCACCGTTGAGGTCGAGTACCCTGGGGTCTCCTTCCGAGTAAAGATCGAGCTTTGAGATGTCCTCGCTGCCGATCAGCACCGAGGTGTCCTGGTTGTTGGGGTCTACCGGTGGCACGACTCCGATACCGATCCTACCGCGCTTGGAGAATTTCACGGTTTTCACCGGAACCTCTTCGTAACGGCCGCCGTACTCTTCTTCGAGCCTGTAGCTGCAAACCGGGCAGAGGTCGCCCTCGATGCTCACGCCCAGCATTTTCTCAAACTCCCGCCTGAGGTTCTTAGGGACCAGGTGCAGGGGCTCCTCGTGCATGGGGCAGCCTTCGATCGCAAACATCGGCGGCCCGGTCTCCAACGTAGTTTCGAGTTTTTCGACCAGCGAGGTCTTGCCCGAACCAACGGGGCCCATGAGGTAGAGGACTTGTCGTGCCTCTTCTCCCTTGTGAGCAGCCGAATGAAAGTAGCGTACGATCTGGCTGACGACGTTGTCGATGCCGAAGAATTCCCCGGAGAAGAACGCGTAAGTTTTCTCCGGTCGGCCACCGGGCGCGTCGTTCTCGCCGGGCTCGTGCTCCGAGATCCCGGCTCCCACCACGGCGTCGTAGACCCGGGAGTGGGCGAGCTTGGCTATGGTCGGATCGCTGCGTACGACTTCGAGGTAGTCGAGGAGGCTTCCGTTCCATTCACGATGGGCCGTGGTCGCCCGGTCTCGCTTGATGATCTGTTCGAATTCCTGGTCACTCATCCGATCACACCTCCCGGTGGTAATGGCAGCCCTGCATCATCGATTACTATTCCCGGTAGAAGCGTGCCTTACACCAAAAAGTATGCGCCCCTCTGCCCTTACGGGCAAGGACATAAAGGCGCGATCAGCTGAGCGCGTGGTGTTCCGCTGCAATTACGCGATGCATCACCGCGTGTGTTTGAAAACAAAAGCCGCTCTTTCGTAGCGAAGGCCGTGCCAAAGCGCAGGATTCCACGTTGAGCAGTAGTTTTTTCCACAGCTGATCCCATTAGAGATTTTGAGCAGGTCTCACCACGAAATAGAGCCCCCCGCGTGAGCTGCGCTATTTCGACCCAGGGGGGTAGCTCGAAAGGGGGTGGGCGCGTTGACGACGGTAACGGTGCGTGTTTGATTGCCGCGTGCCCGAAGTCCGAACACGATTCGCTCCGAGTCCTACCGGACACCTTCACGTAGGGGGCGCCCGCACGGCGCTGTTCAACTATCTCTTCGCTCGCCACCACGGGGGCTCTTTTGTTTTGAGGATAGAAGACACCGACCGTGAACGGTCGAGCGACGAATCAGTGCAGGCCATAATGTCGGGCCTGGACTGGCTGGGGGTGGTCGCCGACGAGGGGCCGTATTACCAGAGCAAGAGGGCCGAGTTGTATGACAAGGCGGTCGCCGAACTGCTCGGGGGCGGACACGCGTACTGGTGCGTGTGTTCGCAGGAAAAACTCGCAGCCACCCGCGAAGCGGCGCAGGCGTCCGGCAAAAAAGCGATGTACGACCGAAGCTGTCGCGGCGCGGGCCACGAGCCGGCACTGGACGGACCCGCGGTGCTGCGCCTGGCCAGTCCCGAGAGTGGCGAGACGACGATAGACGACCTCGTCAGGGGACCTGTCACTTTTGACAACAGTGAACTCGACGACCTCGTGCTCTTGCGCAGTGACGGCAGCCCGACCTTTCACCTGGTAGTGGTAGTAGACGATCTCGACATGGGTATAACCCACGTACTAAGAGGAGAGGATCACCTGACCAACACACCGCGGCAGGCGCAGATTTTTCGTTCCCTGGGGCAGGAGCCCCCGCGCTACGGGCACCTGCCGTTGATCGTGGGGGCCGACCGTTCGCGCTTGTCCAAGCGGCACGGGGCCACCTCTCTGGACGCATACCGGGAGATGGGCATTCTGCCGGGGGCGATGGCCAATTATCTTGCCCGCCTGGGCTGGTCTCACGGTGACCAGGAGATATTCAGTCGCGCAGAGCTCTCGGGCTTATTCGACGTAGAGGGGGTGGGCAAAGCCGCTGCTGCCTTTGACCTTGAGAAACTGCGTTGGGTTAACCAGCAGCATATCAAGGCTACGCCGCCGGCAGAGCTGGCTGCGGCTGTGCTCCCCTTCCTGGGAGCCGGCGAGGCTGACGACTCTTCGAGGCTCGAGTTGGTGGTGGAATTACTTGCAGAACGAGCTGTCACATTGGTAGGGCTCGCCGAGGGGGCACACTGTTTTTTGAGCGACGACCTGTCGTGGGATCGCAAGGCGGTGGCCAGGTTTCTCGACGAGGAAGGACTCGCTCGCCTGGCTGCTCTCGCCCAGCAGCTCGAACTCCTGGCGGATTGGGATGAATCGAACGTCGAGGCCGCTTTTGCCGCGGCCCTGGTCGACCTCGATGTTAAGCTCGGCAAGTTGGCCCAGCCCGCGCGCGTGGCGCTTACCGGTTCCAAGGCGAGCCCTGGTATCTACGAGGTCTGCGTGGTGCTCGGGCGGGAACGTACGCTGGCCCGTTTGCAGCGGGTGGCTGGCGAGTTGGCCAGCGGTGATCTGCCGCTTGCGGCTCCCGCTGGCTGACGGCGCCCCCAGACGCAGCCGGCCCGTGGCCGGTCGCGTACGGCTCAGGTCTCGCTGTCGCGAAGCTTGTTCAGCGCCGAGCCTGCCTTGAGCCAGCTGATCTGTTCGTGGTTGAGCGTGTGCTTGAGCGTTATCTCGTCGTTGCTGCCGTCGGCGTGGTGCAGGGTCGCAAGCAGGGGAACCCCCGCTTCGAGGTCGAGCGCCCCGGCTATCGAGATCTCGTCGTCCGCGAGCACGAGCTCGTAGTCGTCCGAGTCATTGAATACCAGCGGAAGGATACCCTGTTTCTTGAGGTTGCTCTCGTGTATGCGGGCAAAGCTGCGCACGATCACGGCGGCAGCGCCCAGGAGGCGGGGGGACATGGCCGCGTGTTCCCGGCTTGAGCCCTCGCCGTAATTTTCGTCACCCACGACCACCCAGTGCTTACCCGCTGCGCGCAAGGCCCTGGCGACAGCCGGCACGGCCTGTTGCTCGCCGTCGAGGGGGTTGGTGGTGGTGCCGCGCTCGCCGCTACCGGCTCGCGTGGCTCCCGTGAACATGTTGTCGCTGATCCTGTCAAGGTGGCCACGGTAGCGCAGCCAGGGGCCGGCCGGGCTTATGTGGTCGGTGGTGGTCTTTCCGCTGGTCTTGAGCAGCAGCGGCATGCGCTGGTAATTTGAATCCACCGGCGCGGCAAACGGTTCGAGCAGGGCCAGGCGCTCACTGTCCGGCGCGATTTCAATCCCTGTTGACGACCCGTTACTCACCGGTGCCTGGTAGCCCGAGCGACTTTCGACGAAACCGTTTTCGGGAATTTCCGGAGCCGCGAGGGGAGCGGCCAGTTTCGCCGTTGAACCATCGGGGGTTACCAGTTCGTCGACCATCGGGTTGAACGACAGCCTGCCGGCGAGGCCGAGGGCCATGACGATTTCGGGGCTGGCTATAAAGGCGAGGGTATCGGGGTTGGAGTCGTTACGGCCGGGGAAGTTTCGATTGAAGGAGGTCAGTATGGAGTCCACCTGCCCCTTTTCTATATCGTCGCGTTGCCACTGGCCTATACAGGGCCCACAGGCGTTGGCGAGCACTTCGGCGCCAACGGCAGACAGGGCATCCATCTGCCCGTCGCGGGCGATGGTCTTGAAGATAGTGTCGCTGCCGGGACTCACCAACAACTTACTCTTCATCACCAGCCCCAGGTCGGCGGCCTGCCGGGCGATGTCGGCCGCGCGAGTGAGGTCTTCGTAGGAGGAGTTAGTGCAGCTGCCCACCAGCGCCGTCGATATACGGTCGGGGTAGTTCTCGCGGGCAGTATCCCCGGCCAGTTGCGAGATCGGTCGCGCGAGGTCCGGCGTGTGCGGTCCCACCACGTGTGGTTCCAGCGTTGAGAGGTCGATCTCGTAGACCTCGTCGTAGTATCTTTCCGGCGACTCGGCCACCTCGGCGTCAGCGGTCAGCAGGTCGTCGGCCTTCTCCGCGAGGTCGGCCAGCGCCGAGCGGCCGGTGGCCCGCAGGTACAGCGCCATGCGCTGGTCAAAGGGGAAGACCGAACAGGTGGCTCCAAGCTCAGCTCCCATGTTGCAGATGGTGGCCTTACCGGTGCAGGAAATGGCCGCGGTCCCCTCACCAAAATACTCGATGACGCGGTTGGTTCCGCCTTTTACACTGAGCATGCCCAGCAGGGCCAGTATGATGTCCTTGGGTGCGGTCCAACCCGACAACTCTCCCACCAGCCTCACGCCGGTGACCCTGGGCAGAAGCACTTCCCAGGAAAAGCCCGCCAGCACGTCTACTGCGTCGGCGCCGCCCACGCCCACTGCGCACATGCCCAGGCCCCCCGCGTTGGGCGTGTGAGAGTCGGTGCCGATCATCAGGCCGCCGGGAAAAGCATAATTTTCCAGTACGACCTGGTGAATTATCCCCGAAGAGGGCCCCCAGAAACCAAGCCCGTACCTGGAGCAGGCGGTCGAGAGAAAGTCGTATACCTCGCTGTTTTCATTCCTCGCGGTGGCCAGGTCGCTGTCTGCGCCAGAGTGGGCACGCACGAGATGGTCGCAGTGGACGGTGGCGGGAACGGCAGTTTCGTCGCGGCCCGCCTGCATGAATTGAAGGAGGGCCATTTGTGCGGTCGCGTCCTGCATGGCCACGCGGTCGGGGCACAGGGCAACGTAGGACGAACCAGGGTCAAGCTCGCTCGAGGCGGGGTCGTCGAGGTGGCCGAGCAGTATTTTATCGGCGAGGGTGAGCGGCGCGGGACGCCTGTTCCTGACAATCTCGAGCCGGGCCCTGCTCTGTTGGTAAACCTGGCTCACCAGTTCCTGGCTGCTTTCTATCTCCGGCATTGCTTTTTAGTGCTTTCCTCGCGCCGCCGACGGGTCGGCTGGCAGGCGCGGAACCTTTATCTCACGGACGTACTTTTATGTCAGGTCGGCAAATCGGCGGAGGCAGCCCCAGCGTGGTGGTAGCAATTTATAGCATTGTTTGAGCTTCTTCCATTCGAACTCTCCCCCAACGGGGAAAAACGGCGCTTTTTCATTTCAATTGCCCGGGAGGGTGTACTCAAAAACCTACCTTTGACCGGACGCCGGGAGCCGACTATGTTTGGCTCCCGGCGTTTTTTGTGGCGTCGTATGGCCCCTTCGTCTAGTGGTCCAGGACGTCGGCCTCTCACGCCGAAAACACGGGTTCGAGTCCCGTAGGGGTCACCACTGCGCAGGAATAATCACGCTTCGCGCCATGGAGCGCGCGGCCTGGTGGAGAAGTAGCGGTGAGCAATACCGGCGACTCTTGCATCTTCTGTCTCATTGCGCGCGGCGACGCGCCCGCAGCCCTCGTGTACCGAGACGATCGCGTACTGGCCTTCATGGACCTGTTTCCATTGTCCAGGGGCCACCTGCTGGTGGTTCCCCGTGCACACGCCGAGAACATATTCGAGATCAGCGAGGCCGATATGCTGGAGGTGGCTGCGCTTCAGCTGAGAATAGCCGCGGTCCTGAAGGCGGAGCTTGATCCTGACGGAATCGCCGTTTACCAGGCCAACGGTGCTGCCGCCGGGCAGACGGTATTTCACTACCACGTGCACCTTATTCCGCGGGCGGATGGTGAAGGCTTTGATTTTGCCAATCGCAAGACAGCCGATCGCGGCGAGTTGAGCAGGCTGGCCGCGAGATTGATGGAGAGCCTGCAACGGGGCCCGCAGAATTGAGCGGTGGTGGCCGGGCCGTTTCAGCCACCCTCGGTGTAAAGCGCGCATCACCCCCAGAAGGGGGGCGCGGGCCGGGTGCTTGGTTCAGCGCCTTGGCATAAAAAACGCAGGGCACAGTAAAATTCCTGAACCGAATTCTCTTGCCACGGTGTATTACATGTACGTAAACTTACCCGAGTGGAGAGCTTCTCAAAACATCGGCGGCTTCTTACAGTGCCAGCCGCGGCATTGCTCGCCCTGTTTTTGCTGCTGCCCGCCGGCGAGTCGGCGGCCTGGCCACTGTCGCTGCTCAGCTACAACATAAACGGCGCGGGCGCGCCCGGTTCCGGCGGCCGTGTGGCCCTGCAACGCATCATCGACTACCTGGCGCCGGACGTCGTGCTGTTGCAGGAGGGGAAGGGGCTGGCCAACCTGGATGATTTTCTGGCTGACAACCCTGCCTACGACTCGCTGTACTCGTCTGCCGATGGTGCCGGAAATAGAAGGGCCGTGATGAGCCTATACCCGCTCGTAGCGGGGTCGGCGGTGGAGCACGTCCTGTCTGGTAACGGCCAGGTCAGTAAGCGCACTCTTCTGGAAGCCACCATTGACCTGCCCGGGCAAGACCTGCTCGTGTGGGTGGCGCATTGGGACGCGTCGGTGAACGCCATAAGGCAACAGGAATCATTCGCGTCGGCGGCACTCGTCGCCGCGAGCATGGCCGCTGACCCCTTGGCCCTGCTGGTTTACGCTGGCGACCTCAACGAAGAAGATGATGACGCCGAGGTCACGAGCTTGCTCAACGAAGGTCTCCTGTTGTTCAGTCCGCTGGACGTCAACAACTCGCGGCCCGAAACGCTGAACGCTGACCCCGCTCGCGGCACTTATCTTTCGCGCCGGGTCGATTACCTGTTGCCATCGCCGGCGCTGGCCGCCTTCGTGGTGGGGGGCGAGGTTCTCAACACCCTTACCTTCGCCGCCGGTAGCCTGCCGCCGGGCTTGCTGGCAAATGATACCGTTGATGCCTCGGATCACCTGCCGGTGCTCCTCTACCTGGAAATTGCTGCTGGCGGAGATGGCTGCGGGGATGTCAACTCGGACGGCACCATAAACGTGATCGACGCCATGCTGGTGGCCCAGTTCACTGTAGGCCTCCGGACCTGCACGACGCTATCCTCTTTTGGCAACTGCGACGTGAGTCCGCCGGCTGCACCCGATGGCACTTGCAGCATCGCCGATGCGCTGCGCATGGCGCAGTGCAGTGTCGGCCTTGTTTCCTGCGACATGGACTGCGGCGCGTTGGCCTGCAATTGAGGCAGGCGGGTAGGCGATTTGCCGCGGACGCGTGCCTGTTGGTATTGTTGGGCAAGCGTGCGGAGCGCGGAGTAAGCCATGCAGCAGGAACCTCGCCGGATAGTAACCGACAGCATGATGGGCCTGGAAATGCCCGATATCGCCCGCTGGTCTCCGCGAGTGCAGGTCATACTTGGCCAGAACCCGGGGCCGTTCACCGGGCCGGGCACCAACACCTACCTGCTGGGCACCGGCGAGAGCCTGCTGTTGCTTGACACCGGGCAGGGAGTGGAGGGCTGGGCCGATAAGCTTCACGAGGCGCTGGCGGGCAGGCAGCTGGAGGCCATGGTCCTGACCCACGGTCACCCCGATCACATTGGTGGGGTTGCCCAGGTTCTCGATCGCTATGGCGACATGCCGGTTCACAAGGCGCGCTGTGCAGAATACGACCGCGACCTGGAGATAACGGATCTCGCCGATGGCGGGCGTGTCTCTGTTGAAGGAGTCACCCTGAGGGCGCTGGCCACGCCGGGCCACGCAGCAGACCACCTCTGTTTAGTGCTCGAAGAAGAGAACGCTGTGTTCAGCGGCGACAACGTTCTCGGCGCCGGTACCACGGTGATACCGGGCAACGGCGACATGGCGCAGTACCTCGACTCCCTGGCCCTGCTGCTCGATATCTCACCCGATATTATTTATCCCGCCCACGGCCCGGCCATTACCGATCCGGCGCGCAAGGTGGGCGAGTTGATAGCCCACCGCAATCTTCGCGAGCGACAAGTGCTGGCCTGCCTCGGGGACAAGCCCATGGCCGTAGAGGCGATCGTGGAACTGGTGTACACCGACGTGCCCGTGTTTCTGCACCCGGCCGCGGCCTGTTCGGTGGCCGCGCATCTGCGCAAGTTGGAGTCCGAGGGCTCGGCGCGCGGCGGCGAGCAGGGCTGGGCGCTGGCCCCCGGGCCAGGATAGGGAATGGTTTACAACGGGGAGAAGCAGTGAAGTTCTGGCAGGCGCTTTCTTTCACCGAGCCCGATCAGTTGGTGGATATCGCGTGCATGGCCGAGGAGATCGGCTTTGACGGGGTGTTTCTCTCCGATCACCTCTTTCATCCCAGCGAGTTATCGTCGCCTTATCCTTACTCGGAGGACGGGACGCCTCCTTTTCCGGCCGATACGGCTTTTCCCGATACCTGGTCGGTGCTGGGTGCTGTGGCCGCCGCGACGAGCAAGCTGAAACTATCGAGCTCGATCTACATCCTGCCGTTGCGGCACCCGCTCGAAGTGGCCAAGGCCTGCGCGACCCTCGCGCTGTTGTCCGGTGGGCGCTTTGCCCTGGGAGCCGGTACGGGTTGGATGAAAGAGGAATTCGAGCAGTTGGGCGTCGATTTCAAAAGTCGCGGACGGCGCATGGACGAGATGATCGCCATAATGCGCCGCTTGTGGACGGGCGAGGAGCTGGAGTGGCACGGAGAGTTTTTTGACTTTGCCCCTTTGCGCAGCCTTCCGGCCGCTCCCGCTGGCGGCGTACCGGTGTACACGGGCGGTCGCAGCCAGCGGGCGTTGAAGCGGGCGGCGAGCACGGCCGACGGCTACATGGGCGCCGGTGACAGCGAGGAATCTGCCTTCGAACTGCTCGACAGCCTGGCTGAATTCAGACGCGAGGCCGGTCGTGAAAACCTGCCCTTTGAGTGCGTGCTGCCCCTTTCGGTGCCGCCCGCGCCTGACCTGCTGGCCAGGCTTGAAGAAAAAGGGGTAAGCTCTACGGTCAGTTACCCGCTCAGCTACAGCCTCGGGCCGCGGTCCAGCCTGGACGAAAAACGCAGGGCCATGGAGCTCTACGCCGAGACCGTGATCGGGCCTTCGCGCTGAAGTTCCGCATGATTCGCACGAGCTCAACGCATGAAAACTAAAGGGAAAGTTCTCTTCGCTAGCTTGTCGGGCTGGGCCTGTGCCCTGGGCGTCTGCATAATGGCCGCGGGCTGTGGTGGCCGCGAAAGCATAGACTACAGCGGACCGACGGCCGATTGGCCGCATTACGGGGCCGATGCCGGGGGCACTAGTTACAGTCAGCTTACCCAGCTCACCGCGGCTAACGTGGACTCCTTGCAGTTGGCCTGGGAGTACCGGCACGGTGATGTCTCAGACGGCAACGGAGAGTGGGCGCGCAGTTCTTTCCAGGTCACGCCGCTCGTGGCCGAGGGTACGCTCTATTTCTGCACGCCGTTTAACCGGGTCATCGCACTCGACGCTGAAACCGGCGTTGAGAAATGGGTCTTTGATCCCGAACTGCGTTTCCGGCGGGGGCAGGGTCCTTACCCGCTCACCTGCCGCGGCGTGGCATGGTGGCAGGACGGTCAGGAGGGCCGGGACGGCGGCACGAGGCTCTGCAGTCGGCGTATTTTTACCGGCACCCGGGACTCCGAGCTCATAGCCCTTGACGCCGACACCGGCAGACCCTGTCCCGGCTTTGGCGACACGGGCAGGGTGTATCTGCGCGAGGGCCTGTCGGAGCACGAGCAGTGGGAGTATTACCCGACCTCGGCTCCCGTGGCGGTGGCCGACCTGGTCATCGTGGGCGCCCTGGTGGCTGACAATGAACGCGTGGACGCGCCGTCGGGCGTAGTGCGCGCCTTCGACGCGCGTGACGGCAGCCTGCGCTGGGCCTGGGATCCGGTGCCTCCAGCCTGGCAGCGCGCGGCAGGCGACAGCGGGGGGCGGTGGCAATCGGGTAGCCCCAACGTATGGGCACCGCTGTCTGTCGACGAAGAAAACGGCTTGGTTTATGTGCCCACGGGCAACCCCTCGCCTGACCTCTACGGCGGCCAGCGCCGGGGGTTGGATTACTACGGCAGCTCGGTTGTCGCCCTTGATCTCGACAGTGGGGAACCGGCCTGGCATTTCCAGACCGTCCACCACGATGTCTGGGACTACGACGTGCCGGCCCAGCCGACCTTGTTCGACATTGCGGGCGTCGGGGGTGGGCGCCCCGGGCTGGTGCAGGCGACCAAGATGGGGCACCTGTTTCTTCTCGACCGCCTGACCGGCGAGCCACTCTACCCGGTAGAAGAACTCGCGGTGGCCACCGATGGGGTGCCGGGCGAGCTGCTCTCGGCCACGCAGCCGTTTCCTACCCATCCCGCTCCCCTGCAGGCACGCAGGCTCGACGCGTCGGATGCCTTTGGTTTCAGCCCCTGGGACAGGGCCGACTGTCGAGAAAGAATCGCGTCGTTGCGCAACGATGGTGTCTTCACGCCGCCCCAGCTCACGCCGACCCTGCAGTGGCCGGGCTCGGCTGGTGGTGCCAACTGGGGCGGTGTTTCGATCGACCCGGTGAGGGGACGGCTGTACGTCAACCAGCTGCGCACGCCCATGGTGATACAACTCATCGAGCGCGAAAAGTTCGACAAGCTTGACCGCGGGTCCGTGGTCTATCCCGACGAGCTCTATCCCATGCAGGGCACCCCTTACGGGGCCAAGCGTGGGCCCCTTCTTTCCAGCGCCGGGGCGCCGTGCAATCCGCCGCCCTGGGGTACGATGACCGCTGTCGACCTGGTCAGTGGCGAGGTCCTGTGGGAGTCGGTGCTCGGCACCACGCGCGATATTGCGCCGTGGCCCATGTGGTTGCCCCTGGGGGCACCGAATCTCGGCGGCTCGGTCGTGACCGCCGGGGGCCTGGTGTTTATCGGAGCCACGACCGATAAGTTTTTTCGGGCTTTCGACGTCGAAAATGGCCGCGAGGTCTGGACCAGGCGGATACCTTACACTGCCAATTCTTCACCGGTCACTTACCGGCTGGGTGCCGAGAGCAGGCAGTTTGTCGTCATTGCCGCCGGCGGCCACGGCTGGTCTGAGCCCGGCGACGCCCTGCTGGCCTTTGCTCTGCCCGCTGCGGGGCCGGGGGACTGATGGGCCTGGATCGTGCCAGACAAACCGCTTCCTGGCTTTTGTTTCCGCTGCTGCTGGGCACCTGCCTGCTGACGGCCTGGCTCATGGTGGAGGCCGGCATGAACGAAGCGGCCACGCTGGGCGTTGTTTCGTTGCTGGCCATAAGCGTTATCGCGCTGTTTGAGCGGACCCTGGCCTTTGATGTCGACTGGAACCGTAGTCGGTCAGACCTGCTGACCGACGCCGCCCATTCGCTGGTCAACAGCTACGGGGCGCGCGAGTTGTTCAAGCTCGGCCTGCCGCTGCTGTTGCTGCTCGTGTTGCCTTTGCGCGACGCGCAGCAGGGGAGCGGCGGAGGTCCCTGGCCGGTAGAGCTGGCGCTGCCCCTGCAGGTGGTACTGGCAGCGTTGCTGGCGGAGTTCGGACAGTACTGGGGGCATCGCTTAGCCCACGAGAACGAGTTTTTCTGGCGCCTGCACTCCACCCATCACAGCCCCACGCGATTGTACTGGCTCAACGCCGGCCGCGATCACCCGCTGGGGGTGTTGTGGGTGTTCGTCTGCGAAACGACTCCGCTGCTTCTGCTGGGAGTCCCCGGAGATTGCCTGCTGTTGTTCTACAGCTTCGAATCGGTGCACGGGCTTTTTCAGCACTCCAACATAGACCTGAAAATGGGTTGGCTGGACTGGGTGTTCAGTGGGGCGTCGCTGCACCGCTGGCATCACTCGGCCGTGGCGGCCGAGGCCTGTCATAATTACGGCGCAAATCTGATCCTATGGGACATCGTCTTTGCTACGCGCTACCTGCCAGCCGACAAACGGCCGCCCGCGGCAGTGGGGCTCGAAGACATGGAACGTTTTCCGCAGGACTTCGGCGGGCAGATGCTGGTGCCGTTTCGCTGGAAGCGAGAGGCGGGTTATCGCACGAGCGGCGCTGAAAGGCCCTCCCGGGCCGGCGACCCGGTATAAACGGTCTGTAATGCAAACCCTGGTTCTTCGAGGCCTGCCTTGTACGGACTCGCGTGCTGCGATATATGGCTGTAACCGGTGCCGTTGCGCGCCGCAGGGAGGAGACAGCAAGTTTATGAAAAGGGTTATGAAGACGGTTACGGGAAAAATGATTCTTGCGGCTCTGATCTGCTTTTTCGTGGCAGTTCTCTCCGGGGCAGGCCCGGCCGCGGCCGCCGTGGGGGACTGGTACAAGGGAGACGGACACGTATCTTTCGGATACGGGCTCGCTGATTCCAACAGGGACGGTGACAGCGAGACTGGCCAGCGCCTGCTCTTCGTCAAGGAATCCTTCGACTGGCTGGCTATCGAAGGTGGCTACATGGATCGTGGTGGCGACGACGGCGACGGTATTTACGCGGCAGTAATGCCCACTGTCAAGATAAACGATACGTTCTCGGTGCACGCCCTCGGTGGCTGGCAGCTCGGGGAGGATGACACCTCGCTGCTGGGCGGAGGTGTAACTGCCCGCTCCTCGACTACTCCGTTCGGTGTTCGCGCCGAGGTCATAGACGCAAACGGTGACGAGGCTGTCTGGGTGATGCTGCTGCTTGATATCGATACCTGGATGGGGCACTAGGCTGTCGGCTGAGGCATGAAGCTCTACAACTCACTGGGGCCCAACCCCCGCGTGGTGCGTATGTTCGCGCTCGAGCTGGGGCACGAGCTCGTGCTCGAGGAAGTAGACCTCCTCAGCGGGGACAACAGGCGCGCGCCGTACACGGATAGCAATCCCGCTGGACAGCTTCCCGCCCTGGTTCTCGACGATGGCTCGGTGATCTCCGAGATCACGGCTATCTGCGAGTACCTGGACGAAACCGTCGGTGATGGCTCGCTGGTGGGCAAGAGCTCGGCAGAGCGTGCCACTACGCGCATGTGGACCAGGCGGCTGGATCTGAAGATCTGCGAGCCAATGGCCAACGGGTTTCGTTTTGCCGAGGGCCTGGCCCTGTTTGAAGGGCGAATGCGCTGTATTCCGGAAGCCGCGGACGGCCTCAAGGCTACCGCTGTCGATGGCCTGCAGTGGCTCGAGGGTCTCATGGGAGACAAGCCGTTCGTTGCCGGCGATCAATTGACGATGGCCGACTTGTTGCTGTTCGGCTTCGTGGATTTCTTTGCTACCGTCGGCCAGCCACTCGACCCGTCACTTGAAAAACTGTCGGCCTGGTATTCGCGCATGAACGAACGCGAAAGCGCAGCTGCAAGCCTCCATCCTTCCGCCAGTGCGGCGGGTATGAACGGATGATCAGGCTTCTTCCGGGAGCTCGTAGCAGGCATTAGTCGAAGCGTGGCCGATGACCGCAAGCTGCTGCTGGGTTCGCTGCTGTACCCGGTTTTCGAACTGCTCGACCTGTTCGGGCCACTGGAAATGTTCGGCAACTGCCCGCAGCTCGAGCTGTGCACCGTGGCTCTTTCTGCCGGCCCGGTGAAATCAGCCCAGGGCGTCGAAGCAGTGGCAGACTACGCACTGGATGATTGTCCGCCCCTGGACCTGCTGCTCATC
This sequence comes from Pseudomonadota bacterium, assembly GCA_014382245.1. Taxonomy (GTDB): domain Bacteria; phylum Desulfobacterota; class Binatia; order UBA1149; family UBA1149; genus UBA1149. The sequence continues at coordinate 39,736 of JACNKC010000085.1, read as the reverse complement.
CCCGGTGGCCTGGGCTGCAGGGAAGAGATTTCGAACCAGCCCTTGCTGGATTGGATTGGGAAACGCGTTGCCGAAACGCGCGTGACCATGACCGTGTGCAGCGGCAGCATGCTGCTGGCGGCCGCGGGCCTGCTCGACGGTCGGCCTGCGACTACCAACAAGGCCCTGTTCAACGAGATCACCGAGTTGACGCCGTCTGTAAAGTGGGTAAAGCAGGCCCGCTGGGTTGACGACGGTAATATCGTTACTGCCTCGGGCGTATCGGCGGGCATAGACATGGCGCTGGCCGTCGTGGCCCGTGAGTTCGGCCAGGAACAGGCCGAGCTGATGGCCGAGCTGACCGAGTACGAGTGGCATCGTGACCCCGAGTGGGATCCTTTTGCTCGCGTGCACGGGCTCGTTGCCTGAAACGCCAGTGCTGCGGACGTCAGGCTTGCAGGTGCCTGGCCAGGAACTCTGTCTCGATGACGACCGTCCGTTCGAAGGTCTCGCCGAGGTATGGGTCAAAATGACCGCAGTCCAGCGTTACCAGTTCTCCCCGGGGCAGGGCGCGGGCCTCGCGTTCGACTGATTTGTAAGGCACTAGTTCGTCGTGACGGGCGGCCAGCAACAGGGTGGGGCAGGCCACGCGTGGCGCGCTTTTTATTGGCCGGTAGAACATGGCGGTGAAGACGACCCGCGCCGGGCAGCTGTTGTCCCAGTCGCTTCCAGTGGGAACGATGTCGCGGTAGCCGTCGCGGCAGTTCTCGGCGTTGATCACGGCGAGTTCGCCCGGTTCACCCACGATGGGCAGCGTGTAAGCCGGCCTGCGGCTGAGTATGCGGCCGGCATCGCGCAGGCCGGCGGCGAGCATCTTCAGCCCCTTGGCCACTGGCGTGGATGACATGGCGGCGGGACCGTCGGCCAGCGGCACCTGCGCGACCACAGCTCTGACGTCGGAGTTGCCGGCGGCGGTGACCACCACGTGGCCGCCCGAGAACGAGGAACCCCACAGCGCCAGTCGCCCGGCGTCTACTCCCTGCAGTGAGCGTGCGTGGGCGACCGCTGCTTTCCAATCCTGAAGGTGGCGCCGGTGGCTGACCCAGTTTCTCGGAGAGCCTTCGCTGTCGCCGAAACAGCGGTAGTCAAAAAGCATGACAGCCATGCCGGCCGCGGCAAAACGCTCGGCGAATGCGGGCAGGCCGAAATCCCGCCAGGCACCGAAGCCGTGCGCCATGATGACTAGCGGCGGAAGTCGGCCGCCGGGGCCGTCTGTAGCCGGCGCGACGGGTCTATATAGCCACGAGGCGCAGCGCAGCCCCCTGCACACAAAATCGACGTCTTCGCGGGTGAAACTGTTGTCGGTCATGAGCCTTGCTTCAGCAGGTGTGTTCAACGGCGGCGGGTTTTTGTCAAATTCTCTAGCGAAGCATCTGCCCGGCGCGGCGTTGACTGTAGCGGGGCCTGCGTACACTGTCGGCAGTCGCTGTACGGTCGCGCGGCAGCAGGGACCACGAGGTTGACAGCGAGAGGTTTATACGAGGGTGGCAAGCTGCCAGCCCGACTCAAGGCGGTCTACGCCTCCGGCGAGTTTGCCTCCAGCATGGTTTTTGGCGCTCTCTCGTTGCTGTTCGCTTCCTATTTTCTCATCGAGCTAGCCGGACTCCGACCGCTGCTGGCCGGCCTGGTGCCGCTTACCGGCCGGGCACTCGACGCCTTTACCGACCCCCTCATGGGCCGCATCTCGGACGGCACGAGGTGGAAATCAGGCCGGCGTCGACCGTACTTTCTTATCGGCGCGCTGCCTTTCGGCCTTAGCTTCGCTTTGCTGTGGTCCGACCCCGGGCAGATTCCCGAGGCTGGCCGTTTTGCTTACTACACGCTGGCTTACTGCCTGATGACCACTTCGTCTACCGTGCTGGTCATACCCTACATGGCACTGCAGGCAGAGATGGCCACCGACTATCACGAGCGCAACTCGATCAATGGCTACCGCAGCGCTGCCGGAATGATGGGTGTCATGGCCGCGGTAGGCATGCGTCCGCTGGCCGAGGCCTTTGGCGGCGGTGGCGAGGGCTTTGCGAGCGCGGCGATGCTGCTGGGGGTGGTGCTCACGCTGCCATGGTTCGCCGCCTACCGGGTCAGTTTTGAGCGCCCGTCGTTCAGCAACCGCAAGGTCCAGCTGGGGCTGGTGGAGGGTTTCAGGGTCCTCGGCCAACACTCCAATTTCAGGCGACTGGTGGGGCTCTACCTGTCGGGCCGCATCGCGATGGACCTCGTTTCGGCCATGCTGGTGATCTACTGCACCTACTGGCTCGGCCGGACCGAGCGCTTTGAGCAGTTCATGTTGGTATTTCTGCTCGCCGTGGTCGCCTCGGTGCCCCTGGTGCTCAAGATCGCCGGGCGACGAAACAAGGCGTCGATGTTCGCCTGGGCAGCGCTGTGGTGGGCGCTCGTGCAATCTTTACTGATTTTCGTGCAGCCCGACTGGCCCTCGTGGATAATGTTCGTGCACGCGCCCTTACTGGCTTTTGGTTTTGCCGCGGCCGAGTTTCTGCCCTGGTCCATGGTGGGTGACGTTGTCGACGAGGACGACCTGTTGACGGGCGAGAGGCGGGAGGGACTTTACAACGGGGTGTTCACCTTCCTGCGCAAGCTCTCGGGCGCGTTGGCGGTTTTCCTCGCCCTGGGCCTGCTTGACCTCGCCGGCCTCGAGGCCGGCCGCCAGCAGCAAGCGCATACCTTGTGGACGGTGCGCCTGCTGACCGGTCTTGGTCCCGGGGTCTTCCTCCTGGTGGCCGCTTGGTTTGCCCGCGGTTACACCATCAGCCAGGCAGCCCACGTAGACCTCGTCGAAAAACTCCGCGCGCGTGACGGCCTGCCAGGCCGGGGCGGGGAGGGCTCTGTCCGGTGAGGGCGCGGGTCTACGCTGCTGCGGCGTCTATGATGGCCAGTCGTGCCTTGGCAAGCGCGCGCAGCAGGCCCCGGTCAAGACCGAGCTCGCCCAGCCGCTGCCAGGCAAACCATTCCACGGCCAGGGATTCACGGGGGTCTGCTTTTAATCGAGCGCCGGCCGGCGCCACGAGCAGGTACCTCAGGTCGAGGTGGCGATGGGCTTCTTCGCCGGCACGTGCGGGGATGTCGTGTACGTCCACGTCGAGTGGCTGCGGTGCCTCGGGATGCAGGCTGAGCCCGTTGATGCCGGTTTCTTCGCGTGCCTCGCGCAGGGCCACTTGTTCGCCCAGGCGCTCGCCGGGCTCGCCGTGCCCACCGGGCTGCAACCAGCGGTCCAGTTTCGCGTGGTGCAGCAGGACGACTTCCTCGCCGTCGGCCGAAACGACTATGGCGCTGCCGGTCAGGTGTCCCTGCCGGGCGGGTGGACTGTCGTCGCTGCTCCTGGCAAAGGGACGTGGGTCGATTCTTACGAACTCGATTATTTCAGCGAGGTCGCGCGCCTCGGCTTCGTCGCCGGCGTCGTGCGCGAGCAAGGAGTTCAACAGGTCGCTGTTGGGCCAGTTAGCGGCGCTGGACTGCATGGTGGTTTTCTTGCGTGCACGGGCCAACGGTGCAAACGAGGGTTGTCGCGACTCGCACCGGGCCGTTGACAGGGGGCTACCGGGCGGAGGCTCGCAGAGAGACAGTTTTGCCGAGATGCAGTGGAGGGAGATAAAGACGCATGGCTGATATGAAAGAGCGGCGGGTGCTGATCACGGGAGGAGGCAGCGGCATTGGCCTGGGCTGCGCTGAGGCGGTGGTCAAGGCCGGTGGCCGGGTGGTCCTGGCCGGCCGTCGTGAGGATGTACTCGAGCAGGCCTGCTCCGAGCTGGGAGCGGCGGCGGCCTGGGCCAGCTGTGACGTGGGCGACGACGCCCAGGTCAGGGCGGCCGTTGATCGAGCGGTGAAAATCATGGGCGGGCTCGATGGCGCCGTGAATGCTGCGGGGCAGGGTGCGGCAGGTACCGTGATCAACAGCCCGGTGGAGGATTTTGAAACCACGCTCAAGACCAACCTGTCGGGTGTCTACAGCTCCCTGCGATGGGAAGCGCGGGCGATGAAGGCCTGCGGGGGAGGCAGTATCGTCAACGTGAGCTCTATCGCGGCCGAGCTCACCCACCCCTGGATGACCGCCTACTGCGTGTCGAAGGCGGCGGTTAACATGCTCACCCGCTGCGCGGCCGATGATCTCGGTGAGCACGGGGTGAGGGTAAACGCCGTCATGCCGGGCCTGGTGCGCACCGGGCTCGTGGAGCCGATCACCGCTGACGAGACTTCGACCGACGAGTACCTGCAGCTCATGCCCCTGCGGCGGGTTGGCGAGCCCACCGACGTAGCTTCGCTGGCCACTTTCCTGCTCAGCGCGGAGTCGTCCTGGATCACGGGGCAGGTCGTGTCGGTTGACGGTGGCCACAGCTTGCGCAAGGGGCCGGATCTGAGCCCCTTGATACGCCAGGTATTGCCCGTAGAGGACTGAGCGCGGCGTTTCAGCCGCGGCGCAGCTCGTGCAGCCAGGTGCGTTCGCGGCGGCCGTCTTCCAGTACCCACTGGGCACTGGGCTGGCCTACGAAGCCCATTTCGCGCAAGTGGTCGAGGCACCGGCCGGCGTCGGCCCGCAGCGTTTCGGTGAGCAGTACCGTGCCGTCCTGTGCGGTCTGGGAATCGAGAAACTCGGCCAGCGGCCGGTAAGACCCGGGCTCGTAGACAACGTCGGCAGCAAGCACGAGGTCGTAACTCGTCGGCAGTCTATCGTGACAGAAATCGAGTTCGCGCAGCTGCCAGTTCTTCAGCCCGTGGTGGCGGGCGCTGGCTTCGACGAAAGCTAAGCACTCGGGAGCGTAGTCGGCAAAAGTTACGCTGCAGTCGCAGAGCCCTGCTGCCACGCCGGCCAGCCCGAGCCCGCAGCCGAGGTCTAGTACCTCGATGCCGGCTCCCGGCGGGTTTGCCAGCAGGCGACGTGCTATTGCCCGCGCGCCGATCCAGGGCAAGGCCCAGTAAGGTGGGTCGGGCAGCTCGCGCTCGTTCAACAAGCGCTGGCGATCGACGTGCTTGTCGAGAGAGTCGACCACGTACAGTTCGAGGGTGAGCGCTTCCGGGTCGTCACTGGGTCCGAGGTCCAGCCTGGCCAAGCGTGATTCCCAGCCGGGCCCGGTCAAGGCTTTGCCAGCGAGAGTATCTTTCGGTACTCGCTTGCCAGCAAGGGTACCACCGACAGTCGCGATTGCCTCACGAGCGCGACATCGGCCAGCGTCGGCTCAGCCTTGATATCAGCCAGGGTCACGGGGCGGGCAAGTTTTTCGACCGGCGCCATGTCCACGGCTACCCAGCGTTCGTCGTCGGTGGTGGGATCCTGGTAGGCTTCTCTCACTACCTCGGCGATTCCGACTACCTCCTTGCCGGTCACGCTGTGATAAAAAAGCACCCGGTCGCCGATCTTCATGGCCGACAGGTTGTTGCGCGCCTGGTAGTTGCGCACACCGTCCCAGTAGTCCCGGCCCTCGCTTACAAAGTCATCCCAGGAGTATTTCTTCGGTTCAGATTTGGCCAGCCAGTATTTCACTATCGCGCTCCTGTATGCGAGTGGCGGGCAGGCTGCCCGGCACGAAGCAGGGCCAAGGTTGAGCGCGGCCGGTTTCCTTGTCAAAAGGGAGCTGTCCGTTGTGCCCCGGAGGGCAACGGCGAGTGAGGGATTATGAGCGACTGGGGGTCTACTGTTGTTTTGGGAAACAGCTTGGCAGCCTGGGCGGCAGCCGCGGCGGTCGCCGTGGTCGTGTTCCTGGCCTTGCTGCTGGGTAAGCGCGTTCTCGCCGGCAGGCTCAAGGCGCTGGCCGGGCGCACTGCAGGAACGCTCGACGACATAGCCGTCGAACTGATGATCGCCACGCGCGGATGGGTGCTGCTGCTGCTGGCGTTGTATATTGGCTCAACGCTGGTCAGTCTTGCCGGCGCCGTCGACCGGGCGGCCTGGGCACTGCTGGTGGTGGCCGTCGCGGCCCAGGTGCTGACCTGGGGAAACCTGCTGATTGCCTACTGGCTGGTTACGCGATTCAGGGTTGGCGAACAGGTGGGTGGCGAAGACGCCGGCGGGCAGCAGCTGCAACTCGAGCGCGGCTCGGCTTTCGGTGCGGTGGGCTTCGTGGCCAGGCTCGCGCTGTGGTCGGTTGTTGGCCTGCTGGTCATGGACAACCTCGGCATAGACGTGACCACGTTGCTGGCCGGCGTCGGCGTGGGTGGCATCGCCGTGGCCCTGGCCACGCAGAGCGTGCTCGGCGACATATTCAACTCGCTGTCTATCGTGCTCGACAAGCCCTTCGAGGTGGGCGACTACGTGGTGGTGGGCGACATCAGGGGCAACGTGGAGCGCATAGGTATCAAGACCACGCGGCTTCGCAGCCTCGCCGGCGAGCAGATTATTTTTGCCAACTCAGATCTCGTGGGCAGCAGGATACAGAACTTCAAGAGCCTCAAGGAGCGCAGGGCCTTGTTCCAGTTCGGGGTGACTTACCAGACGCCGGCCGCCAAGCTCGAAGAGATCCCGGTCATGGTCAGGAAAATAATCGACGGGGTGGGGCTTACGCGCGTAGACCGGGTACATTTTGCCAGCTACGGCGATTCAGCGTTGCTCTTCGAGGTGGTCTACTACGTGCTCAGTCGCGAGTACGTTGACTACATGGACGTGCAGCACGAGATCAATCTCGCCCTGTTCAGGATCTTCGAGGGCGAGGGCATCGAATTTGCTTACCCGACGCAGACGCTCTACCTGCAGCAGGCCGACGGCTGAGCTGCTCCTGGTCGCCTGGTGAGCGCGGGCCATGCCTTGCAAAACGCAACTGCGCTGCTAGTCTTCGCTGGCTTTCCGGGGTAGACGGGCCGTTAGCTCAGGTGGTAGAGCAGCTGCCTTCTAAGCAGCGGGTCGCAGGTTCAAGTCCTGCACGGCTCACCACCGGGCTGCCAGTTACAGCCGGAAGCGCGCGCCTGGGGTGCGTAAGTCAGTTTCAGTCCCCGTCGTCTAGCTTGGCCCAGGACACCGGCCTTTCACGCCGGCGACACGGGTTCAAATCCCGTCGGGGACGCCACTACCGCGGGGCGGGCAGCCATTGCCCGTCCCGTTTTTTCTGCACCCGTGTTTTTTGCAGAGGCCCGGTTGCTTGAGAACGCCTGGTCCCAGCAGCTCAGTCGCAGCATATCGCCCAGGACTCGAGTGCTCCGTAGGGCAGCACTTCGGGGCCGTGCATGGCCGTGACCGTGCACACCCAGGACTGGCCCTCGGGGTGGGAGCTTTCTCTTGAGTCGAAGGCGGGTGCCGATGCACAGCCGCCACCGGTGAGCATTTCATCGGTCTCGCAGCTTACCGATACGGTTTCCGAGCGCTCTGTTGATACGCCCACGTCACGCCTGGCGTGTACGGTGTGGCAGGCCTCGAGCGGGTTGCCCGGGACTCCCTGCGGCCCGGTGGGACCGGAGGGACCGGCTACACCCTTGGGTCCGGGTCGCCCCTTGCGCCCGCGGTCGCCGGGGCAGAGTTTTACCAGTACCTCGCCGCTTTGGTGACCGGCAAGCAGGGTGCCCCTGGCTATGCAGTTGCCCTCGCGCCTTTCGGGAACAATGTCGGTTGAGAGCGAAAAACGGCCCCGGCCATCGGCACGGGCGACCGGCTCATTTTCCCAGATGATAACGGCGTTGATCGGGGCACCGGTTCCGCGCAACTGCACTTCGCCGCCGGCAAGCTTGGCCCGGGTGATGTTGAAGGCATCTGCGTTGGCTGCCTGAAAAAGCATCGCGGCCAGGGCTAGGACGACTCCCGTCGAGATCGCGTGTGAACGCCTGGCTTGAACTTGACCATGTACTGTCATTCGTTGGATTCTCCTGGCCCGTCTTGTCGAAGAAGCTGGTGGAAACGCGCCCTTACCCTCGATTGAGGCAGTATTCCTGGCGGCTGTCGAGATACCTGCTCCCCCCCGATGGTGTAAAAATGTCCCGACACGGGGCTTTTGTTATGTGAGTGCTGGGGCTAGATTGACCAGATTATGCCCGACATAGAACAGTTCAGGGTTGATTGCGCCGCGTGGCTTGAAGAGAATTGTCCCGATTCTATGCGCTGGGAAGGCCCGAAGGCCGGTGACGGTACCATAGGCGAAATGCTGGCCTGGGGCGGCCGCAAGGCCGATTGGAGCAAGAACCCTGATGCACGGGTCTGGCTCGATCGCATGGCCGAAAAGGGCTGGACCGCGCCCACCTGGCCGCGTGAATACGGAGGAGGTGGGCTGGACAAGGACGAGGGCCGCGTGTTGGGCCAGGAATTGGCCCGGCTCAAGGCGATGCCGCCACTGGCCGGTTTCGGCCTTACGATGATAGGCCCGTTGCTGGTCGATCACGGTACCGAGGAACAGAAGAAGCGGTTTCTCCCGGAAATATGCCGCGGCGAAATACGCTGGTGCCAGGGCTACTCGGAACCCAACTCGGGCAGCGATCTCGCGAGTCTTGCGACCCGGGCCGAGCTCGACGGTGATGACTGGGTGCTCAACGGTCAGAAGGTCTGGACTTCGTACGCCGACTTGGCCGACTGGATGTTCTGCCTCGTGAGAACGGACACCGAGAGCAAGCACGGCGGTATAACCTTCATTCTTTTTGACATGGATGACCCCGGCATAACCGTGAGGCCCATCCCGTTGATAAGCGGATACTCGCCGTTCTGCGAGACTTTTATCGAGAACGTGCGGGTGCCACGCGACCAGGTGGTGGGTGGCGTCAACAACGGCTGGACTATGGCCAAGGCTCTGCTGGGCCACGAACGCAGCATGATAAGCAGCGCGTTCAGCGAGCGCGGTTCGGTAAACCGGTTGGTGGAGCTTGCGCGTGAGTACCTGCCCGGGGAAGACGGCAGAATAGGCGATGCCCACAGCAGGGATTCAGTCGTCGCCTTGACGATGGACAAGGCTTGCCTGGATCTCACCATTCGGCGCACCGGTGAGGCAGCCAAGCTGGGTCAACAGCCGGGGCCAGAGACATCGATTTTCAAGTACTACGCGACCGAGCTCAACAAGGCTCGCTACTCGCTGATGGTGTCGTTGCTCGGCCCGCAGGCACTGGGCTGGGAGGGCGAGGGGTTCGAAGAAGGCGAACTGGAAATAACCAGGGAGTGGTTGCGCTCGCGCGGTAACTCTATTGAAGGCGGGACTTCCGAGATCCAGCTCAACATTATTGCCAAGCGGGTGCTTGGCCTGCCCGACTGAGGAGGATCCGGATGAGCCTCGTACTCAACGAAGAACAGAAACTGCTCAAGGCGAGCGCTGCCGATTTCGCCCGGAAGGAGTCGCCGTTGTCGCGCGTCAGGGCTCTTCGCGACAGCGACGACGAACTGGGCTTTTCAAGGGAGCTGTGGGCGTCGATGGCCGCGCTCGGTTGGCCTGCCATACTGGTGCCCGAGCAGTATGGAGGGCTTGGCCTCGGACTGACCGAGATCTGCTGCGTGATCGAAGAACTCGGCCGCAACCTGGTGCCCGAACCCTTGTTGTCCAACGCCTTGCTGGGCTCGGCGGCGATAATCGAGGCCGGCAGCGAGGAGCAGAAGAGCCGGCTGCTGCCGGCGGTGGCCGATGGGTCCGGGCTGGTTGCGCTGGCCTGGCAGGAACGCAAAACGCGATACGACCCCGCTGTCATCGAGGCGAGCGCGTCGCCGTCTGGCGGTGGTTGGACCCTGGAAGGTGAGAAAGTGCTCGTCTGGGACGGTCACGTGGCCGACGTACTGGTCGTGAGTGCGAGGACGTCGGGCGCGCCTGGCGACCGCGATGGCGTGTCCTTGTTCCTCGTCGACAAGGGAGCGGCAGGGCTGAAGATCACCCGGCAGCAGACCATGGACCTGCGCAACGCCGCGGTGCTGCGATTCGATTCTGTGGAGCTGGACAGCGACTCCCTGCTGGGCACAGAAGGCGAGGGCCTGGCACCGCTCCAGGCCATAATCGACCGAGCCACGCTAGGGCTGTGCGCCGAGATGATGGGCTCGGCTGAAGCCGTTTTTGCAATGACGCTCGATTACCTCAAAACCCGCGAGCAGTTCGGCGTGGTGATAGGCAGCTTCCAGGCACTGAAGCACCGTGCGGCCTTGATCTTCATTGAGCTTGAGCTGTCGCGCTCAGCGCTCATGGGCGCCTGCGAAGCTGTGGATGCGGCCGCCGATGACGTAGCCGAAAAAATCTCGACGGCCAAGGCTCGCTTGTCAGGTACGGCGGTGCTCGCGGCATACGAAGGCCTGCAGATGCACGGCGGCGTGGGAATGACCGACGAGCACGACATCGGGTTTTACCTCAAACGGGCGCGCGCGGCTGAGCTCAGTTTCGGCGATGCTGCCTGGCACCGCGATCGCTTCGCGACCCTCCAGGGTTTATGAGCCGCAACTGTTTTCGGCCCTGACTGGTGCGGGGCTGTTGGCCTGCTACAGCTTGCCAGCAGAGGCGAGTGCTTCGAGTCCAGCCTCGGCAAGCGCCGGCACTATTACATCGAGCGACGCGAACAGCGGGTCGTTGGACTTGCCTTGCAGAAATCTCGAGTAACTGGCCTCCATTATGATGGCTATCTTCCACATCGCGAAGGCTTCGAACCAGGGAAGTCCCGAGGTATCCCGTCCAGTGGTCTCGCGGTACAATTCCACGAGCTCGTCGCGGTCGCAGAATCCTCCAGAGCTGGTCAACGCCAGCCCCAGCGAGATCGCGCCACGGGTGTCACCCGGCTGACTCCAGAAACCGCGCAGCCAGCCGAGATCGACCAGGGGAGGGGCAATGGTCGAGACCTCCCAGTCGATTACAGCCGCCACCGTTGCTTCCTGGTCGCGGCGCCACATGATGTTGTCGAGCTTGTAGTCACCGTGCGACAGGGCCACCTCGTTGCAGTCGGGGACGTGGCCTTGCAGGTAATCTCCCAGCCGGTTAACGGCGGTCACCTCGCGCTGGCTGACGGCGGCCCACTGTTTGGTCATGAGCTCGAGATTGCGCTGCAGGAAACCCGTGGGACGCCCGTGCCGGGCCAGGCCGGCCTCATCGAGGTCTACCGAGTGTATTGCCGCCAGGGTTTCTACGGTGGCGGGTCCCAGTGCGGCCCTGCGTGGCGGCGAGTCGGCAAAGTCGTCGGGGAAGCTGTCGCGTAGCACGACGCCGTCAACGTCTTCCATGAGCAGGAAAGGCGCACAGGCCACTTCAGGGTCCTCGCACAGCGCCACCATGCGCGGTACGGCTACCGGACTGTCGGCCAGTGCTTTCATTACCCTGTATTCGCGCGCCATGCTGCTGGCTCCGGGCTGGAGTTTTCCTCGCGGCGGCCGCCGCATTATCCAGCGCTCAGAGTCAGCGCGGAGGCTCCAGGTTTCGCAGGAGTGTCCGCCGGCGTGGGCCGTGAGCTCCAGGTCTACGCCTTGGCAGCCCTGTACGGTGGCTTCCAGGTAGGTCTTGAGAGACTCGATGTCGGGATGTTCCCTGTTGGCCATGATTTGCTCGGCGGGCCAGTCAGGGAGAGTGCGGCCTGATCTTCTCGAGCACGTTGCGCGTCGCCCGCGAGCGATTGAGGGTGTAGAAGTGCAGGCCGGGGACGCCTTCGGCCAGCAGGGCCGCGCACTGCTCGGTCGCCCAGGCTTCGCCAGCGTCCGCTATCGAGCCGGTGTCGTCACCGGCTAGCTCAACCTGCCGTCGCAAGCGTGCGGGGATAGCGGCACCAAAGCGCGCCATGCGCTCGAGGCCGCCCGTGACCGGCATGATACCGGGGACGATGGGCACGGCTATGCCCGCCTTTACGGCCCGGTCTCGAAAAGCGAAGAAGCTGTCGTTGTCGAAGAACAGCTGCGTGATGAGCACCTCGGCCCCTTGCTGCACCTTGTGGGCAAGCCGTTCGAGGTCGGCCTCCGGGCTCTCCGCTTCCGGGTGAACCTCGGGGTAGGCCGCCGCGGCTAAACAGAAAGGGCGGTTTTCGTCCCGTATCATGGCGATCAGTTCGCTTGCATAGCTCAGCCCGTCGGCTGCCGGTTTGAACTCGCTGTCACCGGCCGGCGGGTCTCCCCTGAGGGCGATGAGGTTCTCGATTCCCGCGTTTTCGAGCCGGTCGAGCATCGTGCGCAACTCGTCGCGGCTCGAGCCCACGCAGGTAAGGTGGGCCATGGCTTCCAGGCCCACGGTATTCTTGATCCACGACACCAGTTCTAGCGTACGGTCTCTCGTGGAGCCACCTGCGCCGTAGGTCACGGATACGAAATGCGGCTGGAGCGCGTGCAACTCGGATATAGTTTTGAGCAGGCTCGCGTGGGCCTTGTCGTTGGCGGGGGGAAAGAACTCGAAAGAAAAGACCGGCTCTTCTCCGGTGTAGTATTCAGATATATGCATGGCGATGGGCGACAGGAACAACCGCCGTGTTCATGTTGTGTCCCCGTCGCCAGCTTGTCAACAGCCTGCGCTCGCGGGTGCTGCCGCTACTTGCCGGCCGGTCAGTACTTGCGTGGCGGCAGCACCGCGTCCGGGCCGATGGCGCCGGGGGCGAGCGGAACACTGAGCGGGTCATGGCCGGGGGCGGTGATGAGCACCTGCACTGCCGGTAGCCCCAGCGAACTGAAACGCCTTGCGAGTTCTTCGAACTGGGGTCTGCCCACCGCTCCCCTCAGCTCGAGGGTGAGTTGCAGGGTCTCGAACGAAGAGCGGGCTTCGCTGCGTATTGCGTTGAGCAGGTCTTCGATACTGTAAGGTGACAGCTCACCGCTGTGGTAGTAACGCGAAGCCAGGCCGTTCTGCCCGGTGCGTCGAAACTCCGCCCTGAAGGGCACCGCCTTCCAGGGGCCGGCGGTTTTCAGGGGGTTACTCTGCTTTACCATGGCGACAAGCCCCTTGTACCCCCCGTGCGGGTGGGCGTCAAGGAACGCGACGGCGCTAATGGAAAGTGCCGCCCGCGCTTACTTTTTGCGAATGGATTCAATGACCACCGCTTCCACCGGGGCGTTCGAAAAACCCGGCCCGCGCGATCTCGTGGTCGACGATTCGATGGCCTTTACGACGTCGAGTCCGCTTACGACCTTGCCGAACACCGCGTAGCCGTATTCGGCCGCCTTGGTTGAGCGATGGTTGAGGAAGTCGTTGTCGGCCGCGTTGATGAAGAACTGCGATGTGGCCGAATCGACCACGTTTGTGCGCGCCATGGCGAGGGTGCCGATGTCGTTCTTCAAACCGTTGTCGGCCTCGTTTTTCAACGCCACCTTGGTGGGCTTCTTCTGGTAGGAGGTGTCAAAACCACCACCCTGTATCATGAAGCCCTTGATCACCCTGTGGAAGATCGTGCCGTCGTAGTATTCGTCTTCTACGTAGGAGAGAAAGTTCTTGACCGTCTCGGGAGCGGCTTCTTCGTCGAGCTCAACTTCGATGCTGCCCAGGCTGGTCGTGATAACCACGACGCTGCCCGCGGCCGCTTCGGACGATTCGCTCGGGGCAGGACTGTCACTGCTGCAGGCACTGAGGGCAAATACAGCCGAGGTCAGGATAGTGGCGGCGGTGCTGGTGAGCTTCATGGTCATCCTCCAATAGTGCCGGGTTCAGTAAAGTTGCCGAGCCCGCTATGCAGGTGTGGATAGCACGAACGCAAAAGGTTTCAAGCAGGCTGCATTACATTCTGCGTAGTTTGCGGAAAAGGCTGCCCAGTCTCCATAGATCAGCCGCGCCTCCCCCGGTAAAAACCGACGCCACGTTGCTGACCACGAGGTGGCGGGCTCCGGCTTCAACGAGCGGTGCGAGTTCGTCGCGCACTTCGGCCGGACTGCCGGCGTAGAGCGAGTTGAGTAACAATTCCGGTGTCATGGTAGCCGCTGCACGGTCTACGTCTTCTTCTGTTACCCGCGAAGGTACGATGTCGTAAAATCCCCTGTGGCCCTCTCCGAGCGGGTGCTTCAGACCCTGTTCCTCCCAGGCCGTGGACGGGGCGATGAGCACCAGCGCCGCCGCCACACGGCTTTTCATGGCGATCTCGAGCACGGCGTCTCGACTTTCGCCCAGTGCTACCACCACCATCTGGCAGGCGACGAAGTTCTTCATGTTGCGGCCGTGTTCGCCTGCGGACCGCTTGATAGCAGCGAGGCTCTCGCTGTACTCGGCTGGGGTCATCTTGAGCGTAGGCAGCCAGCCGTCGCCGAAGCGACCTACCAGGCCCAGCATCCGCGGCGCGTGGGCGGCGATCCAGATGCGGGGAGGGCGGTCCTTGTAGAGGGGCAGGTTGAAGACCGCGTCCTTGAGTTGCCAGAAGCGCCCGTCGTAGGTCACGGGCTCGCCCTTGCTGCTCCACATTTTTGTGATGATGGTGAGCGCTTCCTCGAGTCGCGATACCTGCAAGCGGAAGTCCATGCCATAGGGCTCCACGTTTTCACGTTCGCCGTTACCTATGCCGAGTATGGCGTGCCCCTTGGATATGTGATCCAGGGTGGCGAAAGACTGGGCCAGCGATACCGGGTGGCGTCTGAAAGGTTCGGTTACGGCCGTGCCCAGGTCGACGCCGGGTATTCTCAACGCGGTGGTAGCCAGGATCTGTATGGGATCTAGAAAAGCGTCGCTCGATTGGACGATGGCTGCCGCGGGAGTGTGTTCTTCGGACCAGACGTGACCCGGCAGCCAGCCCATGAAGTGGTCGGGCAGCCAGAGAGATTCTGCGCCGAAAATTCTCGCCAGTCGCAGCCCCAGTCTGCCCAGCCACAAGGGATGCAGACATCCGTCCTGGTATCCTACGGTGACTCGCTCGTTGCTCATGGAAGTTTTCTTTCATGCGATCTCTCGTGCTGCAAGGAGACGGGCCAGCTCCGGCGGGCGGGGGAGGGGCATTACGACCAGCGGCCGGGGCTGGTACAATGCGTCGATGACCAGCGCAGGAAAGGCCGTTTTGCTGCTCGCTGTCTCACTGCTGGTGGGCTGTACCCAAGCCCCGCTCGCGGATAATGTGCTCTTCGTGTCGTTCGACACTGCGCGGGCCGACCATTTTACGGCCTACGGTTACCGCAGCCAGACCACCCCGACCGTGACCGCGCTGGCCCAGCGGGGTGTTCTCTTCGAGAGGGCGTACTCGCACGTGCCCTCGACCCTGCCATCGCATAGCTCCATGTTTACCGGCCTGTTGCCCCCGTCTCACGGGGTGCGCTGCAATGGCAAGTACCGCCTCGCCGACGAGCGGCTCACGCTGGCCGAGATCCTGGCAGCGGATGGCTTTGACACCGCCGCGGTCATCGGGGCTTTTCCGCTGGCGGCTCGTTTTGGCCTGGACCAGGGGTTTGATCACTACGACGACGACTTCAGCTCGTCGGCTCTCACGGCGCGCTATAGGCACCGCTCTGCCGATTCTTCGGGCAGCTGGATTGGTCACAGCTTTGTCGATTTTGAGCGTGGCGGTGACGAGGTGACCGACAGGGCGCTGGGTTGGCTGGGCGAACGCGACGAGCGTTGGTTTCTCTTTGTGCACTACTTCGACGCGCATTGGCCCTATGCTGCGCCGGCGGAGTACGCGGGACGGTTTTCTTCCGCCTACGACGCCGAGCTCGCGTTTGCCGACAACGAGTTGTCGCGATTGCTGGCGGCCGTGCAGAAGATGCCGGGACGCACCCTGGTGATTTTTACTTCTGACCACGGCGAAGGACTGGGCGACCACGGTGAGGCGTTGCACAATCGCTACCTCTACGACTCTACCCAGCACGTTCCCCTGGTGATGACATTGGAGGGGACCTTACCGGCGGGTGCCGTGGTGGCCCAGGCGGTGGGTCACGTTGACTTGTTGCCCTCGGTGCTCGAATTGCTGGGCTTGGCGGTTCCCGCTGGCCTCGACGGCCGCTCGTTGCTGCCACTGGCCAGGGGCGAGTCCCTGGAGCCGCGCCCGGTCTACATGGAAACCCTGGTGCCGACGCTGGAACGACCAATGGGGATAGAGCTGCGCGCGGTGGTGGACGGAGGATTCAAATTCATAGAAACCCGTCGACAGCGGGGAGGGGGGCGCACGGTCACCGGCGAGCTTTACGACCTTGGCCTCGATCCGGCCGAGCTGGCTGACATGCGCTACGCGCATGAAGAAACTGCTGCACGGCTGCGTGGTGTCCTTGGGCGCACGAGCGGCGAACTCGAAAAAAACGCGGTCGCGCCCGAGCCCCTGCCGATGGACGAAGGCACCCGGCTGCGTCTCAAGGCCCTGGGCTACCTGTAGCAGTCTGCGCGCTGCCGGCTCAAGGCGCCACTTGCTTCGAGCTACGGGCGACCTCGGCCTGTTTTGACTGCCAAACTGTTGCGCCGTATGTTGCCGGGTTCTTGGATTTTATAAGCGGACGAGTGGAGCTAAGCAGATGACGGATACTGATTACAGGTCGATTTCGATCGACGAAATAGACGGCCTCAACGACACGATATCCTCGGTTGTTGACGCCGCCATAGCTTCGGCTTCGGAGTCCACCGGCGGTGGGCGCAAAATCGATGATCAGCAGGTGCTCACCGAGCGCATAGCTTATGTTGCAACCGAGCTCGCGGCTTGTAAGGCGCTGACCGCCTACAGCAGGCAGGCTGGAGACGCGGGGGCCGCCGACGGCGTGATGCTCGACCAGGCTGCGGTTTTCAGTGCAGGCGTGGCGGCTTCGCTGTTGGGAGAAATGGCACTTGCCGGACCGGATTACGGGCTGCCCGACGGCTTGTTTGAGCAGACCATCGGGTCGGATGCCACGCGCGCGTTGCTCTGCGAGTTTGCCGATGAAAAACGAGTTCGGGGCATAGGCCGGGCGGTCGCCGAATCCCGGGGGATCAATAACGGCTGGTTGGCGGACGAAGACGCTGTCATGGTGCGCGACTCGGTGCGGGCTTTCGCCGACCAGGAAGTCGAGGGACTGGCCGAGCACATTCATCGTGAAGACGACCTGGTGCCGGATTCTTTGATTAGCAAGATGGCCGAGATGGGCTACTTCGGCATGTCGGTACCCGAAGAATACGGCGGACTGGGCATGGGTAACCTTGCCATGATCATGACTACCGAGGAGCTGTCGCGGGTGTCGCTGGCGGCGGCTGGCAGCCTGATTACGCGCCCCGAGATTCTCACCAAGGCCCTGCTTCAAGGCGGAACCGAAGAACAGAAGGCGGCCTGGCTGGCGCGCGTGGCCAGCGGCGAAGTCATGGTCGGTATCTCGGTCACCGAACCCGACGTTGGTTCTGACGTGGCGTCGGTGGCTTGCAAGGCCGAAGCTGCCGAGCAGGACGGACGCAAGGGCTACCTCATCAATGGAGCCAAGGCCTGGTGTACTTTTGCGGGGCGCGCCGACGTGCTGGCAGTGCTGCTGCGAACGAGTAGCGACATGTCGGCCGGGGCTAAGGGCCTGTCTCTGTTCATGGTCGAAAAAGACCGTTTCGACGGGCACGAGTTTATAATGAAGCAGCCGGGCGGAGGCAGCCTCTCGGGCAAGGCCGACCGCACGCCGGGTTACAGGGGCATGCACTCGTTCACGCTGGCTTTTGAAGACTACTTCGTGCCAGTAGAAAACCTGGTGGGCGAGGAGAAAGGCCTCAACCGAGGGTTTTACCTGCAGATGAACGGCTTTGCGGCGGGAAGACTGCAGACCGGTGGTCGCGCCACCGGACTGGGCCAGGCCTGTCTCGAGGCGGCAGCAGGTTACGCCAGCGACCGCAGCCAGTTCTCGAGACCGATCATCGATTTTCAGCTCACGCAATACAAGCTCGGGCTGATGTCCTCCAGGCTGCAGGGAGCGCGACAGCTGACTTACCACGCCGCCCTTGAGTTCGACAAGGACGAGTCGGCTTCGCTCGTGCCGGCCATGGCCAAGCTGTTAGCCTGCGACGTGGCGGTTGCGGTCAGCCAGGAGGCCCAGTTGCTGCACGGTGGATGGGGCTACGCCGAGGAGTACCCGATTTCGCGCTACGTTGTCGACGCCCAGGTGCTCCCCATCTTCGAGGGCGTCAAGCCCATACTCGAACTCAAGGTCATCGGCCGGCAACTTCTGGCCGCCTGATCGCAAGTCTTTTCTCCAGCGCGCGATCGGCCCGCGGCCGCTTCGCGTGTTCATTGCTGTGCGTCGAGCCTGCGCCAGCGTTCAAGTTCGTGCGCTGGCAGCGCGCGGCCTCCTCGTTTAGCCAGGTAAAAAGCCACTTTTATCTACCACCTCCTTCTGGCCGCGACCTTGCAATGCTGCAAGGCGAATACGCAATCCAGGGAGGAAAGGGAATGAATTCGACTTGTAACGACCAGCAGTCAGCAGTGGCCACCGCCGGCAAAGAGATAGACGGCGAGAGGCTCAGCGGCCAGATTTTTCACTACGGCGGCGGACCCGAGCCCGAAGAGTACAACAAGCATATCGAATGGACGCCTGAGCAGGCGCTCATGCTCGCCATTCTCGAGGATGCCATTGCCTGCTATCGCCGTGAGCTCCGACGCCCCCGGCAGAACCCGGAGATACTTGCGCGGCAGGCCGAATTCTGGATCAAGACCAACGATTGGAACTCGCCCTTTTCGTTCAACAACGTTTGCGAAGGCCTGGGCCTGGGATCTGTGGCTACACGTCAGCGGATACTGGCGAGATATGAAGCTGACAGTTATATCGGCCTCGATTCCTGAGACGAGAAAGCGGTTGCGCAACTGCAACTTAAACGCGTAGCGTTGTTGCAGAGCTGCAACAACTGTGGCCGCGGCATCGCGGACAACTGAACGAGAACCCGGGGTAAGAAAGAATGGAAAATGCGAGGATACTGGTCGTAGACGACGATCCCTTGATCTGCCGACAGATGGAAGACCTTTTCAGGGAGCGAAACGCCACCGTGGAGTGCGCGGGCACTGCTCGCGAGGCACTGGAATTACTCGAAGAATCGGTGTTTTCATTGGCCCTGGTCGACTTGAAGATGCCTGGCAGCGATGGCCTGAGTCTCACGACCGAAGTTGGCGAGCGTTGGCCCGATATGCCGGTGATTATCGTCACTGGCTACGCCTCTATAAAGGGCGCTGTCGAAGCCATGCGGCACGGCGCCGAAGATTACATCACAAAGCCTTTTGAGCGCGAAGACATACTTCTTGCTGCCGAAAAGGTCATGGAGAAGCGCAAGTTAATCGACGAGATCAGCTACCTGCGTGGTCAGCTCAGCGAACGTTTTTCGTTCGCCAACATGATCAGTCGCAACCCGGTCATGCACGAACTTTTCGAGACAGTAGAGTCTCTCGCCCACAACGACGCTACGGTTCTCATATCCGGAGAATCGGGCACGGGTAAGGAACTCATAGCCAGGGCGATCCACTACCAGGGCCGCCGCAAAGAAGGCCGTTTCGTGGCTATCAACTGCGCGGCTTTTCCCGAAACCCTGCTCGAGAGCGAGCTCTTGGGCTACGAAAAGGGGGCCTTCACAGGCGCGGTGGCCGACCGCGTGGGCAAGGTCGAACTGTCCAGCGGCGGCACCTTGTTTCTCGACGAGGTCGAGAGCATCTCGCTGGCCATGCAACTCAAGCTGCTGCGAGTGCTGGAGCAGAGGGAGATCGAGAAACTCGGTGGAAACCGGCTGTTGAACGTAGATCTTCGGGTAATAACGGCTACCAACCGCAACCTCGACCAGATGGTTGAGCGCGGCGAAATGCGCGAAGATTTTTTCTACCGCATAAACGTAGTGCCGGTTGACCTGCCGCCACTCAGGGACAGGATCGAGGACGTGCCCCTGCTGGTGGCCGACCTGTTGAAATCCAACCCGATAGCCGTGGAACGGCACATCAAGAGCACCTCGAACAAAACTCTTCGTGAACTGATGAGTTACCACTGGCCAGGCAACATCCGTGAACTGAGAAACGTAGTTGAGCGGGCCATCATCAAGTGCAGGGGGACAGCCTTGTCGGAGATCGATATTCCCTCGAGCACCCCGGGTAAACTCCGTGGTGCGGGTGGGCAGGCGGCAAGCGGAGCCCTCCGCTTACCCCTCAAGGAGTACCTCCGGCGCGCTGAAAGAGAGTACCTGGAATCGTTGCTGGCGCGTAATGCAGGAGCCATAGCGGTCAGCGCGGGACACGCGATGATCGACGCGGCCACGTTGCACCGCAAGATGAAATCCCACGGTTTACGTCGCGAGGAGTTCCGGGGGCAGGGTAACAACCCGGCTGGCCGTGCAGCGCTGCAATGATCTCTTGATTTCGCAAGGCTCGCCCCACCCACAGGGGGGGAGGCCGTCTCGCATCCCGTCCAACAAAAACCCCGGAAAGGCGCTTGAACAGTGGGTATTTCAGGAATACCCACTCGGGGGGCAACTCCTACCCGACAGGGGGGGAATGGCACGGGGGTTGCTCATTTGCTCACAGCGATGAAATCCCGTCCGCGCTCGGAGCCAGGCAGGCGCCGAACGGACAACGAGCATCGCGGAGGCAGCAAGCTATGTACGCTCATTTCTACCGACTGTCGGAAGACCCCTTCAACCTGACACCCGACCCGCGTTTTCATTACGTCAATCCGACTACACGGGAGGCACTGGCGTCGGTGCTGTACGGAATACGGGCGCGCAAGGGCTGCATCTCCCTGGTGGGCGAGGCCGGTACCGGTAAAACCACGCTGCTCAAGCGCGTCGCCGAAGAGCTGCAGGGCGAGAGCACGGTGGTGTTCATCTTTAACCCCGGTGTCAGTTTTGACGAACTGCTCGAGTATATCTGCATGGAACTAGGTCTTGACGTCGAGGGCTGCGCCAGGCTCGGGATGCTCGACAGGTTGAACAGTTTTCTCCTTGAGTCCCTGGTCGAGGGTCGCAACGTGGTCGTGCTCATAGACGAAGCCCAGACCTTGCCCAATACCGTGCTCGAGGGCCTGAGGTTGCTCACCAACCTTGAAACTTCCAAGGAAAAAACGCTGCAGATAGTTCTTTCGGGACAGCCCGAACTCGAAGAAAAACTCAGGGATCCCTCGCTGCGGCAGTTGCGGCAGCGCATCGGTACGCGGGCGAGACTGGAACCCTTGAGCCAGGGCGAAATCGGCGCTTACGTGACCACGCGCCTCAGGGGCGCGGGTGGCAAAGAGCTCGGCGTGTTCAGTTCTACGGCACTTCGGTTGGTGTGGATGGCCTCGGCAGGGATACCCCGCCTGGTGAACGTGGTTTGTGATAACGCCCTGCTTATAGCTTTTGCCGCCGGGCGCAAGCGGGTCGGGTGCAGGTTGATGAACGAAGCGGTGCGCGATGTGGAGGGCTCCACCGGCCTTGGCTCCTGGGCCACGATCGTTCGTATGCGCGGCGCTATGGGTCACAAGGGCCGTCGTGTGGCGGTTGCGGCCGTGGCCGTTTCGCTGGTCCTGGGCCTCGCCTGGGCAAACGTGGTTGGCCCGGCGGCAGAAAAGCCCGCCTACAGCGCATTGGCAGCTACCGAGCAGGAGAGGTCGCTTGCAGTCAACTCAGTCCCCGCGGCCGAGTCGCTCCTTTTTGTCGCCGACAAGAGCTCTCCCACGGAGGCTGAAGTTATCAGCCGGGGCGAGGAAGTGGACAAGGGTTCCTCCGTTGCGACGGCCGGAACGCAGGAGCTGCCCGTGTTGACCGGCAGCGTTGCGGCAAGGCCGCTGGCTGAGACGGCGGCTGGGGAGACGGCGGCTGAGGCGCTCGGCGCTGCAGCAGCCGCTAACGAGCTTGCCAGCCAGCCCAGCGCGAAACTCCTCGAGGGTGTTTCTGCCAGCACGCGGCTTGCGGCGATACTCGCCAGGTCAACCGCAGCCAGACTTTACGACACCAGTCGTCCGGCGAAGCCGGCCTTGTACATAACTGCGGGCGCGGGTGTAGCGGCGGGCAGGGACGTGCTGGTCAAAAACGGCGACACTATCTGGGATATCGCCGAGGCGGCTTACGGAAACACACTCCCGGCAACACTCGATCGTATTTTTGAAGCCAACCCTGGGCTGGGTAACCCCAGGAAGCTGGTGGTTGGCGGCACCCTGTTCCTGCCCTTCAACGACGCGCGGGCAATGGTCAGCGCTGGCAACCCCGGCGGCTGGCAGGTCCTGTTGGTGGCGAGCGGTAGTTTTGAACGCCTTGACGGTATGCGCGACCTCGTGAGCAGCCAGGAGGCAGGGGTGTCCTTGAAGACTCGCAGGTTGGAAGACGGAAGCGGCCTGGGGCTGTTCGCGGTCGGCTTCGGCGATCGCGACTCGGCGCTTCGCGTGGCCGATCTCGTTGTTAACTCGGGGGTACACGAAGCAAGCCTCGCACCCGCGGGCCAGCTGGCCACCGATGAATCGCCAGCGTTGATACCCGGGGCTTGAGTGACCCGGCAGTGCGGAAACGCCCAGCCTTGCGTTTATGCAATGACGCAGAGTAGGGCCAGAGGCTGTGGCACACGACTAAGGCAGTTTTTATTGATGATGATCCAGGACCACAAAAACCCACCCGGGCGGGGAGTCCGAACGGCCAGATGGGTGGGAATCCCCCCCCGGTCGGGGGAAGAAAGATCCCCGCATGTGGGGGATATCGTGGCACTATACTTGCTGCCCCTGGGCAGAGAAATCTCGCCCTGGATGCCACTCCATGCGGTCTGCCGGGGCAATGACTACAGAACGGAAAGAACAATATGAAGACGATAATTGGAACTTTAATCCTGGTGACGGCGGCTACTCTTTCGGGTTGCTCGGCGGCCAGGGAACTATCAAACAGTACATTCATTCCGTCCGAGGCCCTGGCAGCCGACGGTAGCACGCTTCCCTACAGCGTGGTGGTGGGCGACGTGATCGATATCAAGTTTCCTTTTCACCCGGAGCTGGACACCGTGGCCACCGTCAGGAGTGATGGCCACGTTGGCGTGCCTTCCCTCGGGGAGTTCCGGGCAGCCGGCCTGACGACCTGGGACTTGAGCAGAGACCTGCTGAGCAGGGCGTCGGTGACCTACCGTGAACCCACCGTGAGCGTGGTGATCCGCGAGATGGCGGTCAGGCGCGTCTACGTGGGTGGCGAAGTAGGGGATCCCGGCTACGTGCGACTGAGGCCCGGCATGACTTCCTTCAGGGCCATAGTCGAGCGCGGCGGGCTCAAGCGGACGGCCAAGACTGACAGCGTGCTGCTTGTTCGCTGGAAGGGGCCAGGAAATTACGAAGCCGACAGGCTCGACCTGGAAGCAATGATTGATGACGGAGATGCCAGCGCCGATGCACTGCTGGGACCCAATGACGTGGTCTTCGTGCCCCGTACCTGGATCGCCAACGCCAACAATTGGGTTGACCAGTACATTCGCGGACTGATACCCGTCAGGGAGCCCAGCACGCGGCTGCCCAATATAGGAAACTAGGAGAGGACGAAGACCGATGGAAGCAAGATCCGGATATCTGCTGCGCCAGGCAACTGGGGCCGTTTTCAAACATCGCCGCCTTGTAGTGCTGCTCTTTTTGCTGGTCTTCGTGCCGAGCAACCTGGGTAACCTGCTCAAGGCTCCGACTTACAGTGCGTCGGCGAAAATTCTCATAGGAAAGGACCGAGTCTATCCCGAGGTTTCGCCCATGGATCGCAAGGAAGAGGTATCCAGTCTTCCCAACGATTCGTTAGTGAACTCGGAGATGCAGGTTCTCAGGAGCCGTGAACTGCTGCGCAGGTTGCACTTTGACCTCGCCGCGGCAATGGCCGGCGATGGCGAGACTGACCCCGATGTTCCCTCCATGGACAACTTGCGCGGTTCCTTGAGGGTAGTGCGCAAGGCTGACTCCAACGTGGTCGAGGTTTCGTATCGCAGTTCTTCCGAGGAGGAGGCGGTACTGGTGGTTAACTCCCTGGTCAGGCTTTATGTCGACTACTCCATAGAGCTGCACAGTTCGGGGGGGGCCGCCGACTTTTTTGAACGAGAGCTCCAGATGGCCCGTGTCTCGCTGGGGACCATGGACAAGGAACTTGAGGATTTTGACAAGGAACACGGCCTCACCGCGGTGGCGACGCAAAAAGATGTGCTCATCCGCCAGCAGGCCCAGGTCGAGGCAGACCTGCGGAGGACCGAGGCTACGATCGCCGAGACAGCGACGAGGATAGTAGCGCTGGAGGCAGAGCTCGAGTACGTACCCGAGAGCGGTACCTCCGAGGTAGACATGGTGCCCAACCCGCTGGTTGGTTTCCTGCGCCAGAACCTTTCGCGTCTCAAGATTGAAAGAGAACGGCTGATGCAGCTCTACACTCCCGAGCATCGCCTGCTCATGGACGTGGACAGGGAGATAGCGGCGCTCTCGGCCCAGGTGGGGCTCCAGGAGAAGACCGTTGTCGGTCGCAAGAAAATCAGCGCTTCGAGTATTCGCCGGCGTATAGAAGAGTCCTTGTTGGATTCCCAGGCTGAGCTGGGAGCATTGGAGTCGCGCAGGGCACTTCTCGCCGAAAAACTCGGCGGCTACGGAGTACGCATCGCCACGATGCACGAGCAGCACTACGAAGTGATGAGGATGCGCCGTGACAGGCAGGAGAAGAAGGACAGTTACCGCGGTCTTCTTCAGAAGTTTGACCAACTGCGCGTTTCGAGCGCGATGGACAAGGCTGGTATTTCGGGCGTGAGCATCATCGAGGCAGCGGGGCTTCCCCTGCAGAAGGTGCCCGACTTCAAGGTCGTTACCATGGTGCTGTCGCTGTTCGCCGCCCTGCTGATAAGCGTTGGTTCGGCGGTAGCGATGGAGCTGTTGACCCCGGTGATGAACAGCGCCGCCGATGTGCGCTACAACCTGGGGGTTCCCGTTATAGCGGAGCTGCCGGAAGACGAGTACGGTGAAAACGGTGCGAGTGAAACTGGAGTAAGAAAGTCATGAGCAGAACATATGAAGCATTGAAGAGAGCCGAGAACCTCAGGTCGGGAGCTGCCGAGACAGGGCAGCGGAGCGTCGCTGCACCCGGGATCGCCACGGCCACGGCCGATGAGGATTTCGAACTACGGCAGGCCATGACCAGTATCAACATCGGCGCTGAAGTAAAAACCGTCGTGGTTTCGAGTTCACTGCACGGTGAGGGCGCATCTTCTGTGGCCTGGTTACTTGCCCGGGCGGCAGCCTCCAACGGCAATAACAAGGTTCTCCTTGTCGACATGAACTTCCGTACTCCTTGCTTGTGGCGCATGGCCCAGGCCGGTTCGCCCGAAGGTGTAATGAATGTTATCTCCGGCGAGAAGACCCTGGACCAGGTGATACAGGACACCGCGGAGAGCGGCGTTCGCCTGGTCACCGCCGGCACCGGCGGCGACGACGCAATTGTGCTGCTCGAGAGAGCGGACATGCCTGCCCTTGTAAAAGACCTCGCGTCTCAGGCCGACCTGGTATTCATCGATGTACCCCCTTTTGCGCTGTACCCGGACGCGGCCACGGTTGCTGCTGCGGTCGACGGAGTGGTCCTGGTCGTGGAGGCCGATTCGACACCCGTCGCGGTAGCTTCGAGGACCATTGAAGCCGTTCGCAAGGCCGGTGGGGAAGTTCTGGGCTCAGTTCTCAACAAGCGGCGCGAGTACATGCCCGTCGCTATATCCGAGCTCGTAGCCTGACCGGTAGGGCACTCGCCCGATGGCGACGATAACCCAGCAATCAATGCCCGCGGTACGCGGGGGACAGCTCGCGGCCTACGTTGCAGCCGTCGTGGTGGCGGTGGTGGCCGCCCTGGCTTTCAGGACGGGCGGCGGACTGGTCGTGCTCGGTGCCGGCTCTGCGCTGCTTGCCGGTTCGCTCGTGCTGCGCCGCCCGGTGGTGGGCATCTGCATCTACGTGGTTACCTTCCTTTTTACCTACCCCAACTTCCTGATTGCCGGAGGCAACATAACCATTAACAACGTGTTGGGGGTGGTGTTCATTGGTATGCTGGTTATCGGTATTATCAGGGAGCGTCCCGGTTGGCTTCTTGGGGAACCGGTCATGGTCGTACTGGCGATCGCGGCACTGATTTTTATCGCATCGTCGTTTGCCTACATGCCTCCGAGCGAGGGCGCGTCGGGGGTGGTGGTAGAGAAAGCGCTGCGCGTAAGGGCCGCTGACTACTCGGTTCTTGTCGACATGCGTGATCCGCGCTTGAAACTGCTCACTCGCTATTTGTTCCTGGTTTTTCTTTTCTTTTTCGTGCGCAGTCCGCGGGAGATCACAGCTGTAATGGCCACCGTGGTTGCCTGCCTGGTTATGACCTACTTCAGCATCAGCGCAGAATCCGGGCCTTTCGGTTGGGGTACCGGTCGGGTAAGGGTACTTGGCGACGTCGGCACAGCTCTCTACACCGGGCGCAACCCGAACAAGCTCGCCTACTTTGCCCTTTTCTGTCTCTCTCTTACCTGGTATTACCGAAACGAGGTAAAGCACTGGTTCGGGCGGGGGATGTGGCTCGTGGCCGTAGCGATTCCGATTATAATTATCCCCCTTACCGCTTCGCGCAGCGGGGTGCTCAATCTCCTGCTTTTTCTGGCCATTGTGTCGATGGAAGGACGTTTCGGCCTCAGGCGCGTCGTGGGCATGGCAGTTGCCTCGCTGGCCCTGCTGCTGCAATTCGGTTTCCAGGTGAACCTGGTCGGCGTGGTATTGCCCGAAGGGGTTGCGACCAGGCTGACCCAGTTTCGGGCTAATCCCGAGGCTCTTGCCGAGGGGCAGATCGCCCGTGGATCATTTGAAAAACGCGGTCAGAACCTCGTATCGACCCTGGCCATGATCCCCCGCCACCCGGTTTTCGGCGTGGGCCTGGGCAATTTTTCAACCGAGCGTGCTGCCGTAGACCAATACGGGGAGACCGCACCACCACATAACTCTTATCTCTGGGCGACGGTTGAAGGGGGGCTGGTCGTTCTCATTCTGTACCTCTACGTTTTTACCAGCCTGTTTAAGAGACTGCGGGTTCTGCGTCGCGAGTACGCCGAGGGCGCCTATGCTCCCGTGGGTATGAAGTGGGCTGTCGACGCCATGCACACCTCGCTCATCGGTTTCGTGGTATTCTGCCTGTTCGCGGACATGTGGGTGAACATCGTATTCTACATCATCGTTGGCTTGTGCCTGAGTCTTATCCGGCTTCACGAGTACTACCGTGAAACGGGAACGGTCCCCGGTGGGCGGCCAACGGTTGCCTTGGCGGCCTGATTGAAGCTATGCGGCGCCTGGCTTACCTCTTTCCGGCGTTTCCGGTCCTACACCAGACCTTTACCCTGGGTGAGGTGCTCGGGTTGAAGCGGCGCGGCTATGATCTGCGCCTGGTTTCCCTGAAGCCAAGAAGCAAGGGCCAGCAACAGCCCGAAGCTCTTCGGTTGGTTAACGAGACCGCTTACTGCCCGCGAATCCTGGCGCCGGCAATGCTCGCAGCAACCCTGCGGGCATTCACTTCGCAACCCTTCAAGGCGCTGGGCCTGGTCGGCTACGTGTTCACGACCTGGAAAGAAGTGCCAGGGCGCGTCGCCGGCGAAGATGGGGGTGGCAGCACGATGGGGATTCAAGAACGCGCAGACGCGTTCTTGAAGAGCAACGACCTGCTCTACCTGCTGCGTTCTTTTGCCATGTTGCCCTACGCTTTCTACCTCGCCGAGCTTTTTGAGAGAGAGGGCATAGAACACGTGCACGCGCACTGGGCCACCTATCCCACCACGGTGGCCATGCTCGTACGCAGGTGGAGAGGGATTCCTTATAGCTTCACGGCCCACGCCTACGACATTCACATGGTGGCCAGGCTGCTGCCCGAGAAGATCAGGTCGGCTGAGTTCGTGGTTACCTGCGCGAGGGTGAACGCAAAATACCTCGCGACGATGGTAGCCCGGGGCGAGTCCGACAAGATCCACGTGAATTACCACGGCGCGGACCTCGAACGTTTCAGTGTGGCGAGGAAGGAAGAGCACGAGGGCTTAAGGGTGATGACCTGCGGCAGCCTCGAAGAGTACAAGGGGATCCACTACCTGCTCGACGCCATCGCCATTTTAGCGCAGCGCGGCATAAGCGTGAGCTGTGACGTGGTCGGCGGCGGCCCACAGCGAGCTTTTCTTGAAAAAAGAGCTGCAGAGCTTGGAATTTCAGCCCGTGTGACCTTCCATGGATATATTGATCATGACCGATTGTCGGGGCTCTACGGGGCTGCCGATATTTTTGCCCTTCCCAGTATAGTGCTCGGGCGCTACGGTAAGCAGGACGTGATTCCCAACGTACTGGCAGAAGCAATGGCCACGGGCCTTCCTGTTATCGGGTCTGATATATCGGGCGTGCCCGAACTCATCGACGACGGTGTAGACGGGATCCTCGTTGAGCAACGAGACAGCGAGGGGCTGGCCGATGCCATCGCCCGCCTGCACGGGGACGCAGGCCTGGCCGCGCGCATCGGCTTGGCGGCGAGAAAGAAAGTGGAAGATATCTGGGACAGGAATAAAAACCTCGTTGAACTGGGAGCGATTATCAACAGCTATATACGGTCCGGCGAGTCGAGCAGATAGTGAGCGACAGCAGGCTGAAAGATTTTCTCCCTTTTCATCGCCCGTACCTCGGGGACGAGGAGATCGCCGAGGTGGTGGATACCCTGAAGTCGGGGTGGCTCACCATGGGGCCGAAGACCGTGCGTTTCGAAGAAAAATTTGCGCAGGTGGCTGGCGTTCGCCACGCCGTCGCGGTGTCTTCGTGTACGGCAGCTCTTCATATAGCCATGGTGGCTGGTGAGCTTGGAGAGGGCGACGAAGTCATTACCAGCCCCTATACCTTTCCCTCGACCATCTCGAGTATTCTCCAGGCTGGTGCCAGGCCGGTTCTCGTGGACACCCTCGAGGATTCTCCTAACATGAACCCCGCGCTCGTGGCTCGAAGCTGCAATGATGCCACGCGGGTCATCCTGCCCATACACATAGCCGGTGTGCCCTGCGACATGGCCGCGATCGGCGAACTCGCCGAGAACTGCGGTGCCTGGGTGTTGCAGGATGCGGCCCACGCCCTGGGCACCGAGTACCGGGGTGCCCCGGTTGGTGGCCTCGGGCGGGTGTCGGCATACAGCCTCTACGCCGGTAAGAACATCACCACCGGGGAGGGGGGCGTGCTGGCTACCGACGATGAGGAACTGGCCGACGCGGCGCGCATGATCCGGCTTCACGGTATCTCGCGGGACGCATGGAAACGCTATTCGGCCGAGGGGAGCTGGTACTACGAAGTTTCGCGGCAGGGCTTCAAGTACAACATGACCGACATCAACGCGGCCATAGGCCTTCACCAGCTCGATCGACTGCAGGGCTTCCAGGAAAGGCGCGTTGAATTGGCGAGGCTCTACACCGAGCTGCTCGAAGGTCTGCCGGGCATCATTACGCCGGCGCCCTGTACCGAAGGCGTGTCGGCGTGGCACCTGTACATCATGAGGCTCAAGCCAGCAGAACTGCGCTGCTCGCGGAACGATTTCATCGACATGCTCAAGGCCGACAACATAGGTACCAGTGTCCATTTCATTCCTGCCCACTACCACCCGTGGTTCCAGGAAAAGCTTGGTCTCAGCCGCGACAGTTTCAAGAATGCCTCGAACCTGTTCGAGACATCGATCTCGTTGCCGTTCTTCCCCAAGATGACTGACGATGACGTAGCCGCGGTGGCCAACAGTGTCAGGAGAATAGCGGGGGAGCAGCGGGCATGAAGAACGCCGCGTCCATAGGAAAGCGGCTAATCGACCTGCTCTTCTGTCTGCCTGGACTGCTGGTGTTGTTGCCGCTGCTGCTGGTGATAGCCGCGTTGGTAAAACTCGATACCCGTGGCCCTGTTTTTTATCGCCAGGAGCGAAGTGGCAGGGGCGGGCAGCCCTTCTGGATCTTCAAGTTCAGGACGATGGTCGTGGGCGCTTATCGCAGCGGCGCGAGGCTGACCGTTAAGCGAGATCCCCGCGTTACCCGGGTGGGACACGTCCTGCGCTGGACGAAGCTGGACGAGCTGCCGCAACTCTTCAATGTCCTTGTGGGTGACATGTCGCTCGTCGGCCCTCGTCCTGAAGACCCCTACTTCGTAAACTTCTATTCCAACGAGCAGCGGGCTGTGCTCGACGTGAAGCCGGGCATGATAGGGCCCAGCCAGATGGACGGGCGTGACGAGACCGCCGAGTACCCCGAGGGTACGGTTGATACCGAGTCCTACTACATCGAACACCTACTGCCTGGAAAACTGCAGCGCGACCTTGACTACGTGCGCAATTTTTCGCTTGCCGGTGATCTCGGGTTTTTGCTGGTCGGGGTATTCAAGCTCGCGCTGAGCCAGTTGAAGGTGGGTTTTTTCGCCCGTAATCGAAGCCGTATTTACATGGCGTTGGGCGATCTGCTGCTCGTGATGCTGGCCTATATATTTGCCAACCTGTTGAAGACGGACTGGGTGCTTCAAGATCGGTCGATGCCTTACATAGGGGTTACCCTGCTGTGGATCACGCTGTTGCGGCCGCCGATTTTTGTCTACTTCGGTCTCTACCAGCGGGCGGTGGAGAGGTTTTCCCGTCGTGACTTCGCGGCCATCATAAAGGCGGTCAGCGTGGGCTCAGCGCTCATCGTGGCTGCCGATTACTTTTCGGGTTTTCGCGGGCATTCGCGGGCTATTTTCCTGATAGACTGGTTGCTGGTCATTTTCATGTTGACGATCAGCCGTTATCTCATGCAGGCCTTCCGGGCCGGCCGTGCTGGTGACGGCTGGACCGGGCCGATGGTCAACGTTCTCGTTGCTGGATCCGGGCACGGGGCGGACAACATACTGCGGGCACTGCTTGAAGATCCGGAGTCACGTTATATGCCCATGGGAATCATAGACCACGAGCCCGACAGCTGGGGCGGCATCATACACGGGATCCGGGTCATTGGCGGCGCGTCCGACATGGCCATGGCCGCGAGCACTCACCGGGTTAAGCTGGTACTGGTTTCGTTGGCGGACCTCAGTCCGACCGAGGTGCGCGATATTACCGAGGCCTGCGAGGCGATAGGAATCCCTTACCGGCTGCTGCCGGCGCTCTCCGGGCTGCTCGAACAGATGGACACCGGCATTTTCGAGGTACGTACTGCGATCAGGGAGAGACAAGCGTGACCAACAGCGATGTAACGGGCGGGGGGGTGAAACCCGGAGATATGGTACTGGTAACCGGTGGAGCCGGTTACGTGGGTAGTCACCTGGTAAGGATGCTGCTCGCCAAGGGCTACAGGGTTCGCGTGCTTGACTGTTTTCTTTACGGTGACATGGGGCTCAAGGAGTGTTACTCGAACCCGCGCCTGGAAGTTCTTCGCGGTGATATATGCAATATCCGCGACCTGATTCGCTGTATGCGCGGGGTGCGTGCGGTCATTGCCCTGGCGGCCCTGGTCGGCGACGGTGCCTGCGAGCTGGACCACGAAGAGACCCTGGCGATCAACGTGGAGTCGACCAAGCTCCTGAGCCAGGTGGTTAGCCTGGCCCCCGAGGTCAAGCGGGTTGTGTTCGCTTCGTCGTGCAGCGTGTACGGGGCCAACGAGGGACTTGTTCTCAACGAGGGCTCGGTTCTGAACCCGATTTCGTTTTACGCCCGTAGCCGAATCGTTTCGGAAGGAATACTCCACTCCGAACTCGAAGATTGCTCTGTGGTGACGCTGAGGCTTGGCACCGTCTTTGGTACCTCGCCGAGGATGAGGCTGGACCTGATGGTCAACACCATGACAACGCGGGCGCTTTCCGGTGGCAAGGTGACCGTTATGGGTGGCGAAGCATGGCGACCCCACGTCCACGTGCAGGATGTGGCGAGAGCTTTTCTTACGGCCACGGAAGCCCCGTCCGAAGAAGTATCGGGAGAGATCTTCAACGTCGGAGGCAACTCCCAGAATCACACCGTCGGCGAAACC
This sequence comes from Pseudomonadota bacterium, assembly GCA_014382245.1. Lineage (GTDB taxonomy): Bacteria > Desulfobacterota > Binatia > UBA1149 > UBA1149 > UBA1149. The sequence continues at coordinate 8,029 of JACNKC010000085.1, read as the reverse complement.
GCCGACATCGTAGCCGCGGCACTCCCTGACCTGGGCATCGCGGTGGAGCACGTAGCCGCGGTTGATGACCTGCGCAGTTACAAGGTCAGTTTTGACAAGATCGAGTACGTCTTGAAGTTCAAACCCAAGTACTCGGTGCAACAGGGCGTCGAGCAGCTGCGGGGCTTGCTGTCGGGAGGGGCTCTTGAAGTCGACGACCCGGTTTACTCCAACCTCGTTTATCTCAGGCAGTACGGCTTCGGGGGCAAACGCGTAGACCTCGAAGGCGAGGACGGAGGCCGCAAGGAGATCGCCGAGTCGGCATAGCAGGTTTCTGCCGTTGGCCATCTCGGCGACGGTGAACGGTCGGCTGACTGGGCAGAAATTCACTCGGTATATTCAATGGAGCGATCGTCCAGCACCAGTGTCGGCTTGGTAGGAGCCGGCATCATCTCGGGCGTACACGTACCCTACATTCGCAAAGCCGGTGCCGACGTTGTCGCGATAGCTGATGCTGATCTTGGTGCCGCTAATGATCTCGCCGATCGTTTTGACGTGCAGAGAACTTACGCCGATGCGGGTTCGATGCTCGCGGCGGAAGAACTCGACGTCGTCCACGTTTTGACGCCGCCGCATACCCACGCCGAGATAGCGGTAAACGCCTTGGAAGCCGGTGTGCACGTGGTGGTGGAAAAGCCCGCCGCGCTGTCGGTAGAAGAAGTTAACCGCATGGTCGCTGCCGCCGACAAGGCTGGTCGAATGCTTTGCGTTGACCACAATCGGCTGTTTGATCCCGTCATGCTCGAAGCCCGGCGGCTCGTTGCAGACGGTGTGCTTGGTGACCTCGTGGGCGTGGAGAGCTACCAGGCCGGTCATGCGAGCGAACGAGCCTGGCTATCCCAGCTCACGGGTGGGGGCCTGGGCGACCTGCTGCCTCACCCGCTGTACCTGCAACTGGCTTTCCTCGGGCCGGTCGATGAACTCCAGGCCTGGGCTTTTGATCGCAGGGATGAAAAAGGTCCGCGCGAGCTGCGCGTGCTGATGAAATCAGGCGACGTGAGTGGGATGTTGACGATTTCGATGAACGCCCACCCGCAGAGCAACACGCTCAGGCTTTACGGAACCCGCATGACCGTGGACGTGAACCTGAACAACATGACCATCATCCGGCGTGTCGTCCGCAACGTACCAAAGCTGATTGGTAAGTCCCTACCCAATCTCGAAGAGGCTTGGCAGCTGTTTTCGCAGACGGGGCGCAGTACGGTCGAATTCCTGACTGGGAAAACCAGGTTCTATCCCGGTATGGGAAATCTCCTGTCTCGCTTTTATTCCGCCGTGGACGAGGGCGGTGAGTCGCCGGTGAGCGTGGATGAAGCCCGGTCAGTGGTCGATGTCACGCAGCAGATCTGGGCGGCGATAGCCAAAGACGGCGACGGGGCTGGCAGGTGAAGGTCTTCGTTACGGGTTCGACGGGATTTCTCGGGGCCCGCGTTGTCAGCCAACTGTGTGGAGCCGGCCACGACGTGACAGCGCTGGTTCGCGCCGGTTCAGACAGTACGGAACTGGAAGGGCAGGGCGCGACCGTTGTTTATGGCGAGCTTGAAAACGTTGACGGGTTCGCTGCTTCGCTGGAGGGCTGTGGGGGAGTGATTCACGCTGGCGCACATGTGCAGACCAGCGGCGATTGGAGCGTTTTTCACAACAGCAATGTGCTGGGCACTCACCGGCTGATAGAAGCCTCGGTGGCCGCAGGTGTGCGGCGTTTCGTGCACGTGAGTTCGCTCGGCATATTTGAACTTGGCCGGGGACGCTCGGAAATCGAGGTCGACGAAGAACAAGCCTATGACCGCAAACCGCTGTTGAGGGGACACTATACCCGCTCAAAAATTCATGCCGATCGCGCGGCGATGGCCGCGCTCAAGTCTGGTGCCCCTGTTGTAGTTGTCAGGCCGGGGGTTCTTTACGGACCTGGCCGGCCGCTGTTCAGGGGCCGTGTAAGCAAGCGGCTGGGGCCCCTGCGCTTGGTTGTCAGTCGCGCATCTTACCCGGTACCGATCTGTTACGTAGAAAACGCCGCCGAGGCACTGGTCCTCGCGGCCACGACCCCCGGGGTGGACGGCCAGGTGTTTAACCTTGTCGACGATAGTGCGCTCAGGCAGCGAGAGTACTTCAGCTTGCTGGCAGCGGCCGAGTCGTCGGGGGCCAAGGTGGTCTACCTGCCGCCAGCATTGCTGCTGCCCGCGATAAGAGCCGTGGCGTTTCTCTTCAAGCTACTCAAGCGCCGGCAATGGACACCCGCCTACCAGTTTGAGAGATCTGCCAGGAACGCAAGTTACTCGAACACGCGGGCCCGCGAGATCCTCGGCTGGTCAGCCACTGTTGCCACCGACGAGGCGCTTCGTCGATCGGCGGACGCGGGAAAATGAAAGTCCTTTTCCTCGAGGCTTCTTCCGGGCACGTGGTCGGTGGGTCTCTGACCGGGATGGTGCATCTCATCAGTGGACTGGACCGCTCCCGCTACGAACCGGTGGTTGTCCTTTACGAGGACAAGGAAGTCGTCGAGGAACTCCGGCAGCTGGGGGTACGCGTCATCGTTTTCAACAAGCGACGCTTGCCCCGGGACCACGGCTTGCACACAAACCCCAGCTACCGCCGGGTCAAGTCAGTTTCGGCGGTCGCTTCGGTCCTGCAGTTCGTGCGCCGGGCCGGCGACTTCGCCTTTGAAACCCTGCCCACTGCCTTGAGGCTGTCACGCGTGCTTTCGGCGGAAAAACCAGACCTCGTCCACGTGTGCAACGGCTACAGGGCCAACCTTGATGCGATCGTGGCCGCACGGCTGTGCCGTATCCCCTGCGTGGTGCACAGCAAGGGCTTCGACAAGCACTCGTTCGTAGAGCGCGGCCTGGCCGGTGGTGTCGCAGCCTCGATCTGCATGACCGAGGCCATTAAGAGCCACTGCGTGTCGCAGGGAATACGCCCCCCGGCCTACCACGTGATCTACGATGGTCTCGATCTCGAACGCTTCAAGCCGGAGAAACCCTTGGGCAAAATAAGGCACGAGTTCGGCATAGGAGAGGACGGCAGGCTGGTCGTGGTGGTCGGCAACCTGCAGGAGTGGAAGGGGCAGATAGTAGTGCTCGAGGCCCTGCTTCTTCTCAAGGAAAGGATTCCTGCTTTGACCGTCGCCCTGGTAGGTGGAGTGCACAGGAGTGGGCACGACTACGCGGAGCGCTGTCGGCGTTTCGTGGAAGAACACGGGCTGGCGTCGAGGGTTCTGTTTACCGGTGCGCGCGGCGATGTCCCCGACGTGATGGCCGCGGCCGACGTGGTCGTTCATAGCTCGGTGCGCGGCGAGCCTTTTGGTCGCGTGATAATCGAAGCCATGGCCGTCGGAACCCCGGTGGTCGCCACGAGGGCGGGGGGTGTACCCGAGTTCGTGCACCAGGAGGTAGATGGGCTCCTGGTCGAGCCTGGCGACCCAGCGGCACTGGCCGACGCCCTTGTGTCAATACTCGAGAACGGCGAGGTCGCGCAGTCACTGGCCCTCGGCGGACGCGCAAACGCGAAACTTTTTTCACTGCAACGGCACGTAGATAGCATCTGCGCTGTTTATGACGGCGTGATCGAGCGCTATCATGGTAGCCCGGGGAGCGGCGTCCGGGCCTGAACCGGGCCTGTTACATGTTGAATCAGCAAGATGAAGCACTGCGCTTGGCGCTGCACGGGGTGCGGCTGGACCTCTACAGCGACTCGGCACTTTTCCGCGACTACGCATCCTCTGTTTTTAAGAGACTGCTGGTAGAAGACTCCAGACCACCCGACCTGCTGTCGCGCCTGACCTGGTGCGACGGAAAACCGCCGCGTTCTCCGCGCGAGGTCTTCGGCCTCGGAGACTGGGAACGACAGCCAGACCGGGATCTATACCTGAAAGGTGGCCAGGCTTGGTGGATGCGCATCGATGATTTTGCCAACCTCAAGCTACATATCGACGCGTCGGACACACCGACCTCGCTGGAAGGTAAATATTATTTTCGCCTGGGTAACCGGAAGGGGGTCGAGTGGCTGCGTCGGCTTCGCTACCGGCGACGTCTTGATGCCTTGATGTCGCATCGCTTCAGTACACTGGCTTACTATCTATTTTACCACCCCGTGCTGTGGTGGTTGAGTCGCCAGCAGGGCTGGCATGTTCTCCACGGGGGAGCGGTGCGCACCCCGTCGGGCACGGCCTTGCTCGCGGGTATGCCCGGCTGCGGCAAGTCCACACTGGCGGTGTCCATGCTCGGCGTGGACGGGTCGGCGATGTTGTCGGACAACCTGCTGCTCTACAATGCTTCGCAGGTGCTCGCCTGTCCCGAGACGGTGTTACTGGATTCGCACAGCCTGGCCCTCGCCGGGGCCGGGGCTGATAGGTTGGTAGCAACTGGAGAGGGGCGGGTTTTTGCAAGGGAGGGATACGTGCCTGCAGAGATCGAAATGAACCCCTGCGAACCGGCTGCTGTTTTTTCCGTCGAACGGGGCAGTCACACTTTACTCGAAAGATGTGAAGCGTCTGCCTGCGTAGAACGCATGTTCGCCGGCAATACCATGGCCCAGGAAGTGCGCCGCATCGGCATCATGGGCGAGGTGCTCGACCTCGCGGCCGAAACCTCGGCCCCCGAAGCCCGCGCCGATGCCGAACAGCTGGCATCAGGGGTACCGTGTTTCAGGTTGCAGATCGGGCCTGAGGAGAAGCTGGAGGAGCTGGTAACGGGGCTGATTGTCCCCGCTATGGAGTAGCCGGGTGGCTGATACCCCGCCGACAAAGAATGAGGGGGCCTGGACCGAGGGAAGCCTGGCCCGTGACGTTACGGGTACCTTCGGCACGCGAATACTGACCATGGCCGTGGGCATGTTCACCGGCATGGTGACTGCCCGAATGCTCGGCCCCGAGCATAGAGGCATATTCGCGCTCGTTGCGCTTTTTCCCGCCAGCGTGGTGACCCTGGCCAAGTTCGGGCAGGCACAGGCGACCGTGTATTTTATCCGGCGCGAGAAAGAAGACGTTGGCCAGGTGGTCGCCAACGTCCTCTATCTAGCGCTTAGTAGTTCGCTACTGCTGGTGGCTGCGATCGTGGTTTTCAGGGAGCAGTTACTGGGCACCATACTCAAGGGTGCCTCGAGCTGGAGTCTCGCCGTTGTCCTGCCGCTGGTTCCCCTGCTGTTAATGGAGAGCTACCTGTACTCCGCCTTGCAAGCGACCGATCGTTTCAAGGTATACAACACGAGACTGTTGGCCGAATCGTTGATCACGCTGGCGGCCATGACCGTGGTGCTGGTGGGCTTCGGCGCAGGCTTGCCCGGCGCCCTGGCTGTCGTCGTCACGGTGAGAATGCTCATGGGAGCCTGGGTGTTGTGGTCCGTCAACAAGGAGACCCCCATCGCGCGCGGATTCGACCCCGGTCTTTTTCGCCGGATGTTTCGCTACGGCATCAAGTCCCACGTGCAGATCATCGCTTCCCATTTTCATTTCAAGGCCGACATCTACATGGTCGCGTATTTTTTGAACCCGGCGCAAGTCGCTTTCTACTCGATCGCGGCTCGCCTTGCCGAGCACCTGATGTACATCCCGCAGTCGTTGGGCATGGCAATGTTTCCGCGCCTCGCTGGGAGCAGCGAGGCGGAAGCCCACCGGATGACGGCCATGGCCTGCCGGCAGATCCTGGTTATATCGAGCCTGGCGGCCGCTGTGCTCGCCATGAGCGGCCGTTGGTTTATCACCTTGTGGTACGGCAGCGATTTTGCGCCGGCGGCGGTCCCACTGCCGTGGGTCTGCGCTGGTATAGTCATGATGTCTCTGTACGTGCTGCTGTCACGAAACTTCACGAGTCGCAACCGGCAGCAGGTCAACATAGTGGCTGCGTACATAGCCCTGGCTGGAAACCTGGGGCTCAACCTGTTGCTCATTCCGTCGCGGGGCATCGCGGGTGCCGCCATGGCCACCACCTTGTCGTATACCGTGGCCGCCGTACTGTTGCTGGTATTCTTTCTTCGGGAATCGGGGCTGGGTTTATCGGAAGTCCTGGTTTTACGTCGCAGCGACGTCGCATCCTGGCGTCGGGCCCTGGCCGAGTTCCGGGAGCGAAGCCGCGGTTAGCGTGGCCCACGTCTGGTAGAATAAAACCGCCCAGGCGAGCGCCTGACCCCATGAGCAGCCACCGTCCAGTTCCAATCGCCTACGTTGTCGCCTCGATGCATACGGGTGGTACGCAAACTCACCTGCTGCAGGTTCTGAGGTTGCTCGACCGCGAGCGCTTTGCTCCTCACCTGTTCGCGCTCAGGGACGAGGGTGATCTTTTGTCCCGGGTTGCTGCCCTGGATGTTCCGGTGGCTACAATGGGAATGAGCGGTGGGCTTGGTCACGTTGTCGACTGGCGAGGCGCGCGTCGGCTGGTGAGCGAGCTGAAGGTACTGGGCCCTGGCCTCGTGCACGGCTACCTGCTGAGGGGTAATTTTTTCGCAGCCGTTTGCGCCCGCATGGCCGGTGTCAAGCGGGTGGTCACCAGTCGCCGAGGTCTGCACGAACCGTCGGGTCTGTCAGAGTGGGCCGCGGTCAGGGTGTCCAACGCGTTCACCGACCTGGTCACGGGCAATTCACCGGCAGTGCTTGGGTTCACCGAGAGGGTGGAGGGGGTGAAGCCGGATCGCATGTTGATGATTCCCAGCGGTATAGACCTGCGTCGATTCCAGGTAGCGGCGGAGTCCGCAGACCGGGAGGCCGACGGACCGGTGCTGGCCGTGGTGATGCAGTTCAAACCACGCAAGGGATACCCGCTTCTGCTCGACGTGATCTCGGTACTGGCAAAGGAGTTTCCCGGCCTGCGTGTCAGGGTGGCGGGGGAAAGCGAGCTCGCCGGTGAGGCCGCCCAGCTGGCCCGTGCGCGTGGCGTGGCTGACAGGATCGAGCCCTGTGGCGTCGTGGGTGATATGCCCGCTTTTTTTGCGCAGGCGGACGTGTTCCTGCTTCCCTCGGAAACAGAGGGGATGTCCAACGCATTGCTCGAAGCAATGGCCATGCAGATGCCCGTGGTGTCGACCGCCGTCGGCGGGGCACCTATAATGATCGACCATGGTATATCGGGTTTCCTGGTGGAGTATGGCGACGTGCAGGGTACTGCTGACGTTTTGAGCACGCTTTTTAAGGATCGGTCGCTGGGCGCCGAGATGGGGCGCGCAGCACGTGAACGGGTCGAGCAGCGCTTTTCTGCCGAGTCGATGGTGCGGCAGATGGAAGACATGTACGAAGCCTTGATTGCGAAAGTCGCATAGGCAGTTGAGGCCTAGAGGCGCCGATGGAAAAGAACGAAAGGAACTAAAGGAGAACGTGGGTTTGAACAGCTTGCTTGGAAGAATCTTTGCTGGTGTAGCCGGTGGCTTTGCCGGTGGTGCCCTGGTCGGGGTGGTCGAAGGTGGGGTCATCGCAGCCGGTGGTGGTGCCGCCGAGTACTGGGTGTTTTTCTTTGCTGCCTGCAGCTACGGACTGCTGGGTGCAGCCATGGGTGGCGGCTGGGGACTGCTCTGCGCAGTGTTGCCGCTACCGGCGCTCAAACAATCGACCCAGGCCGTTGCCGCCGGACTGGTGGCCGCTTCACTGGGCCTGGTCGTTTCGAAGTTCCGTATCACGAGGGATTTATTCGCCGAGAACCTGCCGCTTGCCAGTCCCAGCGGTATAGCAGTGCACCTGGGGCTCCTGGTCGGCGCGCTGCTGTTGTTTTTGCTGCTGCGCGCGGTCGTCCAGCGCCGGGTCCAGTATAAGGGCGACGCGTTGACGGCAGCGCGAACCTGCGGCGGCCTGGTTGCAGCGGCCTTGCTGCTGGGAGTCGTTGTGACGTTTTATGCTGGCGGCGAGGGCGGTGACGACATGGCCGATACTGGTTCCGCCACGGGCCCCAACGTTTTACTGATCATCGCCGATACGCTGAGAGCGGATCACGTTGGAGCTTATGGCGCCGGGTTGGCCACGACTCCTTCACTGGACGCGCTGGCTGCTGACGGGGGAGGTTTCGTGAAGGCC
>JACNKC010000111.1 GCA_014382245.1 Pseudomonadota bacterium | reverse complement strand
GCTGCTAAGTTAAGTTAGCGCTCGAGGGTCGCTACCGTGTCGGCGGGTTTGCAGCGTAGCACCGGTGTGCGCCGCCGGTCTCTGGAGCGAGAAAATACCCAGTAGCAGGCCACAACACCCAGGACGGATCGGGTGGAATGCCCGCGGGCCTCGACTGGGTGGCGCTGCTGCGCGAGTGCTGGAAGACACCCGAGCACGCCGAGGCGGTGGCGGCTTTTATCGAGAAACGACCACCTCGCTTTCGCTAGCGGCCTGCGTGTACTCCCTGCCGGGCTGGCCTACAGGCTGGCAACGTGGCAGTGTCAGCGACTCAAAAGGAGACCGCCAATGGCACAATTGCGCTACGTCAGAACCCTCGAACAGGTACAGAAAGCCCAGCGGGAAAACCCGGAGTTCATGCAGAGCTCGATGCGGCAGATCCGGGTGGAGTACGAGACCCACCCCGAGATCTACCGCGCACTTGTCCTCAAACCCTTTGACCCCGTTGATCGTCCGCTGGTCTGCGTGACGTTTACCGACATCACCATGGAGATCTCGCCCGAGTACAGCATGACCATCGGCGCGATGGTCTTCGGCGTGCAGGTCACCCACGAGGGCGTAGAGGGCGTAAACCTCATCACCATGCCCATGACCACCGAGCAGGCGGTCGTGCCCGGCCGCGAGACTTACGGCGAGGCCAAGAAAATTGCCCAGATAGATTTCAAGAGGGAGGGCGATAACTTTTCAGCGAGCGTGAGCCGCATGGGCTTTACCTACGTGACAGCCGAGGGCACGCTTGGCAAAGAGCTTGGCCCGCGCAAGTTTACCCAGCACGGCTTCTGCCTGAAGATGTTTCCGTCCTGCGAGGCGGGCAAGTCTTTTGACAACGACCCCTTGCTCGTACGACTCGACTGGCACCAGGACCACAGCAACTCCTGGGAGCTCGAAGGCGCCGGCATCACCCTGGGCGAATCGCCGCTCGACCCCGTTGCCGACATCGAGGTGGTCAAGCTCACGCGCTTTGAGTACGAGGAAGGCACCACGCAGAGCAACGGCAAGGTGCTGGGCCCCGTGGCTCCCGAGCTCGTCCTGCCCATACTGCACCAGCGCTACGACGACCCCTCGGGCGAAGGCATCGAGATAGCCGTAGGCTGAGATCCAGCGGCCACCCACGGGCTCGGGGTCGTACCCCGGGGCAAGCAACAGCCGATGTCGTCGACAAGTAAAACACTGGCCGGGCACTACACCCGCCCCGACTGGGTACGGCGCATAAACGCCATGGGCGATTCGGTGGCCGGTGCGCGCAGGCTGATCCCGCTCGACGCCGACGCACTGATAAACGACGCGGTCGAATCGACGGGCGACCTCAGCGACTTCGGCAGCTACGACGGCGACTGGCAGGCCCGCTTCACGTCCCTGCTCGAAGAGCTCGAGTCCACCGGGGCGCTCAACACGATGGGCCGCCTCATGACCCGGCAGGAAATTCTGCGCGGCCTGCGCACGCGACTGTTTCTGACCCGTGCGCGCAGCGAGACCCCGGCCATGGCCGACGAAAATATCGACGCCCCGCTGGTCATCACCGGCCCGCCCAGGTCGGGCACCTCGATACTTTTTGAACTGCTCTCGCTCGATACCACCGCGCGCGCGCCACTGGCCTGGGAGGTCATCCACCCGCTGGCCTTTGACCGCGCCAACGAGCAAGCCCGGGTGGCCATGGCCGAGTGCGAGCAGGAATTCTGGGCCGACGTGCAACCGGAGTTCGCGGCCATCCACGAGTTGCGCGCCGACCTGCCCGTGGAGTGCGTCACGCTCACCTTGCCGGGATTCTCGGGCGGCCACTGGTCGATGATAGCCGACGTGCCAAACTGGGACGCCGACTACCCCGCCACCATGCGCTACCACCGGGCATTGCTGCAGGCCCTGCAGCATGGCGGCCCGCCTCGCAACTGGGTCTTGAAGACACCCCTGTACCTGGCGTTTATCGACATGTTGCTCGACACTTATCCCGACGCGCGAGTCGTACACACCCACCGAGACCCCTTGAAAACCGAACCCTCGGCCTTCAGCACGCTGGCCACGGTACGCTGGCAGCGCAGCGACGAGGTCGGCATGCCCGACCCCGACGGCGTGGGGCTGGGCGACATGATGGTAGACCTCGCACGGCGTCGCTCGGAGGGAGAATTTGCCGACAGTATTATCGACCTGCACTTCTCGCAGCTCATGGCCGACCCTGCCGGAGCGGTAGAAGAGCTTTACTCGCAACTCGACCGCCCGTTTGCAGGCCCGCACGCCGACGCCATACGCGCCTACATGAAGGCCAAGCCCAAGGGCAAGTTCGGGCAACACAAGTACTCGGCCGAGCAGTGGGGTTTTGATCCCGCCAGGATCAGAAAAAAAATGCTGCCGTACACCGACTACTACGGCGTGACGCTGGAGGGATAGGCCGTGGCGGGTGAGTCTGAGCGGCGAACCAGGGGGGGATCGACTGGAAGTGCTTACAGAGGAGGAGGAATCTTCCCGGGTTGACGAGAGCGGTTCGCCCGACAAACGGGCCGACAAACCCGGCGGCCGAACCCTGCTGGCGGTGGTCGCCATACTGGTGGCGGCCTACGCGTTGAGCAACGTGGTGCTCGGCAACTGGCCCGGGTTCTGGAGCTTCGCCCGCACGCGCGGTCTACCTCGGCGGGTTTCTCTGCGTGCTGATGTTGTTCGCCGGCACCGGCCAGCCGTTTTACTACTTCCAGTTCTAACCGCTCCCGCCGATCTTCAGTTGCTGTCTTTCAACAATCCCCGGGCTGCTATCACCAGCAGGTACATGACCAGGAACACCGGTAGCGCGCCAAAAAGAAAACCCAGTACCCCGAAGACATCGCTGTTGCCGAGCTGGTTTGTCCCGAAGCTAAGCCCCCTGTTACCCGCCGCGTTGCCGAGCCAGTAAAAGGCAGTAAAACCCCACGCCACGGCCATGAAGCCGTAAACCATCAACCGCTGCCGCTTCTCGGACAGGCCCATCCTGGGCAAGGCCAGGCCGATGACCACCAGCAGGATGCCGTTCATGGCACCGCCGCTGTGGGCTCTTACCCAGCCTTCGCTGGTCCCGTAAACCGAAAAGGACACGATGTTACCTGGCCACAGTTCCCACCCGCCTATGAGAGAAAAAATCAACATGAAACCGGCGAGCATCCCCGCCAGTACCACCAGCAAGCCGTTTGCTATCGCTATTCTTTGAAGCCTGTCCATCCGAACCCCCTGTAAGTGGCGCAGCCGCTGTTGCTGCGCCGTGTTATTTTGCAACGCTATCGTGTCAGAAAGGAACCGGCATCTCCGGATCGCTGGTATCTATAAGCGGTATCAACTCCCCCTCGGGCAGCTTCTTGTAAGCGGCTATCCACTCGAGCATCCAGTCGGTGTCCTTGAAGTCCCTTGGATTATGCCAGGGCGACAAGCCGTGTAACAGAAAAGGTGCCACGTTCCAGGCCAGCACGCACATTTCACGGACCAAGCGGGCCAGGTCACCGGGTCGGCGCAGCCTGCCGTCTTTTTTAAGCGCCGTGAACATACCAATGAGCCCGTAGCCCAGCACGTGCAAAGACCCGTGCAGCACGCCGAAGGCCCGCGGCAGGTACTTGCCCGAGTAAGCCATGTAGGCATCGAAGGCCACGGTCTTGTGCTCGGCCTCTTCGAGCATGTGCATGAGCCAGAACGAGGTCACGTGACGCTCGGCCCCGCGCCACAAGGAGCGCCGCTTGGCTATCATCCAGGTCGTAAACCCGTTGGTCATGGTTTCAAAGCCGGCGCTGTAGGCCAGCCGCGTTCTCAGGCTGCGCTTTGAAAGCCTGGCGTAAGACGCCTTGAGCCGCTGCTCGACCTGCGCAAACTCGGGATAGCCGTTGTCTCTCAACAGCTTGTTCAAGCGTCGGTGGCACTCGAAGTGGCGGGACTCCTGGCCGTCGAAAGCTTTCATGTCCTCGAGCAGGCGGGGGTCATCTATGAGCTCGGCGGCCTCACGACTCGTCTGCACCAGGTAGGGCTCGAGGTAGGGCATGGTCAACGACACGCCGTTGAAAAAGTGCGAGCGCACCGGGTTGGCCGGAACCCACAGCGGATCGAGATCCTCGGGAAAATCGAAGGAGAACGGGCGAACGACGATCTCGCCAACGTTCTTGGGCAGGTAGTGGTAAGAATCGTTCATACGCGTACGCTGGGCTATTGCCACGCAGGCATTTTCCTCATCAGCCGCCTACACGCACCACGGGATCGCTCCCGTCCCAATCGAGGGCTGCCTGCCGCACGTAGTCAAAGAACTCACCCTTGGCGCCGCTTATCTCGCTCAGCTCTATAGTGGTGCCCGCCGGGCCACCGGTATCGTAGTACACAAAGCGCCCGTCGTCGCCCACCTGCCCCGACTGCCCCACGCGGTAGCCGAGTTTTTGCATGTGCTCGAGGTCGTTGTCCATGTCCTCGGTCCAGAAGGCCAGGTGCTGCAGGCCCTCGTTGCCGGACGCGAGAAAATCGCGGTACATGGACGGCTCGTCGTTGAGCTGCTGTATGAGTTCGACCTGCAGGTCGCCGCTGTTGGCCAGCGCGATGCTGCACCTGCACGCCGAGGGCTCACCCTTGTAACAGAATTTCTCAAGCGGGGCTTGCTCGAAAAAGAAGAACGGCCCCACGCTCAGCGTCGAGCTCCAGTGGGCCATGGCCGCGTGAATATCGCGCACCACGTAACCGTTCTGGCGTATCGCTCCTAGCAGCCTGCTCATGTCGCCGGGTACTCCCCTCGCCGTGGTCGCACGTGCACGGCTGCCCCGGCGCTCGCGGCGTGCTTACACGCTCGCGTTGTCATCGCAGGCGGCCCACCACACCAGCCAGGCCGCCACGAACTGCATCGGCAGCCTCAGGTACAAGGCCGTAGCCGTCATGTCGGGAAACAGCTCGGGATGCAACGCCATGTGTATGTTGGCCGGGTACACGGCCACCAGCAGCGCGATCAGCCCGTAGCCGGCCTTCCGTCGCGTTGCCGCCAGGAGCACACCCAGCCCGCCGAGAATTTCAAACACGCCGCTTATGTAGACCAGCTCAAGGTGGGCCGGCAGCCACGGGGGCACGATGGCCACAAAAAACCCCGGGTTGGTGAAGTGGGTGACACCGGCGAAGGTGAAAAAAGCCGACACCACGGCAAGCGCGATTCGACGTGGCCAGGCGGCAGGAAACTCGAACATCGGTTGAGGCTGGCAGCCCGCCACACCCGCTGCAAACCGGTGGGGTAGCTTGTCTAATGCTTGTCTCGCGGGAAAGAGCGCGGCTGTGCAGCCCCGAAATCCAGTCGATGCTCGGCTACAGCCTGCTTTTTCCTTTCATCGGCTTTGTTGACGGCCGCCATCCAAAACGCTTACTGGATTAGACCGGGCCCCGGGGAGTTAAGTTCCCCTCACCGCCGGCGGTATTTTGACTGCCCCCTTGAATCGAACGCGTCGACCCGGACAGGCCGGGAGGCCACCGCGTCAGATCTGGTAACTGAGCGACGCCACCACGCCTACCCTCTCGGAAAGCTGTACGTCACGCTGGTCAACGTCCTCGTGTATGCGTGTATAAACGGGCATCGTGAGTTGGAAATCGAGTGAAAGACTGTCGGAAAACCGATAGCCGAGAGTGGGCCTGAGTGTCACCTCGAAACGACCGGTATTGGTGACATCGAGGTTGCCATCGTGGGTACCGAGCGTGCCCGTGACCGGGTCGCCGTGAAACTCGTCGCGGCCTGAGTACGACACACCGACAAACATGTTGATCGACAAATCCTCGTCTTGCACGCGGCGGCCAAGCCCGAGGGTGACCGAAGCACTGGTCGCGGTCCGGTAACCGTCGGATGCATCGTAGAACGGTACGGTCACGCTCATCGAACCCATGTATATCCAACCGCCTTCCGGCGTGTAGACCCCGTCGACGGCGACAAAGGGATTGACGGTACCGCTGCCCAGGCGCAGGTGACTGTGCGATGGAACGTCGATACCGAGGTCGGCGGCAACGTGCGAACCGAGATAAGCCTCGGTGGGCAGTGACTTCTTTTCCCCGGTGGGCAGACTCATTCCCAGTATCGCCCCGACCCGCAAATCCTGTTCGGCCCGCACGAACCTGCGCAGGCCCAGCTGCATGTCACCCAGCCCTTCAATCGTCTCGTTACGATGGTGATTGGTCTCCTCGGCTACCTCGACGCGCAGTCGCCGCAGGGGCAGGACCGCGAAGAGCTCGGTCCGGTCCCGCAGCGCGTAGCGAAGCGAGAAATCGGCCTGCCAGCTGTACAGCTTGCTGTTGTGATGAGACTCGGTCGCCGGCCAGTTCTCTACCAGTTCCTCGTAGGTAACGTAGTCATCTCCGTGAACCGGCCTGGTAAATGCGTGGTATTCGGTTGACAGGCCCAGGCGCAGCCCTCCCTGCGAAAGAGGGGCCTGGTACTCGGCAGTAGTGGGTGCGTCTCCACCGGAGAGCATGGGGTTTATTCAACCGGCTCATTGACCCCAGGCAGGCACCGCCAGCAGCAGTAGTGCCGGCAGGACAGTTGCCGCTACGCTTCCGTGCTTACCCATCGGAAGCCCCGCGGTCTATGGCCGCGCGCAATCCTTTAAGATCGAGACCGGTTATAGCTTCGACCCTGCGGCCGGTCTTCGAGTACACGATCACGTACGGTAGCTCCGGGACCTTGCGGAGGTACTGCCGGGCCACGGGCGAACCCCAGTCGTTGACGTTTACCTTGCGCAGGGCCACGTCGTCGCGAGCGCGCAGGATGGAGAACATTTCGCGATCAACCAGGCGACACGGACCGCACCACTTGGCATAAAAATCGATCACCGTCACCTTGCCTTCGGCCAGGTGCTCCTCGATGTCTACCGCCTCGCCGTCGCGTGACGCCCAGGACACGTCCAGTTCGGAAGAGAATTCGACGTCGGGCAGGTACCTGCCCTTGCCCTCTCCAACAACCACGGTGTAGCCCAGTTCGCCCACCGACGAGGCGAGCGTTGCCGGATCGGTCGCTGACGGGTCATAATCCACGGCCAACTCGGCCTTGCCCCGGTCAAAGGAGACCTCCTCGACACCCTCGGAACCCTCGAGCTTGGCGGCCGCGGCCATCCCGCAGCCCTGGCAGTCGATGCCCTGCATGGACAGTACCGTCGAGGCGAGCCCACCTGCAGCGCCCACCGGGGACGAGGCAGCCGTCAGCGCAAACAACACGCCAGGCAACAAGTAAGCTATACGCAGCAGCCCGGTATGGCAGTCAGGAAAGCGCATTCCGGCATTGTAACCCCTTAAGCCGGAAGGATACAGAGCCCCCGGGGCGATGGTTGTCCGGAGCGATGGTTGTCGAAGCGCCAGAACTTATTGATCCTGGAAACTGATCAATAGACTACCGTAATCCGGGCATAATCAGTCGATCCCGTCAGAGGGCTGAACGCAGTCGTGCGAATTTACGCCCAGTCCCGAGGCATTTGAACGTGCCTCATAACACAGCCTCCGGCTGTCTAAGAAACCGGGGGAAGTCCACACCAGTGTCCCACGGAGACGCGGGTGCTAGCCGCCGGGGCACGGCCTGTCCTTGGCGGGCCAGTCGCAGTTGGTAGACAGCCTCGTGCCAGCCGCGGGCGGACCCCACAGGGGCTTGAAGCAGCTGTCGAAGGGAAACGAAGCCCCAGTCTCAAACCGCACCGGGGCGGAATAGCCACAGTCCGGGGGGTAGCTGGCACAGGGCTGTTCGAGAAAATGCAGGTGGGGGCCGGTGGAGTTGCCGGTGTTACCCACGGTGCCCACTAGGTCACCACGGCGCACTTCATCACAACTGTTAATTGCCACCGTATTTTCTTTCATGTGCCAGTATACCGCGGTGCTGCCGTCCTCGTGGCGGACGAACACGTAGTTGCCCACGTCGCAGTCTTTCTGTTTCTCGGTAGGGGTTTTACTGTCATCGGTCCAGCAGGACCGCCCGTTTCCGGCAGAGTCGTTTCTAACCAGCACCGCTGTACCGCCCCTGGCTGTACGGATTTCGGCGTCTACGGGAGCCCCGAAGTCCCAGGCGTAGCGCTGCCAGCACACATCGTCGGGGGGGTCAGGCCAAGGCTTCGGAACAGCCGCTGCGCATGTTTCGCCTTCGTTCAGGCAGTCGCTGTCCTGCGAACAGAAACTGGTCTTGCACAGACCGTCGGGGCAGTCTGCATCGATCGAACAGATTGACTTGTTGTTCTTTCCGCCCTCGCAAGTGCCGCAGTCGGTACAGCCAACGCAACGCCGGTGGCGAGCGCAGTGTCCGGCCACCGGGTCGTCGTTGTTGGCCTGGCCCGAGGACCACTGGCCGTCGTTCTCTGTCCAGCTCGGGTACCAGGGCAGGCGGTAGTAGCTGTCGCCATCGGGGCCGCACAAATCCAGCAGGTCTCGCTTGATATCGGGTAGCTTGCATCCGTAGCGTGCCTGCAGGCCGTTGTTAGTGGTCGTCACGTGTGGCCAGCGCAGGCCCGAGCGCTGGGTGACCCCCAATCCCATGAGACCGAAGACCGGGACCCAGAAACTGTCGCACAGGGGTTCGTAGCCCGGGTAAAAGTCATGGTTACGATAGACGGCAAAGTGATCGCCCTGGGCCAGCTGCTGCACCGACGGAAAGCTCGACACGCCGCCGTCCACACGATAGCCCTCGGCCGCGGCCTGGTACGAATCCCGTGGCACCGCTGAGGCCAGTGTTGCGCCGTTGAGTGTGGTAGTCGCGAACTGTGCAAACGACGTCGGGTCACCGACGTTGAAGTACACGTCTTCGAGGTCGAAGCCGGTCTCAGAGTAATCCAGCGAGCAGTATCCCCCGTAGTCGACCAGGTTGACCGTAAACGCGCGCGTAGTTTTGTATGTAACCGGGCTTGCGCAGGGGTTATTCAGCAGGCTGTCGTACTCCCGGCGTGCCAGCGTGATCTCAATGTTAACGATACCCGGGTCTATTCCCGGCGCGAGTGCTGCCGATGATCCCGATGAGAGGCCCGGGATCGAATGTTCCTGCGAGGGGCCGCTCAGACTGATGCGTTCGAGTTTCAAACTCACCGACAGGCAGCTCTGGCTGCTCCCCGTGTCGAAGGCGGGGCAGGAAGCAAAAAACGGCGTCGCGTTGACAATGTCGCTCTGCTTTTCGAGGTAGTAAGTACCCGGGTTCGAGTGATCCTCGTAGGCATCGAGCTCGTAACTAACGCCCGAGCCCAACGGTACTATGTGCAGGTCCAGGCAGTCGAAGGGGTCCTGGTTGATCGGTGGCGCCGACGCAGGGGGTTCGTTGGAGTCCGAGTGTACCTTTGGGGCCAGCACCTTGCCGTCGGTCATCTGGTAGCCTTTGAAACCCAGTGTTGCGCCGGGGTCGAGAGATGGCCGCTTCTTGCCCCGCGGCGAGGGCGGCAGCAGTATTTCCATGCCGTTTGCCAGCGAGAGAATGCCGCTGGCAGAGTCTACGCCGGCAATGATTCCGCTGCCGCGGACCTTGGCTCCACGAGCCGCGCAGAGCTGGTCGACCTGCAACGCCGACGACCTGGTGGTGTCGGCAGACATCATCAGCATATTATCGGCCATCTCGGCGAGGGCTGTTGCCATGTTGAGTTCGAGCGTGTCGCCCCTGGCTGTTTCCGACGAAATGGGCGGCGTGCTTCGCAACAGTTGCTTAGGTAGTTTGAGCGCAAGTTTATCCCGGAACTTGTCCTGCCGTGCTACTGCCTTGTTGACGAAGCGGGAGCCCTTGCAGGGCTTGCCCTGGGCGATATAACGCCTGGCCTTGGCGAGATCTTTGTGTGGTTTGTCGGCCGTGCGGACAAAGCGCTTCATGGCCTCGTTCTTGGCCATGAAGTCGCTTGCCCGCGCCAGTTCTTGCGAAGGCCCTTCTGTCAATCTTTGGGGTGCGCGCAGCAGGTCGGCCGTAGAGCAGCCCTGGTACGCAGCGGAATCTCCCGCGGGTGTAGATGGGCAGAGGTCGCTATCATCAGGCGTGCCGTCTCCGTCGGAGTCGCAGGAAACGTCGCCCGTCTCTGCGCTGGTGCAGCGGGATTCTGCCTCGCTGCACGACCAGTCGTTACACGTGGTATCGAACTGGTCGCAGGTAATGGCGTTTCCGAGCTCGCAGCCGAACGCGGCAGAGCAGCTCTCGCGGCCGTTACAGAACAGGCCATCGTCGCAGATTCCGTGGTCTGGCCAATTCAGGCAGGCCCCCGAGGCCGGATCACAGTAATCCTGCGTGCAATCAATCCCATCGTCGCAAGCGTTCCCCGTGGCGTTGCAGCTCCCGTCGCTGCAGGTTCCGTCCGACGAACACGGGTCACCGTCATCACAGACCTGCCCGTTGGGCTCGAACAGGCAGTCCGATGAACAACAATCGCCCTCGAGCAAGTTGCCATCATCGCACTGCTCCGCTGTCTCCAGTATCGAGTCGCCGCAATCGGCCAGGGCCCCTGCGGGCGCAGAAAGCACAAACGCCGCCGCAACGGCACAGGTAAAAAAGAATGATGTAAGAGACTTGATAGACATGGCGGTTCCCCCCCCCCCGGAGACCCACGAGCCTACCACCACTGCAGCCCTCCTGTCCAAGGGTACGCCCCCCCGGATGGGTGAGACTGCGAGCTGGCGAGCGGCCGAGAGGCAATTTAAGAGGGGGAAACATGGTGCGCCCGGCAAGATTCGAACTTGCGACCCCCAGATTCGTAGTCTGGTGCTCTATCCAGCTGAGCTACGGGCGCTTGAGGTTGGTTGGTAGACAACCGCCGAGCCTACCCCGTGGGGTCGTACGCGACGGCCAGCGTGGCAACCTAGCGCAGCTTGCCGCCGCAGGCAAAACGGGAAGACGTACCTTTTCGGCAAAAGGTAGGAGGTCTCCTCCAGCCAGCACGCTGACGGCGGACCGCCGGTTCCCCCTGAAAACCTTGTAGCTATACGCCCCTGCCAAAGCAGCCCTCCTACCTTTTCGCCGTTTGAGACGTAGTCTAAAAGGGAGAAAAGGTACGTCTTCCCTTGGCCAGGCCGAGGGCGCGGGCCATGACGTGAAAGACCACGTTCTGCTCCACCGTGCCCTGCAGCCGCCACGCACCCGGGCCTCTTGCCCAGGCGGCGATGTCAGCCCCGCCGTGCATCTCCATGACGTAGCGCTCGCCGTCGTAGGGCAGGTCCATCATGGGCACCAACGCCTGCTGTCGGTAGTCACCCGAGGCCCAATCCTGCTGGAGCAGGTCGGGCCGCGTGCCCGGCGCCCCGCAACCTCCGCCCGCATCCCCGGAGCCAGCGTCGCCTGGGTCGGAGTCGCCTGGGTCGGAGTCGCCTGGGTCGGCGCGACACACGCCCTCGCCTCCCTCCACGATCGCTCCCTTGCCGCCGGCGTAGGTCAAGGCGGTGTAGGCACGCCCGTCTGCCGCTATGTCGGCCTGCTCGCGAGCAGTACCGTCGAGATCATTGATGACCACCGGGCCGAGTATCGGGTTACCGCGCGTGGCCAGGCCAGAGAACGCAAGGCCGTGGTCATGATCGGCCGTCACTACGACCAGCGTGCGATCGTCAACGCGCTCGAGCGCGGCGCGCACCGCACGATCAAATTCGAGCGTCTCTTCGAGCGCGCGACCGGCCTGCCCCCTGTGGTGGCCGTGGTCTATGCGTCCGCCTTCGACCAGCAGCACGAAGCCCGCGTCTGACTTGGCGAGCACATCGAGGGCGCGCACGGTCATGAGCGCGAGCGAGGGTACGGCTGCTTCTTTGTCAGCCGGTGTGGCCGCGGAGGCGATGTCTAACCCGGCGTGCGGTTGGTCAACAACGTAAGGCAGGTGCGAGTCGGCAAACAACCCCAGCAGGCCCGGCCCGTTACCCGCCGTGCGCAGACCGTCGGCGGTAAACACCGCGCGCCTGCCGTCGCTGCCATCCACCCACGCGGCTACAAGATCGCGGCCGTCTTCGCGCTTGCCTCGGCAGCTTCCCGCCTCGCCCTCAGCGCCACCATCGAGGGCGGTTCGACAAGCAGCAGCGCCAGCGCCCTTGCCGTCATCGCTGAGAAAATTACGCCTGCCTCCGCCCAGGGCCACATCCAGGCCGTCGCCAGCCCCAAACGCTACCAGCTGCCGAGCCACGTCCACGCAGCCGGCGTCGCGGGCCTCTTCGGGCATACGCGAGTCGACTTCCCAGTAACGCTCCACCGAGTGCGCGTAGGCCGCGGCCGGGGTCGCGTGGGTAAGTCGCGTGGTGGTGACCACGCCGGTAGCCATGCCGGCTGCCTCGGCGAGGTCGAACAGGCTCGCTGTTTCGTGCCCGGCCTGCGAGGCGCAGTCTCCACGCACCACCCCCGAGTCCACGCCGATGACCCGCGCCATGGTTTTCACCCCGCTGAGCAGGGCCGTGGCCGTGCCCGCCGAGTCGGGCACCTGCTGGTTGGTGTTGTAAGTCTTGGTCAGCGCCACGTGGGGAAAGTCTTCCCACGCAAGCCTGTGTTCTTCACCGGCCAGGCCCAGGCGCTGGCCCGCCAGTATGCGAGCCGCCGTTACCGTGGTCATGCCCATGCCGTCGCCCACGAACAGCACCAGCGATCGCGCCTGCCGCTTGTCGGCACGCAGGCCGTCGGCCCGATCCACGGCCGCGCGGCCGGCCGCGTACCAGGGGTCCGTCGATTGCACGGGAGCCCGGTCAGCCACGGCTGCCCGCTGGTCGTGCTGGATCAGCGAACACGAGGCCACCGACAAGCCCACGGCAACAAACGCCACCAGCGCCACACGCGGACATCGCCGCGCCACCGTCAGTCGCGCAACACGCATCTTACTCCCCCACGGTCCATCTCGGCCACGCACTCGTTGCAGTGGTTGCAGTCCGATACCGGTTGCTCGCCGCGTTCGACCCGGCGCACGAAATCGGGATCGGCTATAAGCGCCCGCCCCACGGCTACTAAATCGAAGCCTTCGTCCATGGCCTGCTGCATGTTGGCCGACGAAACGATGCCACCCATGAGCATCAACGGCATTTGCACGGCCTCTCGTACCCGCCGCGACCCTTCCAGGAAGAACATCGGCTCAAACGGCAGCGCTCGTATCACCCGCTCGCCCATCCAGCGCAGGGTAATTTTCTGCAACGGGTTTTTCTCGACCTCGACCATGCTGGCGATCGGCGCGTCGCCCCTGAGCATGTAGAATCCGTTGCGAGCCACGAAGCCTCCACTCAGCACCAGTGCATCGACGCCTTCGCGCTCAAGCACACGCGCCACCTCGACGGCCTCGTCTATCTCGAGGCCACCGCGGGCGCCGTCTTCAAGGTTGACCTTGCAGATGACCGGGTAGTCGCGGCCCACCTGCTCGCGCACCGCTCGCACGACCTCGACGGGAAACCGCAGGCGGTTCTCAAGCGAGCCGCCGTAATGATCGCGGCGACGATTGGACAGCGGGCTGATAAACTGGCTCAGCAGGTAGCCGTGGCCCAGGTGCAGCTCGACAGCATCGATGCCTGTGTCGCGAGCGCGGGCGGCGGCGGCGGCAAAATCGGCCGTCGTGCGCTCGATGAGAGCCAGGCTCATCGAACCAGCCAACGGCATGCCCGACAACGCGCCGTACTGGTTTACAGAAGGCGACGGCCCCTTGGGACGACGCGGCCACATCTGCAGGTTCTTTGAAAATCCACCGCAGTGGCCCAGCTGTATGGACACCGCCCCACCCTCGGCGTGCACGGCGTCGGCCAGGCGGGTCAGCTGCGGCTGCACCTCGGCGCGCATGTACATCTGCTGCGAGAAGGTGCGTCCGTCGGCTGCCACCGCGCAGTAGGCCACCGTGGTGAGCGCCACACCGCCCTCGGCCAGGCGCCGGTGGTGCTCTATAAGATCATCAGAGGGAATACCGCCGGGTGTCATACCCTCAAACGTGGCGGTCTTTACGACCCGGTTGCGCAGTTCCAGCGCGGCCAGTCGGGTGGGCCTTAATACCGGGTGGTCACTCATGGGCTGTATTTACTGCGAAAGGCGGCAGGTTCCAATCACACTGTCCCACTGGCGCCGGGCGGCTGCTACCGCGGCGCTACTTCTGCAGCATGGAGCCGGCGCGCTTCGAGAATTCCTCGGCCGCCTTGTCGGCGTCTTTGCCGCCCTTCATGATCTCGCTTATATCCACGGGCACCGTAACTCCCGCCCGCGCCCCGGGGCGCTCACCTATGGCGGTCATCCAACGCGACAGGTTGTCCAGGCCGTCGGTCGATACACCCGACCAGTTGTGCGTGCGCACCCAGGCCCAGTTGGCCATGTCGGCAATGGAGTAATCGCCCGCAAGATACTCGTTGTCGGCCAGCTGCCCGTCCAGCACCTCGAACAACCGACGGCTCTCGTTCTGGTAACGGTCGATAGCCGGCTGCAACTTCTCGGGAAAGTAGCGGAAGAAAACGTTGGCTTGTCCCATCATCGGGCCAATGCCGCCCATCTGGAACATGAGCCACTGTATTACCCGCGAGCGGCCGCGGGTGTCGGTGGGTAAAAAGCGTCCACTCTTCTCGGCCAGGTAAATCATGATCGCACCCGACTCGAAGACCGCTAAGTCGTCTTCGTCGCGGTCAACAATGGCGGGTATGCGGCCGTTGGGGCAGATGGCCAGGAAGTCGGGCTGCTTCTGCTCGCCCGACATCAGGTCAATGGCGTGCACCTCGTAAGGCAGCTCCATTTCTTCGAGCGCGATGCTGGCCTTGTAACCGTTGGGCGTGGGCGAGGTGTAAAGATCTATCATCTAGTGCTTATGGCACGGCGGCGCGGCCAAGGGGAGCGCGGCGAGCTCACCGACCACGGATCACTGATTACCGGGAGCTGACCGGGCGGCGCTGGCGACGCAGCGTCGCGGGCCTTTCATCGGCCGGGGCGACGTGGTTTGTTCAGCGGCAATGGGATTTCTGGACGGCAAAACCGCAATCGTAACCGGCGCTGGCCAGGGCGTGGGCCGCGGCATCGCGCTCGCCCTGGGCGCCGAGGGAGCCCGGGTCGTGGTGGCCGGGCGCACGCTGGGCAAGCTGGCCGTCACCGTGGCCGACATACAGGAGCGCGGCGGAACGGCGGTGGCTGTTGAGGCCGACGTTCTCGAGCCCGCCGACATCGAGCGGCTGGTGGCCCCCACCCCGGCCGGGGACTCGGCCACAGACATACTGGTCAACAACCCCCCGACGGTGCCGCCGGGCGAGCCGCGCGCGGGGGGCGGCGGGGGGGTCCGGCGCGGCCTTCGCACCGGGCCCCCCGCGAGCCCGCGCCCGGTGCCCGGCGGCCCC
>JACNKC010000003.1 GCA_014382245.1 Pseudomonadota bacterium | reverse complement strand
CGGTCGCACGGTGGGAGCCGGCGTGGTCACCAAGATCACCGAGTAGGCGGAGGCGGCGGAGAAAAATAAATGACGAGCCAGCGGATAAGAATACGCCTCAAGGGTTACGATCACCGTATCCTCGACCAGTCGGTCAGGGAGATCGTGGACGCCGTTCGCAGGGGCGGGGGCACGGTTTCGGGCCCGGTTCCCGTGCCCACACGGATCGAGCGTTTTACGGTGAACCGTTCGCCGCACGTTGACAAAAAGTCGCGCGAGCAGTTCGAGATCAGGACACACAAGAGGCTCATCGACATACTGGAGCCCACTAACCAGACGATTGATTCGCTGGGTAAGCTGGACCTTCCGGCCGGCGTGGACGTGGAGATACGGCTGCAGTAGCGGCTGCTTATCGAGAAGAGAAAATGGCTGCAGTAATTGGAACCAAGATTGGAATGACCCGCGTGTTTGACGACGGTGGTCAGTCGGTGCCCGTGACAGTTGTGCGCGCGACACCCTTGATCGTCGTGCGCGTGTTCGACGAAGAAATGCACGGCTACAATGCGATACAGGTCGGCACAGGCAACCGTAAGGAAAAATGCATCAGCAAGGCAGTGCGCGGGCAGATGTCACCTGCGGGACGCAGCGACTTCGAGATACTCGCTGAGTTGCTGGTCGACGATCCCTCGGCCTACGAAACAGGCCAGTCGATAAGCGCGGCCGACGTGTTCTCTGCCGGCGATCTTGTTGACGTGACCGGGCGCAGCAAGGGCCGTGGTTTTTCCGGCGTGGTGCGCAGGTACAAGTTTGCCGGCCAGACGGCCACACACGGTACCCACGAATCCTTTCGTGGACCGGGCGGCATCGGTGCTTGCGCTTACCCGGGCAGGGTTTTCAAGGGCAAGAAGATGCCGGGACAGATGGGGGCGTTGAAGCGCACCATACAGAACCTGACCGTCGTCGCGGTACGCAGCGAGGACGAAGTGATTCTTCTCAAGGGCGGTGTTCCCGGGGCGCGTAACGGCCGGGTTCTTATTCGTCCGGCGGTGAAGGGATAAACAGGGATGGCTGAGATAAAGACAGGTGCGGGCAAACGCCGCGAGATAGAGCCGGTGGAAGTCCCGGTGGTCGATTCTTCTAACAAGGAAGTATCGCGGTTGTCGCTTCCCAGGGCTTTCAGCAGCCGGGTGAATGACTACCTCATGTTTGACCAGGTCCTGGCCCAGCGGGCTTCGAATAGGGCAGGAACGGCTGCGACTAAGACCCGTGGCAAGATTCGTGGTGGTGGCGCCAAGCCCTGGAAGCAGAAGGGCACAGGTCGCGCGCGTGCCGGCAGCAGCCGTTCACCGATCTGGAGAGGTGGCGGTACAATTTTTGGTCCGCAGCCGCGGTCTTTCGGCTACCGCTTGCCGCGCAAGGCGAGGCGAGCAGCACTGGCCAGTGCCTTGTCGCAGAAAGCCAGGGACGGCCAGGTCAAGGTAGTGGATAATTTTTCCTTTGAGGCACCGTGCACCAAGCAGATGAAAGAGTTGCTCAATTCGCTGTCGGTGTCTGGTTCGGTGCTGGTGGTCCTGGCCGAGATGGACGCCAACGTGGCATTGTCGGCTCGCAACCTGCGTGGCGTCAGCGTGGTGCTCGTCGATGGCGTAAACGTTTACGACCTGCTCAAGCACGAGACCCTGCTGCTCGCGCCGGCCGCGGTCGAAGCAATAGAACGGAGGTTGGCTGCCTGACATGGAACTTCGTGACGTAATAAAGGCGCCGATGGTTACCGAGAAGGGAACCGACGTGAGCGAGTTCGGCCAGGTCGTGTTCGAGGTTGATACCCGTGCGGGCAAAGACGACATACGGAAAGCCGTTGAGAAACTTTTTGAGGTCAAGGTGGCCTCGGTGCGTACGATGAATTACCTGGGGCGCAAGGTCAGGCGGGGCAGGGTACTCGGTCGCAAGAAGGCGTGGAAGAAGGCTTACGTTACCCTGGCCGAGGGTGAGGTCATGGACCTCATGGAGAAGGTCTGAGGCGCGTAAAGCGCAGCAGGGAAAGAGAATAGACGATGGCTATCAAGACCTACAAACCAACTTCGCCGGGCAGGCGCTTCCAGACCAGCCTCGATTTCGAGGAGATCACGCGCTCGACTCCCGAGAAATCGCTGACCAGTGGAAAACACCGTTCGGGCGGCCGCAACGTCAACGGACGCATAACGATGAGGCACCGCGGGGGCGGGCACAAGCGTCGCTACCGGCTGGTGGATTTCCGTCGCCGCAAGGATGGTGTGCCGGCAAAAGTTGCTTCGATCGAGTACGATCCCAATCGCTCGGCGAGGATCGCGCTGCTGCACTACGCTGACGGCGCCAAGACTTACATCCTCGCGCCAGCGAACCTGTCGGTGGGCGACACGGTAATCGCCGGCGAGGGTTCGGACATAAAGGTTGGCAATACCATGGAGCTGGGCTCGATACCGCTCGGAACCGTGGTCCATGCCATAGAGTTGAAGCCGGGTGCGGGAGCCGCCCTGGCGCGCAGCGCCGGTACCGGAGCCCAGATCGTGGCCCGCGAAGGCAACTTCGTACTGCTGCGACTGCCCTCGGGTGAACTTCGCAACGTGAGGCGGGTGTGCCGGGCCACCATAGGGTCGGTGGGTAACCAGCAACACGAGAACGTAACGATTGGTAAGGCCGGTCGCTCTCGCTGGGCGGGTCGGAGGCCAAGTGTGCGCGGTATTGCCATGAACCCGGTCGATCACCCGCACGGTGGTGGTGAGGGCCGGTCTAAGGGAAACCACCCCACCACGCCGTGGGGTAAACCGACCAAGGGATACAGGACCAGGGGCAAGCGTCACAGCGACAAGTACATCGTGGCGCGTCGGAAGCGCAGGTGACCGCGCCAGGTAAACGGAGGAAGGACTGAATTGCCTAGATCAATTAAAAAGGGACCGTTCGTGGATGCCCATCTGATGAAAAAGATAGAAGCGCAGGACGTGAGTAACAGGCGGCCGATACGTACCTGGTCGCGCCGTTCAACGGTGACGCCGGACATGGTTGGCTACACGATCGCCACCCACAACGGCAGGCAGTTTATACCGGT
>JACNKC010000081.1 GCA_014382245.1 Pseudomonadota bacterium | reverse complement strand
CCCGGCCAAACTTTTCGTTTAAAAACGCTTTGCTCAGGCGGGCCCTGCGGCCAAAACCCGAAAAACTTTTGTCCCGTTAACTTTCCACAAACAAAAAGCTTTAAAAAAAGGTAACCCCCCTTCCCTTCCCCGGTTTCCAAAAAAAAAAAAACCCCCCGCCCCCCCCCCCCCCCCCCCGTATGGGTGGGAACACCTGCTGGAGGACCGTTTCGGCTACCACCGTATGACCCTCCACCGATCTGGTGCACAGCTCCCAGCACCACCACACGCCCGTGCAGCTTCGACGATCCTTGAATACCTCCGAGGGGTGATTTACGATCGTTGCGATCGGTGACCCTCTCGGTGCGTCTGCCTCTCAGGCGGGGGTGTCCAGGCTGCTCCAGCGGCCGCAGCAGCTGCAACGCGCTGTCCATTCACTGCTGCCCGCCGAGCAGGCCGAGCAGGTGAACACCGGCCCCGGACCGCCCACAATCGGCGCGTTGCCATTGCTGCCGGCGTCGCCGTGCACCGCGGCGCTCGACGTCGAGCTACCGGTTTCGATCTGCAGCCACAGCGTTTTTGCCGCGTCGTTGTCGGCTGCGGTTTTTTCGAGCAGCTCGCGGGCCGTATCCGCTTGCGAGTGATCCGCATAGTAGCGCGCCGCCAGCAGCGCCAGCCCGTGGTTGTCGGGGTGGCGGGCCAATGCCTTTTGGTAGAGCTTGGACATGCGGTTGCCCTCTGCGCCATCGCTCAGTAGTTCGAGCTCGTGCAGCAGTATCGCCGTGGGTTTTCTGAGCACGGCTTTCTCGAGCAGGCGGGTGGCCTGGCGCCGATGGTCCGAACTCACCAGCGCGCGCGCACGTTCGAGCAGGGCGGCCGAAAAGTCGGGGTCGCTGTCGGTGATGCTCCTGAGCAGGGCCTCGCGCAGCTCGCCTCGGCTCTGCATGGCTTTTTCATAACGCGCGCCCAGCAGCCGGTTGCGTTCGCCGTCGTCGTCGGGCCGTATGCGCGCCAGTCGTTGCTGCACCTGTTCTGCGGTGTCCCAGTCGGCCGCTGCAAAGAGTTCGTCACGCAGCATCTCGAGCACTCGCGGACTGTCGGGGTAGCTGGCACGCGCGCGACCGAGCGCCGACAGGGCCGCCGGGTGATCGTCCAACAGCGAGCACGCGCGGGCGTAGGAAAAGAGCAGCAGCGGATCGTTGCCGAGGTCTTTCAGGCCGTTTTCCAGAAGCTTGCGGGCCTGGTCGGGGCGGCCTTCTTCGAACCAGGTGTCGGCCATGTCTACCACCTGCCCGGGGTCGGGTTCGTGTTTTTTAGCCGCCTTGGTAAACAACGCGCGGGCGCGTGCGTAGTCGCCCGACAGCGCCAGCGAGCGGGCCTCGCTGCGGGCCGACAGGCTCCACGCGGCAGCTCTCACCTCGCGGTTGACCCGCCATGCGCGAAGAGCATTGCGGCCCTCGTGTATCAGCGCGAGCACGAAGATGGCCAGCGCGCCAGCGCAAAGCGACAGCAGCACCAGCACTCCCACGGGCAGTTCCACCGACCACTCGGTGCCCAGCGAAAACCTGGCATTGTCGGGGTTCAGGTGCAGCAGGGCGGCGATGGCGGCAGCCATGAGCAGCAGGACTACGAATAACAGCGTGCGTCGAAACATCGGTGTTTACGTCCCCGCTGATCGCAGTCCCGCTGGTGGTTTCTGGTTGCAGGCCGGCACCGCGTTCCAGTCGCGGCGGGGAGCGCGGTGCCACAGCCGTTCAAGGTCGTAGACGGCTCGCGTGTCTTCGAGGAACACGTGCAGTACCACGTCGCCGTAGTCCACGAGCGCCCAGTGTGCGAACTCCAGTCCCTCGCGCGATATGGGCTCGCGGCCCACGAGCGTGGCCTCGTCTTCAGCGTGCTCGCAGATGGCCCGCACCTGTATGGTCGAGCGTGCCGTGCATATCACGAAGTGGTCCGCTATTGAGCTGTCGTCGGCCATGTCGATCACCACGGTGTCGGTGGCGTTGCGCTCTTCGGCTGCGGCCGCAATTGCTGTCACCAGCTCAGCACTCGAATCAGCAGTGCCCGAATCATGGCCAGAGGGGGGGCGGGTTTCGTTTGAGGGGGAGGGGGAAACTTCGTTTTTCATGTTTTGTACAGGTCGTTTTGTTTGATGTAAGCCGCCACCGCTGGGCCCACGAGGTCTTCGATAGCCAACTGGCTGCGCACGCACTCGCGCACGCGCGACGAGGATACATCGAGGCCTTCTAACAGGTGGGTCATGACAAGATGGCCGCTGCTGTGCCGGTAACAACCGATTTTCGAATCATAACAAGCGTCGCTGCTGTCGGCAAAGGGAAGCGGCGGTGGCTGTGCAGGTGCGGGCTGGCCGGGACGCGACAGCACCACCACGTTGGCCAGCCCGAGAATGCGCTGGGGCTCGTGCCAACTGTTGACCTCGAGCCAGGCGTCTATGCCCACGAGCAGGTACAGTTCGCTGTCGGGCTCACGCTCGGCCAGTGCAGACAGGGTATCGACGGTGTAAGAAGGCCCCTGCCGCTGGAACTCGATGTCGCAGGCCTCAAGACCCTCGTGGTCGGCCGTGGCGAGGCCGACCATCGCGAGCCTGTGGCGGGCATCGGCCGGCTGGTCCGCGGGTTTGTGCGGGGGGAGCGGGGCGGGCACAAGCAGGACCCTGTCCAGGCCCAGCGCGCGGGCCGTGTGAACGGCCGCCCTGAGGTGGCCGAGGTGCACCGGGTCGAAGGTGCCACCCAGTATACCCAGTCGCGGCAAGGGCTCAGTCCCTTACCTGGCCCTGGCCGCGCACCACGTACTTGTAGGTCGTCAACTCGCGCAGAGCCATCGGCCCGCGCGCGTGGATGCGGTTGGTCGAAATACCGATCTCGGCACCGAAGCCGAAGGCAAAGCCGTCGGTAAAGCGCGTGGACGCGTTTGAGTACACCACGGCCGAGTCTACCAGCGAAAGAAAGCGCTCGGCGTTTTCTTTGTTGCTGCTCACAATCGAATCGGAGTGACCCGATCCCTCTCTGTTGATAAATTCTATGGCCTCGTCAAGCGAGTCGAGGACCTTTACGGCCAGCACGAGGTCGAGGTACTCGGCAGACCAGTCGTCCTCGCTGGCGGCCGTAGCGCCGCTTATGAGCTTGATGGCCCGCGGGCAGGCGCGTACTTCCACGCCCGCCTCTTGCAGTCGCGGAGCCAGGTCGGCCAGCAGGTCGTCGGCCACCTCGGCGTGCACGAGCAGGTTTTCTATCGCGTTGCACACGCCGGGCCGCTGCACCTTGGCGTTCATTACGATGTCGGCTGCCGACGCGAGGTCGGCCGATTCGTCGACGTACACGTTGCACACTCCCTCGTAGTGCTTGATGATGGGAATGCTCGAACGCTGGGCCACGGCCCGCACCAGGCCGGGGCCGCCGCGCGGTATGAGCAGGTCTATCGAGTCGTCACGGGTGAGTAGCTCGTTGGTGGTTTCCCTGTCGGTACGCTGCACCAGCTGCACGGCGGTCTCGGGAACACCGTTAGCGCGTAGTCCGGCCGTAACCACTTCGGCGATGGCGCTGTTGGAGTGTATGGCCTCCTTGCCGCCCTTGAGTATGACCGCGTTGCCCGACTTGACGCACAGCGCGGTCACGTCGGCCGTAACGTTGGGGCGCGACTCGTAGATCATGCCAATCACGCCTATGGGTATGCGGCGCTGCTCAATGTCGATTCCCGACGGCGCGCGCCAGCGGTCGATGGCGCCCGCCAGGGGATCGTCGAGATCGGCCACGGTAAGCAGGCCCTCGGACATGCCCTGCACGCGTTCGGGGTTGAGCGTGAGGCGGTCGAGCAGGGCCGAGCCGAGACCGGCTTCGCGTCCAGCTTCGAGGTCGAGCGCGTTGCGTTGGCAGAGCAGCGATTCGGCTTCGACCAGGCGCGAGGCGATCTCGCGCAAGGCCGCGTTGCGTTGCTCGTTGGTGAGCGTGGCCAGTTGCCGAGACGCGCTGCGCGCCTGCCGGCAGAGCTCGTCAACGTAAGTCTTCGTGTCGATTTCCTGCATGTCTTCAGTCACCGGACTTGATTTCCTGGGCCAGCTCCTCGAGCAGTACCAGGTTGTCCCTGTGTATCAGCTCGTCGCCGGAGTGATAACCGAGACTGGCCTCGATGCTGCTGCTGTGGCTGCCCTTTATGCGCTCGCAGTCCTCGGAATCGTAGGCCACCAGCCCGCGCGCGAACTCCTTGCCGTCAGGCCCGAGGCAGGTCACGCAATCGCCGGCGGCAAACGATCCCACGACCGAGGTCACGCCCGAAGGGAGCAGGCTGCCGCCGCGCTCCGACAGGGCAGCCAGGGCGCCCTTATCCACCTGCAGGGTTCCCGAGGTGGCCATGCCGTAGGCTATCCAGTGCTTACGATGCGAAATGGGCGAGGCGGAGGCCAGTACCAGTGTACCCGTGCAGCTGTCAGCCTGCAGCGCTCGCGAGAGGCTGCCCTCGTTCGTGCCGTCGGCGATCACGGTAGTTATGCCGCGGTGGGCGGCACTGGCCGCAGCGCGCAGCTTACTCGCCATGCCGCCGGTGCCCAGCTCTCCCGAGGGGAGTTTCCTCGCGCCCGTTGGGCCATCGAATTCGAGCACGTATTGGTCGATGTTTTCTATCAGGTCCACCACGCTCGACGAGGCAAGCGTGGGAGGCCCGTCGTATACGCCGTCCACGTCGGTGAGTATCACCAGCAGCTCGGCGCTCACAAGGCCCGCGACCAGGGCCGACAGGTGGTCGTTGTCACCGAACTTGAGCTCTTCGACTGCCACCGAGTCGTTCTCGTTCACGACCGGGATGATGCCGTGCGCCAGCAGGTGCTCCATGGTGTGGCGGGCGTTCAGGTAACGGCTGCGGTCGTGCAGGTCGCCCACGCTCAGCAGTACCTGGCCCACGTGGTGTCCGCAGTCTGAAAAACAACGCTCGTAGTGGGACATGAGGCTGATCTGTCCGACGGCTGCCGCTGCCTGCTGTTCGGGTATGGCCACGGGCATGGCGCTCATGCCCAGTCGCGACAGTCCTGCCGCCCGGGCCCCGGAGCTGACCAGCACAACCTGGTAGCCGTGGTCGACCATGCGTGCGATTTCGGCGGCGATGGCGGCTACGCGCTGGTCGTTGATGCTCGAAGCCGTTGTCACCACGCTGCTGCCCAGCTTTACGACAACCCGCCTTACAGACGTGAGTATTGCTGGCTTGTGCTTGAGCTGGGACATTTTTTTGTCAGCAGGTTTTTGTCGGCTTCGTTTCAGTCGTGCATGGCCTGTCGCTTGGCGTTGTCGCCTCGCTGCTGCCGCAGCTGTTTCCATATTACTGCAGCAAGCCGCGCACAGCCCTCGCCCGTGGCAGCCGATATGGCCTCAAAAACGATGTTGCGCTCTGCGAACAGACGTCGCAAGGCCGGCAGCAATTCAGTCGCATCGGGCAGATCGGTTTTATTTACGACGACCACCTGCGGTCTGTTCGCGAGTTGTTCGGCAAAACCCCTTAACTCGCCATTCACGGTGTCGAAATCGACCATGACCTGCTCGGCATCGCGGCCCGATGCGTCGACCATGTGCACCAGCAGGGCGGCCCGGTCCACGTGCCTGAGAAACTGCGTACCCAGGCCGTGGCCCTGGTGGGCGCCTTCTATAAGGCCCGGTATGTCGGCCATCACGAACGAGGCCTCCTCGGCCACCGCCACCACCCCGAGCGTGGGTACCAGGGTTGTAAAGGGGTAGTCGGCAATTCTCGGTCGGGCCGCGCTGAGGCGCGAGAGCAGGCTCGATTTGCCCGCGTTGGGCAGGCCGATGATGCCGGCGTCGGCCAACAGGCGCAGTTCAAATTCCAGCGAGTGCTGCTCGCCCGGTCCGCCGTGGTCGGCCCGGCGCGGGGCCTGGTTGGTGGGCGTAGCAAAGCGCGCGTTGCCGCGTCCGCCGTCGCCACCACCGGCCAGCATTACGCGCTGGCCGTCCGCAATGAGATCTCCGACCACCTGGCCGCTGTCGAGGTCGCGTATGATTGAGCCTATGGGCAGCGGTAACTCTATGTCGCCGGCGGCCCGCCCGTGCTTGCCCTTGCCCTGGCCGTCGCCGCCACGGTCGGCCTTGATCTCACGCTTGAAACGGTAGTCCTGCAGGGTGGTCATGTGGCTGCTCGCCACGGCCCACACGCAGCCACCCCTGCCGCCGTCGCCCCCCGAGGGTCCGCCCATGGGCCGGTACTTTTCTCGCAGGAAGGCGCAGGCGCCGTTGCCCCCGTCTCCGCCGAAAACGCGGATGCGGGCTTCGTCGATGAACTTCACGTCACGCCCTCAGGCGGGATATACGCTGACTTTTTTTCTGTCGCGACCGAGTCGCTCGTAGCGTACGACGCCGTCGCGCAGGGCGAACAGCGTGTAGTCCCGGCCCATGCCCACGCCCGTGCCGGGGTGGATGCGGGTGCCGAGCTGGCGCACAAGAATGTTGCCGGCCGTGACGGCCTGGCCACCGAAAATTTTGACCCCGCGGCGCTGGCCTCGAGTGTCGCGGCCGTTACGGGTGCTTCCCTGTCCCTTCTTATGAGCCATATCGAATGTCCGTGCTTGTGTCCGTAAAAAATTGTTTCTGCAGAAAATCGTTAACAGCAAGTTAACAGTAAATCGTCAGTTGGATATCCCGGTTATGCTCACAGTGGTCTCGTATTGCCGGTGCCCCTGGCGGCGGCGGTAGTTCTTGCGGCGTTTTTTCTTGTATACCAGTATACGCGCTCCGCGGTCCTGGCGCAGTATGACGCCGTTTACTGTTACGCCTTCAAGCAGCGGTCGACCGACTTCTATCTGCCCCTCGTTGCCGTGCAGCAACACCTGGGCAAATTCCACGGTATCGCCGGGATTGCCATCGAGTTTTTCAACAGTGACCGTGCTTCCCGGGCTCACGCGGTACTGTTTTCCACCAGTTTTTATGACAGCATAAGACATTCTTACCACCCGCAATCGCGAGAGTCTGGCCCGTGCCCAGCTTGAAGTCAACCGTGGGGTGAGGGGCCTGGGGTCCCGGGAGTGCCTGCGGCGGCAGGCTCGAGCGTGCTGTTGCCCGGGTAGGGCGGGCGTGCAAAATTGCCACCGTGGGTACGCGACAGGGACCGTTGGCACAGGCGGTGACCGTCTATCTTTTTGCGCGTGAGCCGCGGCCCGGAGAGGTCAAAACCCGGCTGGTACCGCCGCTTGACCACGAGCAGGCTGCGCGCTGTCACAAGGCCTTTGTAGACGACAGTCTCGGCTTGCTCGTCGCGGCACGCGAGGCTGGTCGGGGCGACGCGTCCAGGCCGCTCAACCTGGTACTGGCCGTGGCCGACCGGGACGATTGCAGTTGGCTGGCGGGCAGGGCCCGCAGACATGGATTCGGGTTAGTTGGGCAGGGCCGGGGCTCGCTCGGTGACCGCATGCAGCGCGTGCTCGCTCTCTCTGCCGGCGCACCGGCCATCCTTATGGGCTCTGACAGTCCCGACCTGCCGTTGGCCCTGCTGGAGCAGGCCGCGGGCCATCTGCGCGAGGGCAGTGGCGACCGTGTCGTCATCGGCCCCGCCCAGGACGGTGGCTATTACCTCATCGCTTGCAGGGGGAGTGTACCACCGGTGTTCAGGCTGTCGGTGCCCTGGGGCGGGACAGACGTTTTTGAGCAGACCGTGAATCGCCTGCAGGCCGCCGCTATTCGTTACAGCGTGCTGCCGCCGTGGTCAGACGTCGACGACTTTGCGGCCCTCGGGGCCCTGGCGCAACGCCTGGCCCGGGCTCCCGCGGGACACGCTGCACTGCCGGCGACGCGCAGGCTGCTGGCCGAGCTGGCCGATGAAGGGTTGCCGCTGTGAAGGCGCGGACGGGCCAGTTGACCGTCTGTCGTTGGGACCTGGACAAGACTTATCTCGAGACCAGCTTCGAGTCTCTGCGCGAGTTGATCAAGGTGCCCTTCGAGAAGGGGAGCGACAAGCGAGCAGTGCCGGGCGTGGTCGAACTCATACGCGGTATGCACCGCTGCTCGATAGAAGCCGGCTACCGCCAGCAGGTATTCTTCATATCGGCTTCGCCGCCGCAGATCTCGCGTGCAATACGAGAAAAGCTACGCCTGGACGGAGTTGAGTACGAGGACATAAGCTTTAAGCACCAGGTTCGTCACCTCGTCCGGGGGCGCCTGGACCTGCTGCGCGAGCAGGTCGGTTTCAAGCTGGATCGACTGCTGGCCGGTGCGCGGCGGGTGCAGCCCGGAGCTCGCGAACTGCTGTTCGGCGACGACTGGGAGTCGGACCCCTTCGTTTATTCGCTGTACGCCGACCTGTTGTCGGGAGGCATGGTTCCGGAGGACTGCGAGCATCTTCTCAGGCGCTGCCGTGTTCACGCTGACTACCGGCGCTCGATAATGGAACACCTGCGCCGCCTGGGTCCCGAGCGTCCGAGCGTTGCCGGTGTCTTCATACTCGAACGGCGCCAGCGCCCGGGAATGTCGCTGGAGGCTTTCGGGCCGAGAATGAAGAGCTCCGGTAACTACCTCGAGTGCTCCTTGTGGCTTCATGCAATGGAACTGCTGGATTCCCAGGGTGTCGTCGAGGTGGCCCTGGCTGCTGGGCTGGACGCGGCCGTGGCAACACGGTCTTTCGAGAGGGTGGTCGCTGCTGCGGCCGGAAAGCAGCAGGCGGCTCGCGCGCGCCTCGAGCTCGCGAGGATGGCGTTGATAGAAGCCGGCTTGCTCGATAGCGAGGTGCCGCGCGCCAGCCTGCCCCAGCGAGCCAGGCTGGCGCTGCGGCGGCAACTTGGACTCGATACCGCAGGTTCTTTGGCTGACGACAGCGCAGACGGGCAGGTCCACACCGCCTTCGTTCCCGACTATCACCGCCTTGTCGACAGCTGGTCGGCAAACGCGCGCCAGGAACGCGACAAGTGAGCACGGCGGGCCGTGCGTTTACTGTCGGCGACGGCTGTGGTATCCAGCACGGGCGGGCTGGGGCCGGCCCCGGTAAGATCTATGTCAGGACACTCAAAGTGGAGCTCGATAAAGCACAAGAAGGCGGCCGTTGACGCTAAGCGCGGCAAGCTCTTTACCAAGCTCATCAAGGAAATCACGGTGGCGGCCCGCGCCGGGGGCGGCGATCCGGCTGGCAACCCGCGCCTTCGCACCGCCGTTGCCACTGCTCGTGGGCAGAGCATGCCGCTGGACAACATCGAGCGGGCCATCAAGAAGGGCACCGGCGATCTCGAGGGCGTGGACTACCAGGAAATGTCTTACGAGGGCTATGGCCCTGCCGGCATGGCGGTAATCATCGAGTCTCTCACCGACAATAAGAATCGTACGGCGGCCGACATCAGGCATATTTTCAGCAAGTTCGGTGGCAACCTGGGCGAGAACGGCTGCGTGGGCTGGAACTTTGACCGAGTCGGGGAGCTGCGCGTAGCAGCCGAGGGCACGAGCGAGGACCAGGTTTTCGAGACCGCCGTGGAGGCCGGCGCCTCCGACGTCCAGGCCGACGACGACGTATTCGTGGTTACCCTTGAGGTCAAGGATCTCGACACCGCCCGGCAGTCGCTCGAAGACTCGGGACTGAAAGTGCAAGGTGCCGAGATAGTATTGCTGCCCAAAGAAACCGTGCGCCTGGAGGGCAAGGAAGCCGAGACGGCTCTCAAGCTGCTCGAGGCCCTCGACGATCACGACGACGTACAACGGGTGTCCGCCAACTTTGAAATAGACGACTCCGAGGTGGAGCGGCTGTCCGCCTGAGCGGAGCCCTCCCGCTGCAGCAATGCTGGTGCTCGGAATCGACCCCGGCACGATCAAGATGGGCTGGGGTGTCGTAAGCGCCAGCGGCTCGCGCATGACACGCGTGGACTCCGGCACCCTGCTGCTGGGCAGGGGCGATACGGCCGGCCGCCTGGTCACCGTGTGGCGCGAGTTGCAGGAACTCATGCAGATTCATCAACCAGACGTCCTGAGTCTCGAACGCAACTTTGTAGCGCGTAACCCGCAGAGCGCGTTTCGCATAGGCGAGGCCCGCGGCGTGGTAATGGCCGCGTCGGCTTATGGCGGCGTTGAGCTCGAGGAGTACAGCCCGGCGGCCGTCAAGAAGGCCATTGCCGGGCACGGGCGGGCTGATAAGCAGGCCATGATCGTGGCGGTGTCGCGCATGCTTTCGCTGGTGGACACTCCCGCGGAAGACGAGGCCGACGCCCTGGCACTGGCGGCCTGCCACATCCTGCGTCACGGCTACGACCGCAAGGTAGCGGGCGCCCTGGATGCTGCGCGCGGGGCTCGGCAATCGCGTGGGCGGGCGGGGGTGGCCAGGCGATGATAGGTTTTCTGCGAGGCATGCTGCAGTCGTCCGACCCCGGCCAGGTCTTGATCGACGTAAACGGCGTGGGGTACCAGGCCCGTGTTTCCTTCAACACTTACAGTCGCCTGCCCGACACCGGCTGCGAGGTTTCTCTGTACGTGCTCACCAGCATGCGTGAGAACGCGCTAGAGTTGTTTGCCTTTATGGACGAGAGCGAAAAGGAGCTGTTCACCACCCTGAGGTCGGTGTCCGGCATCGGCCCCAGGATGGCGCTGGCCGTGTTGTCAGCCATACAGCCCGCCGAGTTGGCAAGAGCTGTGCTCGAGCAGGACGTGGCCACGCTGGTGGCCGTGCCCGGGGTTGGTCGCAAGACCGCCGAGCGTCTGCTGGTGGAGCTCAAGGGCAAGGTCGAGCAGCTCTCGGCTGCAGAGAACAGCGACGTTGACTCCGACGCGGTGGCCGCGCTTCTGGCCCTGGGTTATCGCAGGCAACAGGCCGGCGACGCCGTGCGCGCCAGCCGTTCCGATGCCGGTGACGACTTGCAGGGACTGATACGCATGTCGCTCAAGAGGTTGTCGGCGTGAGCGTTGACTCCGCTCCCGACGCCGTCGAACAGAACGCGTCGCCCCTCAGGCAGGCCGGCGACGTGACGGGTGAGCCGGGCTTGCGCCCGGCCACGTTGGCTGAGTACGTGGGCCAGCAAGCCGTGCGCGAAAACCTCGACGTGGCCATGAAGGCGGCCCTGGGCCGGAACGAACCCCTGGATCACGTGCTGCTCATGGGCCCACCGGGCCTTGGTAAGACCTCGCTCGCGCACATCATTGCCACCGAGATGGGAGGTCATCTGCACGCGAGCAGCGGACCGGCCATAGAGAAGGCCGGCGATCTTGCGGCCATCCTCACCTCGCTCGAGCCCGGCGACGTGCTCTTCATCGACGAGATTCACCGCCTGGGCAAGGCCATAGAAGAGATACTCTACCCCGCCATGGAGGACCGACGGCTCGACATCGTGGTGGGCGAGGGCCCCTCGGCCCGCAGCATCTCGCTCGACGTGGCTCCGTTCACGCTGGTGGGCGCTACCACCAGGTCGGGCATGCTCACGGCACCCTTGAGGTCGCGTTTCGGCTCTTCGTTCAGGCTGGAGTTCTACTCGGCAGAAGAGCTCGAGCGGGTTGCTTCGCGTTCGGCCGGCCTGCTGGGCGTGGAGCTTGAGAGCGACGCAGCGCGCGAGTTGGCCCGCAGGTCCAGGGGAACGCCAAGGATAGCCAATAGACTGTTGCGGCGCCTGCGCGACTTTGCCCAGGTGCGCGCCCAGGGCAGCGTCACCCTGCAGGTAGCGCTCGACGGCCTGGCCATGCTCAAGGTCGACGAGGCCGGCTTTGACGCCATGGACCGGGAGTTCGTGCTCACCATCATCGACAAGTTCGATGGCGGCCCGGTGGGCCTCGACACGCTGGCGGCAGCCATAGGCGAAGACGCCGGCACGCTCGAGGAGCTGTACGAGACCTATCTCATCCGCACCGGCTTCGTGCAGCGGACACCGCGCGGCCGTGTGGCCACCGCGCGCGCCTACGAGCACTTCGGTCGTCGGGCGGGCGAGCGCCAGCCGGCGCTGTTCGAATGACCCGCGACGTCAGCACGACCTCGGCAGAGGAACGTCGGCGTCGTTGGCGCGAAGGCGCGATCATAGCCGCCGCCGGCGCCGCGGTCATGTTCTTTGCCTACTGGGAGTTCTCCAACCCCGGGCCCGGCGGCGGCTCGCAGAACGTCGTCTCCTTTCTGCTCATCAACCTCAACATCGTGTTGCTGCTGGTGGTGGCTTTTCTCGTGGTGCGCAACGTGATGAAGCTGGTGCTCGAGCGCCGCCGCGGGGTGCTGGGCAGCCAGCTGCGAAGCCGCATGGTGATGGCCTTCGTGTCTATCGCGCTGTTTCCGGCTGCACTCATGTTGCTGGTGTCTACGGTTTTCTTCACGAATTCCATTGACAACTGGTTCTCCAGTGAGGTTGAGCAGGCTCTGTCGGGTGCGTACAACCTGGCCCGCACTTATTACCGAGACTCGGCCGACACGGCTTCCCTCGGCGCCGAAGAGCTGGCCCTCTCCTTGCGCGGCGCAGGGTTGAATCGCCCGGGTGCCGCGGCAAGAGCCGAGGCTGTGTTGCGTGACCGCCAGGGCCACGCGGGCAGCGGCTCGGTCAGGGTGTTTGATTCCAGCGGCGAGGCTGTGCTCACCAGCGTGAGCGGCGAGGATCCCCTTGAGGCCGGTCCACCCGCGTGGGCGCTGGTCGAACGGGCGCTGGCCGGACAGGCCGCCGTCGAAATAGAGCACGTGGGCGATGAGGACCTGCTGCGTGGTGTTGCCCCGGTACTGGGTGCAGACGGTGATACCGTTGTCGGGGTGGTGGTTGTCGACTACCTGCTGCGCGCCGGTCCGAGGCGCTGGAGCGAAGACATCCTTTCGTCGTTTCGCGACTACCGGCAGCTGAAGCTCAATCGTAAGCCCTTCAAGAGCCTTTACACGCTCACCATGGTGCTGGCCTCACTGGTGGTGGTGTTCGCGGCGACCTGGCTGGGACTGTACCTCGCGCGTGGTATCACCGAGCCCATAGGGCGCCTGGCCGAAGCGACCCGCGAGGTAGCCGAGGGCAACTGGGAGGCCGAGGTCCCCGAGGCCGGTGGTGACGAGATGGGTACCCTGGTCAGGGGTTTTCGCTCGATGACAGCCCAGCTCAAGGCCGGCCACGACGCGCTCGATGAGCGTGCCCGCTATACCGAGAACATACTGCGGAACGTCGATGCGGGCGTGGTTTCGGTGGACGTTGACGGACTGGTGGCCACGGTCAACCCTGCGGCCGTGTCGTTGCTGGGTCTGAGCGATGTCGATCCCTCGGGGCGCGACGTGGTGTCGCTGCTGGGGGAGGCCGGCTATGACACCGTCATAGCGCTGCTCGATGACGTGCGGTCCGGCACCCTGCCTTCGGGCAGCAGCCGCAACGTTGACCGCGAAGAAGAGGGTCGCACCCTGCTCGTGACCGCCACCGAGCTGCGCCGTCGCTCGGGTGAGAAGGCCGGCTCGGTGCTGTTCTTCGAGGACGTGTCGCAGATCGCCGCTGCCGAGCGCATGGAGGCCTGGCGAGAGGTCGCCCGCCGGGTGGCGCACGAGGTCAAGAATCCACTGACGCCCATAAGCCTCTCGGCCCAGCGCCTCAGTCGCAGGGTGGGGGCGGGGCTGCCGCCCGAAGAGCGGGCCATACTCGAAGAGTGCACCGGCACCATCGTCACCCAGGTGGAGCAGCTCAAGGCCATGGTCAACCAGTTCTCGAGCTTCGCCAGGCAGTCGGACAGCGTCAAGTTGCGGCATTTTCTCAACCCGCTGGTAGAAGAGACCATGCCGCTGTACGTTCAATCGCGCCCCGATCTTGACGTGGAGTTTCATCGCGGGGACGACCTGCCCGCCGTCATGATGGACCGCGAGGCCGTCAAGCGGGCGCTGATTAACCTGCTCGACAACGCTGTATACGCCGCCGACTCGGCCGACGGTGACCGTGGAGCAAGCCGCGGCCGGGTGGCGGTGCGCACCAGCTACGATGAGAAGCTGCAGCGGGCAGTTCTCGAGGTGATCGACAACGGTCCGGGGATACCGGCAGAAATGCGCGCGAGGGTGTTTGACCCCTTCTATTCAACCAAGGAAGATGGCTCGGGGCTGGGGCTGGCGATGGTGGCCTCGGTGGCGGCCGACCACCAGGCCTACTTTGGCGTCGTAGACAACTCTCCGACCGGCAGTCGTTTCAAAATAGAATTTCCGGTGGACCGTAAATGAACCGTTCCATACTGATAGTTGACGACGACGCCTCGGTGCGGGAGAGCATGGGTGGCGTGCTTCGTGATGAGGGCTACAGCGTTTCGGAGGCCGCCGACGGCCACGCGGCGCTGGAGTCGCTGGCGGCACAGCTGCCGGGACTGGTGTTGCTCGACGTGTGGATGCCCGGACTGGACGGTATCGACCTGCTCGCGCGCATACGGGAGATCTACGAGGACCTGCCGGTGGTGGTGGTTTCGGGCCACGGCAACGTGGAGACAGCCGTACGCGCCACGCGCCTGGGTGCCAGTGATTTTCTCGAGAAGCCATTTTCCATAGACGGCCTGTTGCGCAGCGTGGGTCGTGCCCTGAGCGAAGACAGCGCTATCACCGTCGACAAACACGGGGACGTTCCCGCAGCCAGGCCTGTGTCTCTGGGCCAGCCCTTGCTGCGTCAGCGTACCCTGGCGCGCAGCGTGGTAGGCGGAGGCCTGGGGCTGCACAGCGGTGTGCGCACCGGGGTCATCCTGCATCCGCTGGGGCCGGGCAACGGTATCCGCTTTGCGGGGGTGGGTAGCGACTCGCAGGTGCTCGCCCACGTGGACAACGTGGACTCCACGGGCTACGCGACTTCGCTGTACCGCGACGGGGTGGCAGCGCGCACCATTGAGCACTTGATGGCGGCCCTGCACGCCTACGGAGTGACCAACCTGTTGGTAAAGGTCGAAGGCGAGGTGCCCATTCTCGACGGCTCGGCGGTAGAGTTCTGCGAGCTGCTCGAGTCGGCTGGCGTCATTGACCAGGACGCCGATATAGCGGCGGTCACTGTCGACAAGGAAATCCGCCTTGAGCCGGGCCCGGACCAGTTCATCGTAGTTACTCCGGCCGACAGGCTGGAGCTGACTTACGAGCTGTCTTATCCCGAGCCGGTGGGCGATCAGGTCTACACCTTCGTGCTCGACAGTCCGGGTGCATTCAAAGAGCAGATAGCGCCGGCGAGGACCTTTGGCTTTGTCGAAGAAATACGCCGGTTGGAGGGCGCGGGCCTGGGCCAGGGAGGCCTGCTGAGCAATTTTATACTCATAGGCGAGGGAGGCATCGTCAACACCGAGCTGCGCTTTGCTGACGAGTTGGCCCGTCACAAGATCCTGGACCTTCTGGGCGACCTCTACCTGTTGGGTGCGCCGCTGCAGGCCCGGGTACATGCTCGCAAGACAGGCCACGGGAACAACGTGGAACTTGTACGCGCCATAGTGGCTGCCGCTTCGGTCTGAGCCCAGCCGGCCGTTACTTCAGTCCGATGAGCTTGGGGGACGACAGGTTTCCGCTCAGGCGATAGCTGCGCCAGCCCTCGGTCGACTCGGTGGCCCTGGGAAGCATAGCCAGCAGCAACTTCGATCTCGGGCTGTCCACAACCCGGCGGGCGCGGAAATCAGTCTGATTCTTCCAGTTGCCACGGCCGTCGTGCCACAGGCGGGCACTGTCCAGCTGCCAGTCGATGCCCTCGGCCGTAGCCCCGGAATCGAAGAATTCGAGATCTCTGTTTTCCAAGCGGCCGTTGAGCCGGGCCGAGTCGTAGCTCCAGTTGCCTATGCCCAGGCCGTCAGTACCGGCCACCGGCAGGTGACCCGACACGGTGCCGCTGCTGCTTTCGACGTGAATGCTCCCGTGGCCCGACGCCGCCGATGACAGGCCACCGCTGAGGTTGATTTCGCCAGCGAGTTTTCCCTCCATCACCAGGGTGGCGCCATCCAGGCAGCGGGAGGGGTCGAGTTCGCCGAAGCCCAGGCGCAAGCTCCGCAGCGGGCCCTCCCTGGACAGGGCCAGGCGCGCACTGCCCCCGCAGGCCGCAACTTCAACGAGCAGACCCCCGCTGGCTGGTCTCAGCCACAGCGAGTCGAGCTGCAGGCGGTAGCCATTTCTTGAAATCCTGACGTCGCTGGCCCGGTAGCCCGGCGGCCACGCCGGTCGCACGCTGCCCAGCTCGAGCTCAACGCCCGCCCGCCGTAGTGGCTCGGCGCGCAGGGGTTCGCGGAGCAGCCGGCGGGGGAATCCCCCGAAGACAAAGGCGAAGAGCAACAGCGCGGACAGCGTCCAGCGCTTCACGATCCCCCCGCGGGCCCCGCGCCCCCCGGCCCGTCCAAACTCTGGCGCTCGCCCTCACCCCC
>JACNKC010000041.1 GCA_014382245.1 Pseudomonadota bacterium | reverse complement strand
GGGGCTTTTTCGTTTGGGCTCCCGTGGGCCGCGGGTGGGCGCATAAGCGATTCCTCCCGCCGCCGTTCGGGGGGAGGAGATAACCGTTCCGGTTGACTCAGGTTCACACCACGCTTAATACGCCATCGACCGCGTTGTCTTGTTCAAGAGCGCGGCGAGGGGCGGAAGTTAAGCATGGTAAGGGCCGACAACATTCAGCAGGTATTCGAAGAAAT
The DNA here is from genome assembly GCA_014382245.1 of Pseudomonadota bacterium. Classification (GTDB taxonomy): domain Bacteria; phylum Desulfobacterota; class Binatia; order UBA1149; family UBA1149; genus UBA1149. Next base: position 16,184 of record JACNKC010000041.1, on the reverse strand, counting down.
GCCCAGGCGCTTCAACTCGGCCGCTGCCGCTGGTTTGACGGCTGTCTACCAGTACGAGCTTTCCGGCGACGGTGGTGGCACCTGGCACGTGGTGATCGCCAACGGTGTCATCGAGGGAGACCTGGCCCAGGCCGGGGCCCATCCAAAGCCGAACATCTCGGTAACGATATCGGTCGCCGATTTCCTCGACATGATCAACGGCGAACTCAACCCCCAGATGGCCTTCATGGGTGGCAAGTTGAAGATCAAGGGCGACATGAGCCTCGCCATGAAGATGCAGCAGATTTTTCCAACCGGCTGACCGCACCGCCGGGCCAGGTGCTTACGCGTCGCTGCCGCTCAGGAATCTTCGCTTGAAGCAGGGTCGCTGCTTGCCGGTTCCGTACGCTCGGGGCTGTTTGAGCCGCCTTCGTCGAGCACGGTGTGTATGCCGCACTCGCGCTTTTTAATGCCCGCCCAGCGTCCTGACCTCCCTTCGCCGAGCGAGGTACAGGGCGCGCAGCCTATCGAGGCATAGCCCTGGTTAAACAAGGGGTGCTCGGGCAACCCGTGGGCGTTCAGGTACTTGTATGTGTCTTTTGACGTCCAGCGGGCCAGCGGGTTTATTTTGATCACGCTTCCGGCCAGCTCAACGTGCCCCATGGTGGCCCGTTCTTCTGTCTGGTTACGGCGCCGGCCGTTTATCCAGGCCGAGGTCCCGGCCAGCGCTTTTCTCAGCGGCTCTACCTTGTTGATCTGGCAGCACAAGTCGGGGTCTTTATCGTAGAGCTTGTCGCCGTGCCTGGTCCGGAACTCCTCGGCGCTCATCTCGGCTTCAAGCTGCCTGAGGTTGAGGCCCAGCAGTTTCACGATGTCGTCGCGGTATTTCAGCGTTTCGGCGAAGTGAAACCGGGTTTCGATAAATACCACCGGGATGTCGGGTTTTATGGTACGCAGCATGTGCGCAAGTACCACGCCATCGTGCTGGAAAGAGCAGGTGAGGATGATGTCCTCGGGGAACTCGGTCACTGCCCAGCCCAGGATCTGTTCGGGCGAAGCCGTCTCGAACCTGTCATTGAGCTCCGTGAGCTTCTCCTCGGATATCGGCGCTTTCGGACTGGCAGCCATCTGCTTAAAATGGCAGTATAATCCTAGTGTCGCAAGCAAGGGCTAAAGCGCGACCGCTGGTCGTGGTCGGTTTAATGTCGGGCACATCGCTTGACGGGGTGGACGCAGCGCTGGTCAGGATAGTGCGCAGCGCTGCTGGCCGGGTGGCTATAAAACCGCTCGCCTCGCTCGTGAGGTCATGGCCGCGCGGCTTGCGGAAGCGCCTGGTGGATGCTTGCGAGGGACAGGCCGTGAGCGTAGCCGAACACGCGGCGGTTTCACTCGATCTCGCGAGGGTCTTTGCCTCCGCGGTGGAAGACGTTTTGTGCGCCGCTCGCAGATCCACGCCGCCTGACCTCGTGGCCAGCCATGGCCACACGCTGTGTCACCTTCCGGCGCGCAACACCGTTACAGTGCAGGCAGGCGACGGCGCGCTGCTGGCCGAACTCACGGGTACGACTGTCGCCAGCGATTTTCGCGTGGCCGATACGGCCGCCGGTGGACAGGGCGCGCCGCTGGTCCCCTTCGTTCACCACGAGTTGTTTTCCCATCCCCGGCACGACCGCGTTGTGCAGAACCTGGGTGGCATAGGCAACGCGACCATACTTCCCGCCGGACACGATACTGCCGCCGTGGGTGGCAGCGACACCGGTCCTGGCAACATGCTCATCGATGGCTGCGTTGGACTGCTCAGCTCGGGGCGTCGCCGCATGGACAAGGGAGGACGCATGGCTGCCCGCGGCACGGTCAACCGGGAGCTCGTGGCGCAGGTAATGGGGGCGCCTTTCTTTCGAAGGAAACTACCGGCCTCCACTGGCAGGGAAGAGTTCGGGCGGCACCTGGCGGCCGGACTGGTGGAGTCGGGCCGCCAGCGTGGCCTCGCTGACAACGACATCGTGGCCAGCGCGACCATGGCCACGGCGGTAGCCATGCGCCGAAGCCTGTCGCGTATGGGCATGCCCGATCCGCGCGAACTGCTGCTCTGCGGTAGCGGCGTACTGAATACCACGCTGGTGGCGATGATAGCCGAGGCCTTTCCTTCTTCGCAGGTGAAGTCGGTAGCAGGGTGTGGCGCCGACCCCCTCATGCTCGAGGCCCAGGCTTTCGCGCTGCTCGGCTTCTGCCTGGTCGAAGGCCGAGCGGCGGGCCTGCCGGCCGTCACCGGCGCCGTCGGCGCGAGGGTACTGGGCAGGATAAGCCCGGGAGCTAACTACAGGGGCACGCTGTTGGCGCCGGGCCGGCCGAAGCGTTGAGAGACCCGCGCATAGAAGCGTGGCTGGACGCCACCATCGCCGACCTGTGGCCCGGTGCCCGTTGCGAGTCCCTGGCCGAGGTCGCTGGCGACGCCTCTTCGCGTGTCTATGCCAGGGCTTCGCTGTCGGGCACTCAGCAAGGGGGAGGCGGCTGCCCTTCGTCGGTGGTGCTGATGATACTGCAGGACGCGGGCGTGGCCATGTCATCTGACGAGCTGGGGGTTTTTGCTGAGAGCGGTCCCGACGAGCTGCCTTTTGTCAACGTGCTGCGATTCATGGTTCGCTCGTGTACCGCGGTTCCGCGGCTCTACGCGGTTTCGGATGCCCGCGACCTGCTGCTGCTCGAAGACCTGGGCGACACGGCCCTGTGGGACGCTGCGGTTCTCGACGGCGCCGACCCGCTGGCTTTGTTCACCGCCGCGCTGGAGCTGCTGGCGGCCCTGCAACGCGACTGCATCGACGACGGCAGTGGCTGCTACGCCTTCGGCCAGGCCTTTGACCACGAGCTGTTCACCTGGGAAGTCGACCACTTTCTCGAGTACGGGCTGTTGCCTGCTGCTGCGAGCGGCATCGATGAGTGCCGGGCCGAGCTGGCCCTTGTCGTGGACAGGCTGGCGGCCCTGCCGCGCGTGTTCTGCCATCGCGACTACCACGCTTGGAACCTGATGGTACAGGGGGGTGGTGACGACGACCCGCGCATTCGCCTGATCGACTTCCAGGACGCCCTGATGGCCCCCTCGCTCTACGACGTGGCCTCGCTGTTGACCGACCGCGTGACGCCCACCCTGCTGCAGCCCGGATTGGAGAGCGAGCTTCTCGCTCGCTGGCACTCGATGGCAGATTCTGCGGCTGGCCTGTCTTTTGACCAGGTGGTTGAGCAGTACGACTGGCTGGCCTTGCAGCGAGTGCTCAAGGTGGTCGGCAGGTTCAACTACCTGGCCACGGTGAAGGGCAAGCCAGCCTACGCCCGCATGCTGCCCGGCGTGGTGGCTACCGCGCGGCGCCTTGCTGCTCGCGTCGAAGGCCTGCCGGTGACCCGTTGGTTGCTGGACGAACAGGTGCGTGAAAAGGTGCCCGCGTGACAGGCATGATACTGGCGGCCGGACTTGGTACGCGCTTGCGGCCATTGACCGACAATACGCCCAAGGCCATGGTCCCGGTCGCGGGCCGTCCCCTGGTCGATTACGCGCTCGACACCTTGCTGGCGGCCGGCATAACCGACGTGGTTATAAACCTTCACCACTTCGGCGAACAGATACGCGGCCACCTCGGCGACGGCTCGGATCGCGGCGCGCGTATTCGCTACAGCGAGGAGCACCCCCTGCTCGACAGTGGCGGTGGAATTCTGCGCGTGCGTCCGATGCTGGGCGAAGGCGCGTTCGTGACGATCAACGCTGACACCATAGTGGACGTGGAACTCGCCGAGGTGCTTCGCTTTCACGAGCAGCACAAAGCCCTGGCCACGTTGGTGTTGCGCAAGGACGCCGACATGGATCAGTTCGGGGTCATCCGCACCGACGGTGAGGGCCGCGTACGCGGGTTTCTTGACTCCCGCGACCCCTCGGCCGAAGGAGCGCTGGAGCCTTGGATGTACACCGGTGTGCAGGTACTGGAACCGGAGGTGTTTGATTTTATGCCCGCGGGCGGCGTGTTTTCTATCACCAGGCAAACTTACCCGCGCATGGTCGTGGCCGGCGAGCGCGTTTTCGGGCACATTTTTAAAGGGCGTTGGCTCACGGTCGGGACGCCGGGCGAGCTGCGCCTGGCCGAGGAGGCAATGGGGAACTGACTTGGGTATCAGCATAATACAGAAGAGCGACCTCTCGGTTCGCAAGAAGGACGCCAAGGTGGCGCTGGTGCTCGCCGGTGGTGCGGTCACCGGCGGGGCTTTCAAGCTCGGTGGCATCAAGGCTCTCGACGACTTCCTCATCAACTGCAAGACCACCGACTTCGATCTCTATGTCGGCCTGAGCGCGGGCGCCCTGCTGGCCGCGCCACTGGCCGCCGGCGTACCGCCTTCCGAAATGTTGCGGGCACTCGACGGGTCATCGGTGCAGTTCTCGCGGTTTCGGCCCGGCGATTTCTACGGGGTAGACGGCGGCGACTGGGTAGGCAAGCCCGTTGAGTACGTGCTCGACCTTATGACTTACCTGCCGGGTATAGTCGTGGACATGTTTTCGCAGGCCCCCGACCTTGTCGAAGAAGTCAGGCCGGCGTTGGGCGTGTTTACCCGCTACCCCTCGCTCAGCTCGCTGCAGGACGTGGCCATGCCGATAGCCCGCGCGCTGTTTGCCCGCCGCGTACCGTTTCCCACCGACTACCTGCCCTCGGGCGTGTTCACCAATAACGGTATCGAGCGCTACATGCGTCACAACATGGAGAACAACGGTTTTCCGAACGAGTTTCGCAGCCTGCAGCGATACACGGGCAAGGATCTGTACATATCGGCCATGAACCTCGACACCGCCGAGCGCGTGGTGTTCGGCCACGACGAGGACTGCTCGGTTACTGTGTCCGAGGCCATACAGGCTTCGACCGCGCTTCCTGTTTTTTACAAGCCGGCGCGCATCAACGGTGTTGACTACGTAGACGGCGGCGTTCGCCGTACGGCGAACATCGACGTGGCCATGGAGCACGGCGCCGACCTCATCATCTGCTACAACCCTTTCAGGCCGTTCTCCAACCGCGTGACGCATCGCTACGACGCTGACCGCGGAACCTTTGTGACCGAGGGAACCCCGCTGGCCGACCAGGGTGTGGGCACGGTCATAAACCAGGTGTTCCGCACCCTGCTGCACTCGCGCATACAGTACGGCTTGCGCGCCTACCAGGACGACCCCAGCTTCAAGGGCGACATCATCGTGATAGAGCCCACCGAGTCTGATACCCATTTCTTTTCGATGAACCCGGTGGCTTTCTGGGAAGGGCCGCGTGCCGGCCGGCACGGCTACACCTCGGTGACCCAGTCGATCGAGAACCACTACGACATCGTTAAGCAGATACTCGGGTCCTACGGCATCCTGATGACCCGCAGGGAAGTCCGCGAAGGGCTCGAGCGCATGAAGCGCCACAGCTTCGGCGAGGGCAGCAGCGATGTGCTGGTTCGCGACGTTCCGCGCCGCGACCTCAACGTGGCCTGAGCTATTTCTACCCGGCCCTCTACCGGGGCTTGCCCGGGCCGGCGAGGCTGCCAGTCAGCCGCCGTCTTCAGCTGATCAAATACACTGGTGAAGTAGCAGTAATGCCTGCCCCTTCACGTTGACTTGCCGCCCCGCGGTGGCAATAAATCGGCGTTCAACGGGCGCGTGCCAAGGCCCTTTTGCATGGCGCGGCAGGCCTGCGGCAGCTGATGTCCGAGTATATTCCTGTTCTTGTCACTTTTGCTCTCGCGGCGGTCATCGTCGGCGTGATGGTGTCGATCAACTCTTTCCTGGGTCCGCGCAGTCACAGCCGCGTAAAGGACGAGTCGTTCGAGTGCGGCAACGAGCCCACCGGCCCGGCCTGGGCCAGGTTCTCGATCCGTTTCTACATCGTGGCGATTCTCTTCATCGTTTTTGATATCGAGGTCGTGTTTCTCTACCCCTGGGCTGTTATTTTTCGTGAGCTGGGCCTGTTCGGCTTCATCGAGATGCTGATGTTCGTGGGCGTGCTGGGCGTGGGCTTTGTATACTCCTGGCGCAAAGGGGCTTTCGAGTGGAGCTGAGCGCGCAGGTAGCCGCTGCCGTGCCCGGCTGCGGCGCCGAGCAATACGAGTGCAGCAGTGGCACGGTGCTCGTGGTCGAGCCCGAGCAACTGCTGGCTGTTCTTCGTTTTCTCAAGCAGGACCCCGGCCATGACTACAAGGTGCTGGTCGACCTGACGGCCGTCGACCGCGTGGCCACCGACGGTGTCATCGAGGTGGTGTACCAGTTGCGCAGCATCGCTGCCGGCCGCCGGCTGATGGTGAAGACCCGCCTGGCGGGCGAACCCTGGACGCTGGCTTCGGCCACCCCGCTGTGGGGTTCGGCCAACTGGGCCGAGCGCGAAGCCTGGGACATGTTCGGCCTGCGCTTCACCGGTCACCCCGACCTCAGGCGCATACTGATGTACGAGGAGTTCGAGGGCTACCCGCTTCGCAAGGACTATCCCTACAACAAGCGGCAGCCGCTGGTCGAAGAACGCGACCCGATCGCCAACCCCTGGCCCGGCACTGGTAACCCGACGTGAGCGTTAGCCGGGCCGGTATCCCTGGCGCGATGGCGCCCGATCCTCTCACCGAGGAAATGGAAATACAGATGGGGCCGTCGCACCCGGCGACGCACGGTACCCTCAAGTTTAATCTCCGCCTGGACGGCGAGACCATCCGTGCCTGCGAGACCGAGATCGGCTACCTCCACCGCGGTTTTGAAAAGATGTGTGAGCAGGGAACCTGGAACCAGGCTATTCCTTACACCGACCGCTTGAACTACGCGTCGCCGTTGATCAACAACTTTATTTTTGTAGAGGCCGTCGAACGTCTCGCGGGGATAACGGTGCCGGCGCGCTGTTCGTGGATACGCACCCTGTTGTCGGAGGTTTCGCGCATAGCCGATCATCTTACCGCGCTGGGCATGGGGGCCACCGAGCTGGGAGCTATCACGGTCGGGTTCTACATGAACGAAGCCCGTGAGCGGCTGTACAACCTTACTTCTACCGCCACCGGGGCGCGCGTGACCGTGAGCTACGGCAGGGTGGGCGGACTGGCCCGTGACCTGGACGAACAGTTCTTTGAAGAAATAGGCCCGGCCCTCGAACACGTAAAAAGGGTGATGGTCGATTGTGAAACACTGCTGGAGAGCAATCGCATTTTTCTCGACCGCATGGCCGGTGTCGGCGTGCTCGAGCTGGAGCGTGCCCTCGACATGGGCGTAACCGGCCCCATGCTGCGCGCCTGCGGACTTGCCAGTGATCTTCGCCGCGACGAGCCCTACATGGTTTACGACGAACTCGACTTTGACGTGCCGGTGGGCAGCAAGGGAGACAACTTCGATCGCTTCAACGTGCGTTTCGAGGAGATCTTCCAGTCCATCAAGATGGTCGAGCAGTGTATCGAGCGTATGCCGAGCGGCCCGTGGCGCATAGACGACCCAACGCTGGTGCTGCCTCCCAAGGAAAAAGTCTACGGCTCTATCGAGGGGTTGATGAACCAGTTCAAGCTCGTCATCGAGGGCGTGCGTATTCCCGAGGGGGAGGTCTACTTCGCTGGCGAAGGCGCCAACGGTGAACTGGGGTTTTTCCTGGTCAGCGACGGCAGCGGCCGACCCTACCGCGTGAGGGTGCGCCCGCCCTGCTTCTACTCGGTGGGCGCGCTGGAGAGCATGGTGACCGGGGCCAAGCTGTCGGACCTCGTGGCGGTGTTCGGCATGGTGAACATGATCGGCGGGGAGTGCGATCGCTGAGGCCCGTGCCCGGCGACCGGTAACTACATGGGCCAACAGGCAGGCAAAGAGCAGGAGTCCCCGGTGTTCAGCGATGAAGCGCTGCGGCGCTTTGAAAAGATCGTGGCGAGTTATCCCGAGCGTCGCGCGGCTCTCATGCCGGTGCTGTGGCTGGCCCAGGAAGAATTCGGCTGGATAAGCCCCGCCACGCAGGCATACGTGGCCGGCTTGCTCGAACTGCCCTTGGCCTGGGTGGAGGGAGTGGTGTCGTTTTACACCATGTACCGCCGGCGTGATATGGGTTGCCGGCTCGAGCTGTGCACCAACGTGTCGTGTCGCCTCAAGGGTGCCGAGAAAGTGCTGGCCGCCATGGCCCGCGAGCTCGGCGTGGAGCCCGGGCAGACCACCCGCGACGGGCGCTTCACCCTCGACCGCGCCGAGTGCCTCGGGGCTTGCGAGCTGGCGCCGGTGCTGCAGGTGGACGCGGGGCGCTACGTGGCCAAGCTCGACGTACCCCGTGCGCTCGAGATCATAGGGCAGCTCAAGAGGGGCGAGTCCGATGGCTGAGTGGATAGAAGGCGGACTGAAATCCCTGCTCGTGTTGGTGATGGTGCTTCAGCTGTCGCTGTTCCTGTTGTGGCTTGAGCGCAAGGGCAGCGCCCTGATACAGAACCGCGTGGGTGCCAACCGCGCCAACATCTTTGGCGGCTTGTTGCCCTTCAACCTCGGCATTCTCAACACCGCCGTCGCCGATCCTCTCAAGCTTTTCAGCAAGGAAGACTTCCGCCCCGAGTCGGCCGACCGCGTGGTGCACTCGGTGGCCCCGTTCATGGCGCTGTTTCCAGCCATGATAGCTTTTGCCGCCATACCTTTCGGCGACACGCTGACAATCGGCACGCGGGTGGTGAACCTGCAGGCCGTGAGTCTCGACGTGGGCCTGCTCTACATCCTGGCCACCGCTTCGATGGGTGTCTACGGCGTGGTGCTCGCCGGCTGGGCGTCCAACAACCGCTGGGCGTTGCTTGGCAGCGTGCGCGGTACAGCGCAGATGATCAGCTACGAGGTCGCCATGGGGCTGGCGCTCGTGAGCAGCGTGCTGTGGTGGGGCACGCTCGACCTGCAGGAAATAGCCCGCGCCCAGGGCGAGCTGCTCTTCGGCTTTCTCCCCGCCTGGGGAGTGTTTACCCAGCCGCTGGCCTTCATCATCGTGCTCGTCGCGGGCATGGCCGAGACCAAGCGCATACCCTTTGATCTTCCCGAGGCCGAGTCGGAGCTCATCGCTGGTTACTTCACCGAGTATTCCGGCGGCAAGCAGGCCGCCTTCATGCTGGCCGACTTTGCCGAGGTGGTGATGGTGGCCGGCCTGGTCACGGCCCTGTTCTTCGGCGGCTGGCAGGTACCGTGGCTCGGTAGCGCTGGCTGGAATTTTCCCGGCCTCGATCTCATAGCGGTCTCGCCCCTGGCGGTAACGCTGATGCAGGTGGCAGCCTTCACCTTCAAGGTCGTGTTTTTCTGCTGGCTGCAGTTTCTCGTACGCTGGACCGTACCCCGCCTGCGCTGGGACCAGCTGATGAATCTCGGCTGGAAGGGCATGCTGCCGCTGGCGCTTGTCAACCTGCTGGTCACGGCCGTCATCGTCTTGTTCAAGGAGGGGCTCGTGTGAGCGAGTTGGTCTTTTACCTGTTGGCCGCCATCACCGTGCTCTGCGCGCTGGGCGTGATAACCCGGCCCAACCCGGTGCACAGCGCGTTGTTCCTGGTCATGACGCTGTTCATGCTGGCGGTGTTCTACATAATCCTCGAGGCTCATCTCGTGGCCGCGCTGCAGATCATAGTTTACGCGGGCGCGGTGATGGTGTTGTTCCTGTTCGTCATCACGCTGCTCAACCTCAAGGGAGACCCCGACGAGCCTGCCCATCCCCTGTTGCGCATCGTTGCCTACGCGGTGGCTGCCACGTTGGCGGCGGGCGTGGCCATTGTGCTGATGGGCGACGCCGGCGTTGTTCCAGGGGGAGCGGGCGCGGGCGCCGTGTTGGCAGAGGGCTTCGGTGGCACACGGGCCCTGGCGCGGATTCTCTTTACCGACTACCTGGTGGCGTTTGAGCTGACCTCGGTGCTGTTGCTGGTGGCGGTGGTGGGCGCGGTGGTCCTGGCCCAGCGCGAGCCGGTGGCGGAAGCCCCGTTGACAGAAACCGGAGAGGACGCCTGACGTGGTCGGCCCTGCTCACTTCATGGCCCTGAGCGCGGCCTTGTTTTTTATCGGCGCGGCGGGCGTTGCCACGCGCCGCAATATCGTCGTCATCTTCATGTCGGTCGAGCTCATGCTTAACGCCGCCAACCTCGCCTTCGTGGCCGTGGCCCGCGGGCTGGGCACCATGGAAGGGCAGGTGATCGTGTTTTTCGTGATGACGCTGGCAGCTGCCGAGGCAGCCGTGGGCCTGGCCGTCATCCTGGCCATGTTCCGTAACCGGCAGACCGTGGACGCCGGGGAGATATCGTTGCTCAAGTGGTAAGCGCCGAAAGCTGGCTCAGGTGGATACCGCTGCTGCCGCTGTTGGGAGCCGTGCTGCACGTGGCGGTGGGTTACCGCGTGGGTCGCAGGGCCACCGGCGTGCTGGCCTGCTCGGTGGTGGGCGTGAGTTTCCTGCTGGCCTTGCGCGCCTTCTCGGCGCTGGTGTCGGCGCCCGAGGGCGCGGTGCTGGCCGACGACGTTTATCGCTGGATCGCGGTGGCGGGCTTCAACATCGACGTCCGCTTAGTGCTCGACTCGCTCAGCGTGGTCATGTGCCTGGTCATCACCGGCGTCGGCTTTCTGATCCACGTGTACTCCACCGGCTACATGGCCCACGACGACGACTACGCGAGATTCTTCGCTTACCTGAACCTGTTTACCTCGGCCATGCTGGTGCTGGTGATGGCCGACAACCTGGTGCTGATGTTCGTGGGCTGGGAAGGCGTGGGCCTGTGCAGCTACCTGCTGATCGGCTTCTGGTACACCGATACGGCCAAGGCGTCGGCTGGAAAGAAGGCTTTCGTGGTCAACCGCGTGGGCGACGCGGCTTTCGTGCTTGGTACCTTCCTGTTGTTCTGGGCGCTGGCACCGGGCGCTTCCGAACTGGGCGCTTCCGACCTGGGCGCTTCGTCGTTGAGGTTTGCCGATATCAACGCCGCTGCCCCCGGGCTTTCGCCCGGCCTCGTGACGGCCGCGGCCCTGCTGCTGTTCGTTGGTGCCACGGGCAAGTCGGCGCAGATACCGTTGTTTGTCTGGCTGCCCGACGCCATGGCCGGGCCCACGCCGGTGTCGGCTCTCATACACGCCGCCACCATGGTGACGGCCGGCGTATACATGGTGGCGCGGCTGAACGGTCTCTTCGAGGCAGCGCCCGCGGCGATGACGGTGATCGCCTGGGTGGGCGCCATCACGGCCCTGATGGCCGCGACCGTGGGCGTGGTGCAGAACGACATCAAGAAAGTCCTGGCCTACTCGACCGTGAGCCAGCTGGGCTACATGTTCATGGCCCTGGGCGTGGGTGCCTTCGGCGCGGCGGTGTTCCACGTCATGACGCACGCGTTCTTCAAGGGCTTGCTGTTTCTCGGCGCGGGCAGCGTCATCCACGCGCTGCACGAGGAGCAGGACATCCGCGAGATGGGCGGGTTGAGGGCAAAGACGCCCGTGACCTGGGCTACCTTCGCGGTGGCCACCCTGGCCATCGCCGGTGTGCCCGGGCTGGCGGGTTTCTTTTCCAAGGACGCGATCCTCGCCGCGACCTTCGCCGGTGGCCACTACGGCTTGTGGTTGATCGGGCTTGCCGGCGCTGCGCTGACGGCGTTCTACATGACCCGCCTGCTGCGCCTGGTTTTCTTCGACTCCTTCCGCGGTGATCGCGAGCGCGGAGAGCAGGCCCACGAGAGCCCGCGGTCGATGACGATTCCGCTCATCGTGCTGGCCGTACTGTCGGTTGCGGGTGGTTACCTGGGCGTACCCCACGCGCTTGGCGGGCACGACGCCCTGGGTTCTTTCCTGGCCCCGTCGGTTTCGTCTGCCGCCCACGCCGGGCACGCGCTGCAGCTGTCGATGGCCGTGGAGTGGTTGCTCATGCTGGTGTCGACCACGGTGGTGCTGGGGTCGATGGGATTTGCGTGGAAGTTGTACGCGGCCGGCCCCGACGCCGACGTCGTTGTGCGCGGCGCGCTGGGCAGGGCCTGGCAGTGGATGGCCTCTGCGTGGCGAGTGGACGAGGCCTACGAGCGCCTGTTGGTGCGGCCCATAGGTCGCGGTGCGGGGTTCCTGTGGAAGTCGGTTGACCTGGGCCTGATCGATCGCTTTGCCGACGGCGTGGCCATGACGGCCGGCGTGTTGGCCGAAACCTGGCGCCGCTGGAACAGCGGCAGCGTGCAGCACTACGCCTTGAGCCTGCTGGCCGGCGCGCTCGCGCTGGTGGCGGCGGTGCTGCTGGGCGGGGGCGGCTGACCGATGGACCAGCAGCTGCTCAGCCTGTTGATAGCCGTGCCCCTTGTGGGTGCCGCCCTGGTGGCCCTGGCGGGCCCGGGCGCGGTGAGGAGCATGCGTGCGATTGCCCTGACCGCGTCGCTGGCTGTTTTTGCCGTGGCACTGCGTATCGCGGCGCTTTTTGATTCGAGTACCGGCGAGTTCCAGTTCACCGAGCAGGCTGCCTGGATACCGCAGATGGGCGTCACCTGGTCGCTGGGGCTCGACGGCATCTCGCTGTTGCTGGTGCTGCTCACGGTTTTCCTGACGCCGCTGGTGGTGCTCAACTCGGCCAGCTCGATCGACAAGCGGCAGAAGGGCTACCTGGTGAACGTGCTGCTGCTCGAGTCGGCCATGCTGGGAACGCTCGTGGCCACCGACGTGCTGGTCTTCTACGTTTTCTGGGAGCTGATGCTGGTGCCCATGTTCCTGCTCATCGGCATCTGGGGAGGCCGGCGCAGGGTCTACGCGAGCATGAAGTTCGTGCTGTTCACCATGGTGGGCAGCCTGCCCATGCTGGTGGCGCTGGTCTGGCTCGGGCTGGCGCACGCGGGTGCCACCGGCACCCCTAGCTACGCGATGACCGACCTCTACGATCTCGAGCTCACGCGCAGCGCCCAGGCCTGGTGCTTTGCAGCCATGGCCTTGTCGTTCGCCATCAAGGTTCCCATGTGGCCGCTGCACACCTGGCTGCCCGACGCTCACGTCGAGGCGCCCACCGGCGGCTCGGTGATACTGGCCGGCGTGCTTCTCAAGATGGGCACCTACGGATTTCTGCGCCTGGCCATGCCCATATGTCCCGACGTGCTGGGGGCCGCCATGCCGATTATCGGCGCGCTGGCGGTGGTGGGCATCATCTACGGCGCGCTGGTTGCCATGGTGCAGCCGGACATGAAAAAGCTGGTCGCCTACTCGTCGGTGAGTCACCTGGGTTTTGTCATGCTGGGCTTGTCTTCGCTCAACGTCGTGGGTGTAGAGGGCGCCGTATACCAGATGATCAGCCACGGCATCTCCACCGGGGCGTTGTTCCTGCTCGTGGGCGTTCTTTACGAGCGACGCCACACGCGCCTGATAGCCGACTTCGGTGGCCTGTGGCGGCAGGTTCCGCTCTACGCGTTCTTTCTGCTCGTGGTCACGCTGTCGTCCATCGGCCTGCCGGGTCTCAACGGTTTCGTGGGCGAGTTCCTCATCCTGCTCGGTACCTTCAAGGCCAGCCCCGTGCTGGCCATCCTCGCCAGCAGCGGCGTGGTGCTTGGAGCTGTTTACATGTTGTGGATGTTCCAGCGGGTGATGTTCGGCGAAGTCGACAAGGCCGAGAATCGCGAGATCTCGGACCTCAACCGGCGCGAGCTGGTCATACTGGTGCCACTGCTGGCGCTTATCGTGCTGATGGGCGTGTACCCGCGGCCGTTCCTGGAGACCATGGAGGCCTCGGTGGAGCTCACCCTTGAGCGCGCGGGCATCACGCCCGTGGAAACAGCGCCGGCGGAGGTGAGCAGGTGAATCCCTTGCCCCTCAATCTCTTGCCACCCGGCGCAGACTACGCCGCCGTCATGCCGCTGCTGTGGGCCTTTGCTGCCGCGGTGCTGGTGCTCATCGCCGAAATGTTCTGGCCCTACCGGTCGCGTCGTGGCGTGGGTTGGTTGACGATAGCGGCGCTGCTGGCGATAGCCGTGCTGGGCAGGGCGCCCAGCGAGGCGGTTTACTTCGGACCGATAGCGCTCGACGGTTTCAGCGGCTGGTGCAACGGCTTGTTGTGCCTCGTGGCGGCCTTGTCGGTGCTCATGTCGCTGGACACGCTGGAGGTCAACGGCGTGACCAGGGGCGAGTACTACCCGCTGCTGTTGTTCGCCGTGGCCGGCGGCATGGTGATGGCCGCTGCTACCGACCTCGTGGTGATGTTTCTAGGCCTGGAGACGATGTCGATGGCGGTCTACGTGCTCGCGGGTATGGGCAAGGCGCGCAGGCGATCGAACGAAGCCTCGCTTAAGTATTTTCTCCTGGGGGCCTTTGCCTCGGCCTTCATGCTCTACGGCATCGCCCTGCTCTACAGCCAGGCCGGCAGTACCGACCTCGCGGCGATGGCCGGACTCGCAGGCGAGGGCGGAACGTCGGCCGTCACGCGGCTCGGCGCGGCCCTGCTGCTGGTGGGCTTTGGCTTCAAGATAGCCGCGGTTCCCTTTCATCTCTGGGCTCCCGACGTGTACGAGGGCGCTCCCAGCCCGGTGACCGCCTTCATGGCCACCGTGGTCAAGGCTGCCGCCTTTGCCGCGCTGCTCAGGTCGGTGCTGCTGGCCATGCCCTGGGTCGCGGGCGAACTGCAGACTCCGCTGTGGGTGGCCGCCGCGGCGACGATGACCGTGGGCAACCTGGCCGCGCTCAGGCAACGCAGCCTCAAGCGCATGCTGGCCTTCTCGTCGGTGGCCCATACCGGTTACCTGGCGATGGCCGTGGTGGCGGGCACGAGCGAGGCCGCCGCGGCGCTGCTCTTCTATCTCGCCGCTTACGCCGCGATGAACCTGGGCGCCTTCGCGGTGATGATGTTGTTGGCCGACCGTGGTCGGCCGGCCGAAAATATTTCGGACCTCGCCGGCCTCGGAAGAGCACGCCCGCTTGCCGCCCTGGCCATGACGGTGTGCATGCTGTCGCTCACCGGGATTCCTCCCCTGGGTGGTTTCGTGGCCAAGGTGTCGTTGTTCGGCGCGGTGCTCGACGCCGGCTTCTATACCCTGGTGGTGGTGGCCGTGCTCAACAGTGTCTTGTCGGCGGCCTACTATCTCGGCGTTATCCGCGCCATGTATTTTGACGATGCCGATTCCGTGGCTGCCGGCGGCGCTTCGGCGGCCTCCCGGGTATTGCCTTCGCGGCCGGCGCTCACCGTCTCGATCCTGCTGGCCGCGTTGGCGGTCGTTTTAATCGGCCTGTCGCCCTCGCCCCTGCTGGGGTCGAGCCTGCGCGCGCTGGCGTCCGTTGCCGGTTTCTGAGGCAGGGCTGTTCTGCGGTGGCCGGGCCCGGGATCGGTTGCCGGCGGGTATTGGCACAGCAGGCACAAAAAAAGCCGGGCAACGTAGGGGGGTACGCTACCCGGCCGTGGGCCAAGGGAAAGAAAAGGAGGAGAAAACCTTTACCCTTGCTGCTCAGCTATGGCCGCCTTGTTCGCGGCTCTCAGTACAGTTGACGGGACCGCGCCGGGTTCATTCAAACTTGTCGCTGGATAAGGAAACTTTTCTGCGCCGAGCGGGCAAAGCCGCTGTTTTACTGGTCATCCTTGGGCTCGTGGCCCCCCTGGCCAGCGCCGCCGGCCAATCGTCGGCCAGGGGGTCGGCGGCAGGGCTGCCCGAGCGGGTGGTGTCGCTGGTGCCGTCGGTAACCGAGACCCTGTTTGCCCTGGGGGCCGGCGACCTGGTGGTGGGCGTGTCCAAGCAGTGCGACTACCCCGAGCGGGTGGCGGCCCTGCCGAGGGTGGGTGGTTTTCTCGCCCCGGTGATAGAGCGGGTGGTATCGCTGCGGCCCGACCTGGTGATCACTTCGCCCAGTCCTGGAAACCAATCGGGAGTCAACGCCATCAAGGCGGCGGGGATACGGGTGCTGGTTGTGCGCGACGCTACACTTGAACAGTTGAACGCGGCCATACTGCAGGTGGCCGTGGCCGTTGGCCGGTCGGACGAGGGTCGCAAGCTGGTGGACGCGATCGACGCCGAGCTCGAAGCAGTGCGGGCGCGCGTGGCCGGCCTGCCGCGGCCGCCGGTGGCGCTGGTCGTAGGCCACAGGCCGCTGGTTCTCGCCGGACCGGCGGGTTACCTCGGCCAGTTGCTCAACATCGCCCGCGCTCCCCACGCGGCCGACGAGGCCGGCGGCGCGTGGCCGGTGGGCGACCCCGGGGTTCCCGTGGCCCCGGCCCCCCAGCCCTTGTTTGGCGTCCGCACGGGGAACGGAACGCCCAGCGGGGACCCCCCGGGCC
>JACNKC010000109.1 GCA_014382245.1 Pseudomonadota bacterium | reverse complement strand
AGGTAGTGAGGACCGCTCGAGGGTCGGTACGCGCCCCCAGTCGGCATCGGGGGAGACCAGGCAGGGGCGGGCGGCGGGACGGGGGACAATGAGGCGGGGCCGTGAAACGCGCCGCAGCAGTGGTGGTTGTCTGACCTGTCGCGGCTAGGCCGCTTGCAGGCCGGGCTCGCCCGGCAGCCCCAGCGGCAGCCAGGTCCACGACGCCTCGGGCAGGTGGGCCTCGCGCAGTGAGGCGCGGGTTACCGCCGCTTGGCCCAGCTCTGCGCGCACGCGCGCCAGCGCCCGGTTGGCTGCTTCGAGATCGCGACCGCTGCGACAGCCCGGCAGTTGGGCCTGCCCGGGGGGTGTCTTGACTGTGTCGGCGCGGATCTCAAGCTCACCCACGGCGGCGGGCAGGCGCCCGCTGCCCAGCCTGAGGGTGAGCAGCTCCATAAGTGCCGATACGTCGAGCGTGGCAGTGGCCGGGTGCAGGCTTTCGAGTCGGTTGCTGTGATCGTCGAGTTGCAACATGAGGTGAAGCACACGCAGCGACCGGCCCCGCGAGGCCAGCTGGGCCAGCAATCGCTTGAGCATCGGTTGCAGGATGAAGAGCAGTCGCTCGCTGTCGTCGACCGCCTGGTCGAGCAGGGTTTTTACGCTGCAGGGTATCTCGACTGCAGTGGGTTGCAGTGGGTTCCACAAGCGGTCGTCGGCCAGCGCGTGCAGGCGGGCGACATCGTTACCAAAACGGCGCTTGATGCCCGCGGCCGGCAGGCGTAGAAACGCGCCCACGCTGCGCACGCCCAGGCGCTCGAGTTTTTCTACCAGCGCGGGTGGCAGGCCGAGCCGGTCGAGAGTGATGCGACTGGCCAGCCGTCGTTCCTCGTCGGGGCTGTTGAGCACGAGGGCCCGCCGCCCGGCGCCCGCCAGGGCCCGGGTGCCGAAACGTGAAAAGCCGGCCACGCTCGAGGCCTCCCAGCCGTCAGACAGCAGGGCCTCGTCTATTGCGCGCAGCCATGATTGCGTGTCGGGGTAGAGGCGATCCAGGCCCGAGGCGTCAAGCCAGAACAGGCCCGGCGTGTCGGTGGACGGCTCGACGCCCGGGGTAAAGCGGTCGAGCAGGCGGGTCACTTGTTCTACGGCGCGACTGATCTGTTCGGCCTCAACCGTGCCCGCCCTGAGGTCGGGCAGCAGCGAGAGGGCCGAGGCGTAGCGTTGCCCCGGCGCGGCGTGTCGCCGGCGGGCAGCCGCCGTAAGCGCGAGGATGTTGCCCTGGGGGTGCTGCTGGTCGAGCAGTGCTACTGCTTGATCCTGCCACGAGGGGTTATCACGGAGCAGAAGCTGCAACGCGAGTTGGGGCAGCTCAACGCAGGCCAGCTCGCCAGGGGGAGTTTCCTGGCCGGTGTGTCCAGGCTCAGCGCAGTCCGGGTGGTCCATTGCGAAACGTGTCATGTTGCCAGCCGGGGCCGTGGCGCTTGTCCTTGAGGACGAGCAGTTCGCAGGTGTAGTGTCCGGGCCCGGTTTTGCGTCGGCGGGCCTGGGCGCGCAGGGATACCAGCGACCCCAGCGAGGGGGCGGTAGATGGCTTTTCGGTCAGGAACAACACCGCCGCGTCGTGCTTGAGTGCCAGCTGGAGCAGTCGCGATTGCAGTGGCAGTGGAAGCCCGGCTCCAGCTCCAACTGTGCGACCCCTTTCCGTGCGGCCAAGGTCTATGATGATCAGGGCGAAGGCACCCGAGCGCAGCAGTCGGTCGGCTGCGCGTCCGGCGGTTCGGCCGCTGTTGGCGTGAACGACGGGCAGTGCGCCCAGGTCTACACCGTTAGCGGCGGCGTCGGGGGGAAAGAACGAACTCTCGCGCGTGCTTATCCAGGCCACTGGTTCTCCCTGCTGCTGGGCTTCGAGCACGAGATCGATAGCCAGCGTGAGCGAGGCCGATGGACCCCAGGCCGACAACTCGGTGAGTCGGCCGCAGAGTTCGCCACGCCGCCATCTGCGTGCGGGTGAACCCTGCGGCCCTTCCGGGGTGGAAGTGGCCGGTGTGGAAGTGGCCGATGTGGAAGTGGCCGATGTGGAAGTGGCCGGTGTGGAAGTGGCCGGGGTGGAAGTGGCCGGGGTGGAATCAGTCGGTGTGGAATCAGTCGGAGTTGCAGCGCGCAGGGGAAAAAGCGGCAGGGTCTCCGACCGAGCGGTATTTATGGCAGCGCTTATCATGATGACATTTACTCCTCTTCGGGGGGGCTCTCTTCGAGTGGAGCGATCCCGTCCATGTAGCGACGCAGTTCCACGACCTTGCCCAGTAGCTTGAGCGATCCTTCTGCGGGAACGATGACCTCGAAGTCCGGGTTCTCCGGCTGCAGCTCCAGCTGTCGGCCACGGCGGCGAAGGCGCTTGATGGTGGCCTCGTCGTCGACCATGGCCACCACCACGTCGCCCGATTCGGCTGTTTCCTGCTGGCGGACTATGGCTATGTCGCCGGGCAGTATGCCCGCTCCCGACATGCTCAAACCCTGGACCCTGAGGGCAAACAGCTGGCTTGCGTCGAAGCGCGAGGGCAGGGTCAGCCAGCCTTCGGGGTCTTCAACGGCCTCGGTAAGCCCGCCCGCCTGTACACGGCCGAGCAGCGGTACAGACCGGGTGGCGAAGATGTGATTGGAAACTCGCCCGCCCGAAGTACGGCCGCTGAAAGCAGCGCTGCTCGCGGCGTGAGCTTCTTCTTGAAATCTTGTTCCGGGGAGACGTTCCGGGAGACGATATCCCCGCGCGCGGCCTTCGGGGCGCAGCAGTCGGCCTTCGCCTACCAGGGCCTTGAGGTGTTGTTGTGCGGTCTGCACGGCGCTGAAACCCATGGCCTGTTGCAGCTCGCGCACAGAGGGAGGATCACCGGCCAGCAGGCGGCGGCGCATGAAGCGATAGACCCGCTCGCGTGTTTTTCCAGGTGGAGTGATCGGTGCCATGGGAGATATAGATAGCAGACAAATGTCTGTTATGTCAAGAGGCGATGTTGGACGCGGGGTTTTTAGCGTGTAAGGGCAGGGGCAGGCGGTCGGACGGTGGTCCGGCCGTCGCGGAGAAGACGAACAGGTGGCGGCAGAACTGGGATGGTTGGCAGTGGCGGGGGCGCTGGGCGCACTGAGCCGCTACGGCATGGGAGCGCTGGCCTACCGCACGCTGGGCACTGCCCTGCCCTGGGGCACACTGCTGGTCAACGTAGTGGGCTGTTTTCTGCTCGGCTTCATCATGCATTACGGGCTGGCCAACGCGGCCCTGTCGCGCACGGTCAGGTTGGCGGTGACGGTGGGTTTCCTGGGATCATTTACTACTTTTTCGACCTTTGGATACGAGACCCTGCGATATCTTGAAGGCGGCGATACCACGCTGGCGCTGGCCAACACAGCACTCAACCTGTTGGTGGGCCTGGCCGCGGTCTGGGCCGGACTGGCACTGGCCCGCACGGTGCTGGGCAGCCTGTAGGGCCCTCCAGACGGGTTTTCCCTTGACACAGGTGCCTTCCTGACCGCATTCTTGTCGACAGGTTGCGCACTGCCCGCGCCTCTTCGCAGCCCCCAACGAATACAAAGGAGACCCTCACATGAAGAAGTTTTTTCCTATCGCTTTTGCCGCCGCCATGGCCATGACCCTCACGGCGTTTGTCGGTCCTTCGTCGGCCGCCTACCCGGTAAACAGCTGCGTTGCCAAGAAGATGGGCGCGGCGGGCAAGTTCTGCGCCTCGGTGCTGGGTGCCTGGAGCAAGAACGCCGACGACTCGGTGGCGCGCGACGCTGCCATCACCAAGGCGGCGACCAAGCTCGACGGTAGCTGGACCAAGTCGGAGACCAGCGCTGCCAAGAAGAACGTGGACTGCGCCGACACCACGGCCAGCTCTGCCGACATGCGCGTGTCGGTTGAAGCGGCGGCCGCGGCATTGGCGGCCACGGTGCTCGACGGGGTCACGGGCGACAAGGCCGACACCGGTTGTCGTGCAAAGATAAACAAGGCGGCTGCCAAGCTCTGCCAGGGCCTGCTCAAGGCCGAGGGCAAGCACATCAAGGCGCTCATCAAGGACAAGGACGGCACTGCCCTGGCGGCAGCCGTGGCCAAGGCCGAGGCCAAGTTCACCAAGCTCTATGACAAGTCGGTTGCCAAGGCGCTGGGCAAGGGAGTGACCTGCCCGTCAACGACCGACGGCTCGGCTATCCAGTCAGCCGCGACGGCTGCTTCCGACGAAGTGGTCACCGACACCACGGTGTCGCCCAACGTCGCCACCGACTGGACGACTATCTCGGTGCCCCTGGGCTATGTTGAGTACCCCGCCAAGTACCCCAAGGCCATGACCACCCTGTACCCGACCTGCTCGCGGCTTACTCCTTACCGCTACTACGCCAAGAGGGGGACGACTAACAATCTTCTCGTGTACTACTTCGGAGGCGGCGCGTGCTGGGACAACCTGTCCTGCAACGTGGCGCAGACCTTCGCCCAGGCTGTCGACGAATCCTATGACCCCGCGACTGGAAGCACAGGGTTCACGGATTTCAGCGACCCCTCCAATCCTTTTGCCGACTGGAACGTGGTGCTGATTCCCTACTGCACGGGCGACATTCACTGGGGTGACGCCTTCGGTGGCTATGGCGGCGGCGGTGGTGTTTACCACCATGGTCGACACAACGCGTCGCTGGTCGAAAAATACGCGCGCGAGCATTTTGTAAACCCCGACCGGGTTTTCGTAACCGGCTCGAGCGCAGGGGCCTACGGCGCCATCATGAACTCGGTGCCGCTGATGGAATTCGTCTACCCCGCCTCTCACTTCGACGTGCTGGCTGATGCCGGTGTGGGCGTGGCGGATCTGACTTGGCAAGCCACCTATTTTCCAAATTGGGGGGTAGCGAAAACAGTGCCGGACTATGTGCCGGGGCTCGATGGCCCGGTAGAAAGCATGACGATGTCGAACACATGGGCCAACATAGCCAACCATTATCCCGACCACCGGTTTGGCCAGTACTCAACAGCCTATGACTTCATACAGTCCCAGTTCTTTCGTGCCATGGGGAATCCGGGTGACCCCCTGACCTGGACGGCCTGGTGGGACACGGCCTGCGACTGGAACACTGAGGCCATGACAATTCTGGGTGATACGGAAGTGGCTGTGACCGGTGATAACTTTCGCTACTACGTTGGTGCCGGCACCCAGCACACCATCTGGTTCGGCGACAAGATATTCCACGACACCCATGGTGGCGTTCCAACGCTGGCCAGCTGGATAGGGAATATGCTTGACGACGATCCTGCCTGGGCCAACGAGACCTGCACGGACTGCAACATGATCAGCGTGTGTTCGGGTGGCGACAATTCGGGGCAGGCCTGCTCTTCGGATCTGGATTGTCCCGGCGGCGGAACCTGCTCGGCCGATCCGGCACCGGCTGGCGTGGAGTCGGCGTTTCCGGGCTACCCGGTTGTCGACTGCCCCGCTCCCTGAGCCGGCTGAAGACGAGCCACCCCCGATCGGGGGGGCAGTGGCGCTCAATGCGGTACTCGTGCGCCTTACAGCCTTGACACAGGTGCCTTCCTGACCGCATTCTTGTCGACAGGTTGCGCACTGCCCGCGCCTCTTCGCAGCCCCCAACGAATACAAAGGAGACCCTCACATGAAGAAGTTTTTTCCTATCGCTTTTGCCGCCGCCATGGCCATGACCCTCACGGCGTTTGTCGGTCCTTCGTCGGCCGCCTACCCGGTAAACAGCTGCGTTGCCAAGAAGATGGGCGCGGCGGGCAAGTTCTGCGCCTCGGTGCTGGGTGCCTGGAGCAAGAACGCCGACGACTCGGTGGCGCGCGACGCTGCCATCACCAAGGCGGCGACCAAGCTCGACGGTAGCTGGACCAAGTCGGAGACCAGCGCTGCCAAGAAGAACGTGGACTGCGCCGACACCACGGCCAGCTCTGCCGACATGCGCGTGTCGGTTGAAGCGGCGGCCGCGGCATTGGCGGCCACGGTGCTCGACGGGGTCACGGGCGACAAGGCCGACACCGGTTGTCGTGCAAAGATAAACAAGGCGGCTGCCAAGCTCTGCCAGGGCCTGCTCAAGGCCGAGGGCAAGCACATCAAGGCGCTCATCAAGGACAAGGACGGCACTGCCCTGGCGGCAGCCGTGGCCAAGGCCGAGGCCAAGTTCACCAAGCTCTATGACAAGTCGGTTGCCAAGGCGCTGGGCAAGGGAGTGACCTGCCCGTCAACGACCGACGGCTCGGCTATCCAGTCAGCCGCGACGGCTGCTTCCGACGAAGTGGTCACCGACACCACGGTGTCGCCCAACGTCGCCACCGACTGGACGACTATCTCGGTGCCCCTGGGCTATGTTGAGTACCCGGCCAAGTACCCCAAGGCTATAACTACCCTGTTCCCGACCTGCTCGCGGCTTACTCCCTACATGTTTTTCGTCAAGAAAGGCACGACCAACAACCTGGTAATGTACTACCAGGGTGGTGGCGCCTGCTGGGACGGCCTGTCGTGTAACACGCTTGGTATTTTTGGCGCCACGGCCGGCGAATCTGACAGCCCGGCGCTTATCGACACGGGCTTTGCCGATGGGGACAACCCCGACAACCCTTTCAAGGACTGGAACCAGGTATTTGTGACCTACTGCACGGGTGACGTTCACTGGGGCGATGCCTTCGGCGGATACAGCGGTGGCGGCATTTACCACTACGGTCGCCACAACGCATCGCTGGCCGAAAAGTGGGCGCGCGAGCATTTTGTAAACCCCGACCGGGTCTTCGTAACCGGCTCAAGCGCGGGCTCCTACGGTGCGATTATGAACTCGGTGCCGCTGATGGAATCGGTATACCCGGCGTCTCGCTTTGACGTTATAGGCGACGGCGGCAACGGCGTCATAACACCCGAGTGGCAGGCCACCTACTTTCCCAACTGGGGGGTAGACAAGACCCGGCCCGATCACATCCCGGGTCTCGATGCACCCCTGGAGACGACCTCGATGGCCGAGACCATGATCGGTATAGCCAACTACTTTCCCTCGAACCGGTTTGCCAACTACACCACCGCCTACGATGGCAGCGGCGGCGGCCAGTCTGCTTTCTACCAGGTGATGCTCAACCCGGGCAACCCGCTGGCGTGGACCTCCTGGTGGGAGCCTACCTGTACATGGAACTCTCAAATGAAGGCGATGTCCGAGCAGATTTCCACCGCGGCGTCGAACTACCGCTACTACATAGGCGCGGGGTCACGCCATACCGGCTGGGGCAGCGACAAGGTCTACGTGGACACCTCCGGTGGCGTGCCCACGCTGGTGGACTGGGTCAACGACATGATGGACGACGAGCCGTCCTGGGTCGACGTGGAGTGTACGGACTGCAGCCTGATTGCTACCTGCCAGGGTGGCGATACGCCGGGCGGTCCCTGCACTGTTGATGGCGACTGCGGTGTCGGTGGTTCCTGCGATGATGACCCGGTACCTGGGAGTCTTCCTGCCGGTCCCTACCTGGGTGGTGGAGTTGTGGACTGCCCCTAGGAGATTACGCGACTGTTAAAGAAGAAGGCCGTCACTGGAAAGTGGCGGCCTTTTTTTACTCGCTGGCTGCTGCACCTTCAGCCTCCCAGTTGGTACATTTCCATGCGCCGTTGCCGGGGAGGGGCACCGCTGGTGGCCCGCGTGCGCAGTTCCGAGTAACGATCGTCGCGCGCGCGCCAACTGCCCAGTATTATATCGGTGAGCTGCCGGTCGCTGGCGCCGCTTCTCAACGGTCCTTTCAGATCGACGCCGCCCTCGGCAAACAGGCAGTTCACAAGGCGGCCGTTGGTGGTAAGCCGCGCTCGCGTGCAGGCGCCGCAGAAGGGGGCGGTCACCGACGATACAACGCCGACCGTTCCCTTCCCGTCGGTGTAGCGGTAGCGGCCGGCCACCTCCGAAGGCGAGCGTCGCTGCAGCGGCTCCAGCGGCCAGCGAGCGGCCAGCCGCTCTACTATCTCGGAAGCGGTTACGACCTTGCCCATTTCCCAGTCGTTGCGCGTGCCGACGTCCATGTACTCGATGAAGCGCAGCTCGACTCCCGTGCCGCGAAAGTATTCGGCTATGTCTTCGAAAGAGGCGTCGTTCATGTCACGGACCACCACGCTGTTGACCTTGATCGGCGAAAGGCCCGCTTCCAGCGCGGCGTCTACGCCGGCCAGCACGTCTTCGAGCTTGCCGCGGCCGCCGTTCATGCGCTGGAACATGACCGGGTTGAGGCTGTCCAGGCTCACGGTGACCCTGTGCAGGCCGGCCTCGGCCAGGCGCCGAGCCTGGTGTACGAGCAGGGCCCCGTTTGTCGTGAGGGCTATGTCGTCTATGCCGTCGATGGCAGCCAGGCGTACGATAAGATCGCCGAGGTCGGCGCGCACCAGCGGTTCGCCGCCCGTTATCCTGGCCTTGCTCACTCCGAGGCTCGCAAGTATGCCCACGAGCCTGGCTATTTCTTCGTAGCTCAGCAGCTCGGGCCTGGGTAGAAAGCTGTAGCTCTCGCCGAAGATGTCGGCTGGCATGCAGTAAGGGCAGCGAAAGTTACAGCGGTCGGTGACCGATATCCTCACATCGGACAGGCCACGGCCCAGGGTGTCAACACAAGCGCTCACAGGTGGTTACCGGTCGGCTATCGTCTATCTTCGGCCAGCCGACGTTCGAAGCCGTCCATCGCCTGGTTAAAAACCCTCTGTACGACCAGCTTCAGAAGCCACCCAAGCCCCGGTATCTTGGAGTTGAAGCGCGCGCGCCATTCGATGAGCGTGCCTTCGCCGTTGTCCGAAAAATCCACCTCGCCAAGGTGGTCGCGGATCGGCATGGCGCCCTTGACCAGGCTGTAGGTCATGCGTGTGGGCACGTCGAACTCCAGGATTTCTTCGTACACCGGCATACCGGCCGAGGTTATGACTCGCACGCAGCCGCTGCCGTTGGGAGCAGGGTCGCCCTCGCGGTCCAGGTGTACGCGTCCCAATCCGGCCCAGTCCTGCCACGACACGTGGTCGGTGTACAGGTCCCAGGCCTGCTGTCGGGGCGCCGCTACTGTTCTGCTTACCGATACTTCCTGCATGCGGGTAAATGTAACAGCTGGCCGGGGGAGTGGAAAACGGCAGAACGCTTGCTCATTGCCGGCCGTGCTGAAGCGCTTCAGCCGTACTTACCCCCCGGTTGCGCCGGGGCGCTGAGTGCCGGGTTTCGGAACAAGTGGGCCAACGGTGCGGGTTTTGCCAGAAGCAGGGCGTCAAAACTGTTTGTTATGTGGAAAGCAGGCCAAGGTGGATTGACGATGCCCCCCCAAAAAGGTGACAAACATATGGTGATTGTGCGGCAGGTAGCACTGGTACTGACGGTGACCGTGACGACGGCAGTCGTCCTGCTGGGCGCACCGGCCCTGGCTATGGCCGTCTGCGGAGACTCGGTGGTCGACCTGGGCGAGACCTGCGACGACGGCAATACTACGGCGGGCGACTGTTGTTCGGCCACCTGCCAGATAGAGGTGGCGGGAACGGTCTGTCGCGCGTCCGCCGGCGAGTGCGACCTGGCCGAGAGCTGCGACGGCCTGGTCGCTTCGTGTCCGGGCGATGGTTTCGTTGCGGCTCTCACCAACTGCGGCGACACCGGCACCGACTGCGTGGTGCAGGACAGCTGCGATGGCTCTGGCGCGTGCACCGACAACGGTTTCGTGGCTGTCTCGACCGTCTGTATCGACGATGGCGTCGGCTGCACCAGCGATCTCTGCGATGGGTTGGGAGCCTGCGTGCACACGGAAGTTGACGCCGCCTGCGACGACACCCTGTTCTGCACCGGGGTGGAGAGCTGCGACGCGGCGCTCGACTGCCAGGCCGGCACTCCCCCTGATTGTAGTGACGGCGAGGCCTGCTCTGTGGATTCGTGTAATGAACAGGCCGACGCCTGTATTCACATGCCAGCCCATCACCTCTGCGGCGACGGCGTCTATTGCAACGGTGATGAGATCTGCGACGTGGTTACGGGTTGCTCGGCTGGCGCGGCGGTAGACTGTTCGGGCCTGTCGTCGACCTGCTCGCTGGGAAGCTGCGATGAGTTGACCGAGGCCTGCGTGTCGTCGGCCGTAAACGAAACGGGTGCCTGTGACGATCTGGATTTCTGCTCCACCGACGATCAGTGCACGGCAGGCGCCTGCACGGGTACTTCAGATCCGCAGTTCAGTTCCAAGCTGAAGATGAAGCGCAGAGCGGGCGTGGCCAACGATTCGTTTGTGCTCAAGAGCACGCTGCAGACGGGATTCCTGTTGTGGGTGGACTGCCAGAAGTCTATGGACATAGTGCTCACCGGTGGCGATGGCACGGCCCTGTTTGCCGCCCAGGTGCCCCCGGCTACGTTTCCCAGCCTGCTGGTGGGCAACAGCTCGGGTCGAAAAAAATGCCTGCTCAGGGACAAGACCGGCACGGTCGCCGGCGGAATGCGCAAGGTGAAACTGATCACCGTGCCGTCAAAAGCCATCGCGAGACTCAAGGTGTCCATGAAGGGCGTGGAGCTGGACGGCGCCCTCGGGCAGGTGTCGGTGCTGGCCAGCATGATGCTTGACTCGGCTGGCAGCGCGCTGGGCTCCTGCCTGACGGCCAAGCCGATGACCTGCAGCGGCAGTGGGTCCAAGCTTATCTGCGAAAAGTAACCCTCCGTTCTCCAGCCGACGGGCCTCAGTAACTCCGGAGTATGCCCTCGGGGTCGCCCTGCTCGGCGCTGCTGCCGCGTTCGTAGAGAACCACCGAGTTGGCCAGCTGCCGGGCCTCGTGGGCGTCGTGGGTGACGATAACGGCTGGCACCGAACGGCGGGCGAGGGTGCCCTGCAGCAGGGCGAGTAATTCGTCGCGACCGTCCCTGTCTATCGACGCGAAGGGCTCGTCGAGCAGCAAGAGCTCGGGCTCCACGGCCAGCGCCCGCGCCAGGGCAACGCGCTTGCGTTCGCCACCGGACAGCGAGGCCGGCGACGCTTGCGCCAGGTGCTCAATGGTCAGTTCTTCGAGCAGCTCGTCAACGCGCGGTCCGTCGCGCTCGCTCGCTGGCAGGCCGAAGGCGACGTTGGCGCGCACCGACTTGAAGGGGAACAACGCATTGTGCTGGGGCATCCAGCCCACGTGCCGTCGCCACGCGGGCACCCACAGCTTTGTCCCCGAGTCGAAAACGGTATTACCGTTAAACGCGATGCGGCCCGAGACGGGCCTCTCCAGCCCGGCCAGCGCCCGCAGCGTAAGCGTCTTGCCTACCCCCGACGGCCCGAACAGGGCCAGGACGCCCGAGTCGAGCTTGAAGTCCACCTTCACGCTGAATGATCGCTCGCCACGACCCGCGGTGAGCGCAAAGCAGGCGTCGAGTACAGGGCCGCTCATCTGTCGCGTTCCGTGGATCGTGTTTCGAGCTGCGACGCCGCAAGCACCACGGCCAGTGACACGGCGGCGAGCAGGGCTACGTAAAGCAACGCGCGGCCGTCGTCACCGCTTTCGTAGGCACTGAAAATTTCGAGCGGCATGGTGTTTGTCGAACCGGGCATGTTGCCGGCAAACATGAGCGTGGCACCGAACTCTCCCATGGCGCGAGCGAAGGCGAGCACGGCCGCGGCAGCAAGACCCCGCCACGCGGCTGGTACGGTGACGCGCGCAAACACGGCTGCCGGTGATAGTCCCAGCGAAGCCGCGGCTTCTTCTATCTCCCGGGGGACCGCGGCTATGGCTGCCTGGGCGGTACGGACCAGTATGGGGAACGCCACCACGGCCGAGGCAATGACCGCCGCGGCGGGCGTGAAGATTATCCGCAGGCCGGCCGCGTCGAGCAGCTCACCGACGGGGCCGCCGCGTCCAAACACGACGACCAGCAGGTAGCCGACGACCGACGGCGGCAACACCAGCGGCAGCAACACCGTGGCGTCTACCAGCGCGCGGCCGCGGTAACGGCCGCGCGCCTGCAGGCGGGCCAGCGGCAGGGCCAGCGGAAGGATCAACAGCAGCGCGCCCAGGGCAACCTGCAACGACAGCAGCACGGGGAAGGCGTACTCGGCGTTCACCGGGTATCTCCGGGCGGCGCCAGGAAGCCGTAGTCAGCGAGCACCTTCTGCCCGGCTTGCGAAGCGACGAAGGACGGGAAGTCGCCCAGCTCGCGGGGCGCGTCGTCCGGCAACGACGCGACCAGCAGCGGTTGCGTCGCCAAGACGGGAATGGCGCGGTCGAGTAGCAGAATGTCGTCCGCCCCCAACCGGTCGCTGTCATAAACGGTGGCGGCGGCTACCTCGCCGCGCCGGGCGTAGGCGAGCACGGCGGCGGTGTTGGCGGCGTACACGGTCCGTTGCTTCACGGCCGGCCAGCTCCCCAGCGCCTGCAGGTATTCCCGCGAGTAGCGACCCACGGGCGCGGTGTCGGGGTCGCCCATGGCCAGCAGTTGGCCGGGGGCAAGCGACGCGAGTCCCTCGAAGCTGAGCCCCTCCGAGCGCGCCGGCCCCGCGAGCACCAGTCGGTTGCTGGCCACTACCACGCGCGTGGATGTGTCCATCAGGCCTTGCTCGAGCAGGCGGTCCACCTGTGCGGCCGAGGCCAGGAACACCGCGTGGGTGGGAGCCCCGGCCTCGACCTGTCGTCGCAGGCTGCCCGAAGCCCCGTAAGTCAGGTTGATCGCCACGGGCTTGTGCGACTGCGCGCGCCAGGCGGCCAGCAGCGCGGGCATGGCCGCGCGCAGACTGGAGGCGGCGGCAACGGTAGCTTCACCGCGCCCGGCGCAACCTGCCAGCAGCAAGAGGCAGGCAGCGCTCGCTCGCGCCAGCGCGGCGCAGCTTGATCCTGTAGAGCGCACGGTCATGTCGGTGCAGTATGTACGACTGCCGGGGTATATTGAAAGCGCGCGCATGCGTTGCAGCGCCGGGTTGCTGTTGGCAGGATACGAAGGGCGACCGCGGAAAGGGTAAGAAGGAGACTGGACGGTGACAAGGCGGACTATGCTAAGGCTGCTCGTGGGAACATTGTGCGTGTTGCTGCTCGTGGCGGGCATCACCATCTACGCAGCCGAGAGCGGAGAGGTGGTGCTGCTGCGCACGCAGGGCGGCGACGGGCAGTGGCGGGAGACCCGCGTGTGGATCATACAGTCCGAGGGCGAGCTATGGATAGAGGCTGCCACGCCCGACCGTCCGTTCATGGCCGATCTCGACGCGGATCTCCGGGTGGAGATCGCGCGTGGTAACACCGCCACCCCTTACTGGGCACTGGTCGTTCACAGGGACATAGCCCACGAATTCATCCGCGAGGAAATGCGCGCGCGATACGGCTGGGCCGACTGGTGGATAGGCTTGCTGTTTGACAACAGCCGCTCGGTGGCCATACGCCTTAAGCCGCGCGATGGCGCTTGAGAGCGAGCCAATGGCCGGCCAGCAGGACTTGAGAATACGCGGACACCTGGTCATCCCGGGGTCCTTGCTGAGCGTGCGTTACAGTCGAGGCGGCGGCCCCGGTGGCCAGAATGTCAACAAGGTGGCCACGCGCGTGGAGCTGTTGTTTGAGATCGACCGCGCGGCGGGGCTGCTGGGCGAGGCGGTGGTCGAACGCCTTCGTAAATCATGCTCGCGACGCATGGACAGGCACGGTCGCGTCCGCATCGTGGCCGCCGAGTACCGTCACCAGTACCGCAACCAGGTAGCCGCGCGCGACCGCTTGCGCGAATTGCTGCTGGCCGCGCTGTCTGCTCCCCGCCCGCGCCGCGCCAGCTCGCCGTCGCGGGCCAACCGCGAGCGCCGCCTGCGCAGCAAGCACCACCGCGGCGCCGTCAAGGGACTGCGCGGTACCGTCAGCGACGACGACTGATAGGGGACAACAGGCAATATGAAATTCGATAACCGCGTGACCAGGATGCTGGGCGTTGACACGCCCATAGTGCAGGCGCCCATGGGCTGGATAGCCCGTTCGCAGCTCGCGTCGGCGGTGTCCAACGCTGGCGCCATGGGCATCATCGAGACCTCGTCGGGAGAGCTCGACGCGATTCGCAACGAGATAGCCTTGATGCGCCAACTCACCGACAAGCCTTTCGGCGTCAACGTTGCGCTGGCGTTTGTGCGCGACCCCGGCATCGTGGACTTCGTGGTCGAGCAGGGGGTGAGTTTCGTTTCGACCTCGGCCGGCGATCCGCGCAAGCTCACCGCCGCTCTGAAGGACGCCGGCCTGACGGTGTTTCACGTGGTGCCCACGCTGCGGGCGGCCATGAAGGCCGTGGACGCGGGCGTTGACGGCCTCATCGTTGAAGGCGGCGAGGGCGGCGGATTCAAGGGTCCGCGGCCGGTGTCGAGCCTGGTGCTGGTGCCGCTTATACGGTCGCGGGTAGACGTGCCGATAATTGCCGCCGGCGGAATTGCCGATGGCGTGTCGATGGCGGCCGCCTTCGCGCTGGGGGCCGAGGGTGTGCAGATGGGAACCCGCATGGTGTCGTCCGCCGAGTCGCCGGTGCACGAAAACTGGAAGCGGGCCATAATTGGCGCCGCCGAGACCGACACGGTGTTTCTCAAGTCGGGAGCCGGTCCCAGCCTGCGCGCGCTGCGAACCACTACCACCGAGGCCTTGGAAGCCGGCGAGGGCGAGGCGATGGCAACGCTGGCGGGCGGGGTCAAGCAGGTCTACTTTGATGGCGACCTCGAGGCCGGCATCGCGTTGACCGGGCAGGTAGCCGGTCGCATAGACGAGGTGAAAACAGTGGCCGACATCATCACCGACACGGTCGCCGAGTACGCCGCTGCGGTAGAAGACCTGGCTGCCCAGCTTGACCGGTCCTGAAGACAAGCGCCCACGGGCTGGACACACCGATGTCGCGGGGTAATACAAAGCGGGCGTGGATTACGACCTCAAGATAAGTAACGCGACCATAATCGACGGTAGCGGCAGCCCGGCCTTCGCGGGTGACGCAGGCGTAAAAGCCGGTCGAGTAGTGGCCCTTGGCAGCGCGCCGGGAGAGGCCCGCGAGACCATCGACGCCCGAGGTCGAGTGCTGTGCCCGGGCTTCGTTGACATCCACACCCACTACGACGCGCAGATCATCTGGGACCCGCTGCTGTCGGTGTCGCCCTGGCACGGGGTCACCACCGTGGTGATGGGCAACTGCGGCTTCGGGGTAGCACCCACCAGGCCCGAGCACCGTGCGCTCATCTTGCGCACGCTCGAAAAAGTAGAAGGCATGAGCTTTGAGTCGCTCACCGCCGGCCTCACGGACGACTGGCCCTTTGAGACTTTTCCCGAGTACCTCGACGCGGTCGAAAGTCGCGGCGCTGCCATAAACACCGCCGTGCTGTTGGGTCACACTCCGCTGCGCACCTGGGTGATGGGCGAGGCAGCTGCGGAGCGCGAGGCCAGCGAGGAAGAAATAGAGCAGATGTGCAGCCTGGCGCGCGAGGCCCTGGCCGCGGGCGCCCTGGGCTTTGCCACCTCGCGTTCTCCCACGCACGTAGGTTACGGCGGGCTGCCGGTGCCCAGCCGCGTGGCCTCGCACGAGGAGGTCTGCGCGATTGCGCGCGAGCTCGGGGCCGCCGGGTGCGGGGTGATGCAGGCCACGGCCGGGCCCGAGTTCCTGTTCAACGAGATGGAGCAGATCGCCCGGGAGACCGGCCGCACGCTCAGTTGGACGGCGCTGCTCGCGGGCATAGCCGGCCCGGGCAGCGGGCAGGCCATGATGCGCAAGTCGCAGGAAATGGTGGACCGCGGCGTAGACGTGGTGCCGCAGGTGAGCTGCCGGTCGCTGCAGTTCGATTTCACCTTCGACGAGCCGTTCCCTTATGAAGCGAGACCGGAGTTCGCCGAAATCTCCAAGGCCACCACCACCGCCGAGCGCATGGCCATCTACGCCGACCCCGCGTGGCGTGAGCGTGCCCGCGGGGGCATAGGCCCCGAGCATCCACCCGAGTTTTTCAACGGGTTGTGGGAGCAGATGGTAGTGAGCTCCTGTGCCTCCGAGCCCGACCT
The DNA here is from genome assembly GCA_014382245.1 of Pseudomonadota bacterium. Classification (GTDB taxonomy): domain Bacteria; phylum Desulfobacterota; class Binatia; order UBA1149; family UBA1149; genus UBA1149. The sequence continues at coordinate 501 of JACNKC010000109.1, read as the reverse complement.
GGAGGGCCGCCGGGTGGTGGAGCTGGCGGCTGAAAGCGGTGTTGCCGCACTCGACCTGGTATTAGACCTTTCGCTGCGCCACGAGTTAGCGGTTCGCTTTCGCATGCCCTTTGTAAACTACGACGAGGACGAGCTGGGCGAGCTGCTCACATCTGACTGCGCGGTTCTGGGGCTGTCAGACGCCGGCGCGCACGCGAGCCAGCTCTGCGACGCGTGCTTTTCGACCCACTTGCTGGGCCACTGGGTGCGCGACAAGGGAGTGCTCTCGCTGGAGCAGGCCGTGCACATGCTCACGGCACGACCGGCCGAGGTCTTCGGGCTGTCGGATCGGGGTCTGCTGGCCGAGGGCCGGCCGGCCGATCTCGTGCTTTTTGATCCCGAGAAGGTGGCCGCCGGCGAACTAAGGCGTGTGAACGACATGCCCGGCGGTGCCGACCGCCTGGTCGTCGACGCCAGCGGCATAGATCTCGTGGTCGTGAACGGCGTGATCATTCGTCGCGA
>JACNKC010000107.1 GCA_014382245.1 Pseudomonadota bacterium | reverse complement strand
ACGACCAGGAAGCGATCGGCATACTGGTGGCCGGTTTTCTTCAACCGGCTGGCGTCATGGGTCCGGTCGCGTTGTTTGAGTGTGGTATCGAGGCGGCGGTCGTACCGGCGCCCGAAGATTTTCTAGTCGTGGCGTCAGAAGCGCTCGACGAGAACGTGACCGCCATTGCGCCGCTGCCCTCGGTCTCTGTGTGGTCGGTGGACTGCCCCGGCAAAGACGGCGGCGACGATATGCTTCCGGTCGAGACCACCAGCACGACCGTCACTACCAGCACGACCGTCACCACCAGCACGACCGTAGGCGGCAGTACGACGACGACCGTACCAGGCGGTGGCGATGCTTGCGTGGCCGAAGCGTACGAGCTGTTGATCGGGGTTGATGGCGAGGGCAGCTACTCGGCCTTGCAGCTGTGGGTAGACTATTCGGAGGCTGCCGGCGAGTTGCCGGGCGAAGCCGACGGGGTGCTTTGCGAGAGTACCGTGTACGGGGCCTTTTCGAGTTTTAACAACGTGGTGTCAGACCGGCGCCTCAACGCAGCCTTCGTTTCGATGGCTGGTTTTGCAGCCGACCAGGCCGTGCTGTCCTGCCTGTTTACACCGTCGGAGACGGCGGTTGCCGGTGGCGTTGTAATCTCGGCGGCTGACTTCAGCGTGGGCGTGGTAGACGCCACGACTCCCGACATGGGCGTGGTGGCACCGCTGCCCAGGGGCAAGGTATACGGCCTGTTGCCGCTATCGGGTTGCCGGGTTTGCGGTGACGGTGTTCTCGATGAGGGCGAAGAGTGCGACGATGGCAACAACGACGACTCGGATTCCTGCGTAAGGGGATGCGTGGCGGCGAGTTGTGGCGACGCTTACCTGTACGCGGGCGTAGAGAGTTGCGATGACGGAACGCTCAATTCGGACCAGGCAGCCGGCGCATGTCGCAGCGACTGCTCGCTGCCCAGCTGCGGCGACCAGGTGGTCGATCCGGGCGAGGAGTGCGATGACGCCGACTCTGACAACGGTGACTACTGTCTCGACGGTTGCGTGCTGGCCAGCTGCGGTGACGGTTTTCTGCACCGCGAAGTCGAGCAGTGTGATCTCGGCGCTGGTGTGAACAACGATTACGAAGAAGAAGGCTGCTTCGAAGATTGTAGCTTCAAGGATATTTGCGGTGACGCCTCGGGCGACGGAAAGGTTTCAGCTCTGGACGCGCGGCGCATACTGAGAAATGCCGTGGGGCTGTCGAGCAGTTGCGACCACGGCCGCTGCGACGTGGACGGCAATGGTCGCGTGACTGCACAGGACGCGCGCCGCGTTCTCAGGACCGCGGTCGGATTCGAGGATAGCTACGACTGCATGCTGGGTGTTTCGTTGCGCCTCGAGAGCGCGGGTAACTACGGGGCGCTGCAACTGGTCGTCGATTATTCGGACGCCGGTGGCGGTTTTCTTGGCGCAGGCGACAAGGTGAGCTGCGAGGTGGTCTCCGATTCGGTGGACCTCGCCGTGTTCAACAACGTGCTGCCCCTGCGAGAGCTGTCGCTGGGCATGATCTCCCTGGACGGGGTGTCCGGCCCGGTTGAACTTGCTCGCTGCCGCTTCCAGCGCCGCCATGACATCGAGGTTGAGCAGGCCTTCGTCGTAGACGTCGTGGCCTGGGACTCCACGGGAGACGCTGCCGAGGCTCCGGTGGTATCGTTGCAGTTCACCGGAAGCTGATCGCCGCTCGTCTCACGCGCCCGGCGCCGGCGAGGGTTGCCCCCACCCGGTGGCGCGGGCAATCTGGGCTGCCGGAGCGCGGGCGGCGAAGATATGACAAGGGCAGGTTTCTGGGCCATCGGGGGAGCGGAGATTGTTTTTCGTCGTGATGGCCACTGGTACGCCGACGGCGAAAAGATCAGCAACAAGCGCATAGCCCTCCTGTTTTCTAGTCACGTGGCCGCCGACGGTGAGGGCGGCTGGGTAGTTGATGTCGGTGTTGACCGCGCATCGATCGTGGTCGAAGACACGCCGCTGGTAGTGGTGTCAGTGGACGGCGATCCCGACCAGGGGTTTTCGGTGCGCACCAACGACGGCGAGAGCAACGAACTCGACTGTGGCTCGCTGTGCGTTGGCGATGACAACGTTCTCTACTGCCGGGTCGACCGCGGCAGCCGCGGCGTGATGCCCGCGCGCTTTCTACGACCGGCCTACTACCATCTCGCGGGGGCCATCAACGACGCCGGTGGCGACCCGGTGTTGAGCTGCCGGGGGCAACATTGGCCACTGGCCGCGTGCAAGGGCTGACCGTGCGCATAGTGTTGGTAGAGCCGGAGATTCCGCAGAACACCGGGAGCATAGCGCGGCTGGCCGCGGCTACGCGCACTCCGCTTGATCTTGTCGGACCGCTGGGATTCTCGCTCGACGATCGTTACCTGCGTCGCGCCGGTCTCGACTACTGGCCGCTGGTCGCCCTGTCGGTACACGACAACTGGGCTGCCTGGGTCGACGATCATCCGCCGGGCCGCGTGATCGTCAACTCGGCCAGGCGCGGGCGTTGTTATGCCGAGCACGACTTCGCCCGGGACGACCTGTTGTTGTTCGGGTCCGAGAGCAAGGGGCTGGGTGTCGAGCGCATCGAAGCCCTGTCGGCGGCGGGTGCCGAGGTACTGACCATCCCCATCGCCGAGCCGGGAGTGCGCAGTCTTAATTTGGCCAACGCCGTTTCGGTGATATTGTACGAAGGGCTGCGGCAGTTGGGCAGCCTGGAAGTGAAGTCGTGAGGGGGTTGGTGAAGAGCTTGGGCGAGTACGCAGTGGTGGTCGCCGTGCTGCTGTTGGTCGCCGGCTGCGAACGGGCGCACGAGCGGCCCGCGACCCTGGCCGTGATCGGGCTGGACGGTGGCACCTGGGACCTGATTGATCCGTGGATAAGCGAGGGCAAGCTGCCCAACCTGGCCGCCATCGCGGAACGCGGATGTCGCGCACCCCTGGGCTCAATGAAGCCGAGCGTTTCTCCGGTCATCTGGACCACCGTGGCCACGGGCCTGGACCCCGAGGAGCACGGCATCACCTTTTTCCTGCGGACCCACGGGGGCGATTCGCCGCGGCCGGTGGACAGCGGCATGCGCACGGCTCCCGCGTTGTGGAACATGGCCTCGCGTTCGGGTGTCGATGTCGCGGTAATAGGCTGGTTCGTAAGCTGGCCAGCCGAAGCCTTGAACGGTCGCATCGTGAGCGATCGCGCGCACTACGGGACGGGCGTAGAGGGCCGGACCTTTCCGGCCGGCTACCTGGCCGACCTCAAGCCGCCGGGGCCTGGCAAGGTGACCGAAGCCATGCCGCGCTTCCTGACGGCCGATTACGATCCCAAGCGAATAGCCGCTGGTCGCGCGACGGATGCCCCCCCCGATGATCGCATTAACTTCCTGGTCTTTGATCGTTTTGTGCGCGCGTGGACCCGCGATCGTTTTTATCTTGACGCCGCCCACCGCCTGCTTGACGACGGGGCGCCGCCCGAGCTGCTGTTGCTCTACCTGCGCGGTACCGACGATGTGCAACATGGTTTCTGGAAATTCATGCAGCCCGAGTTTTTTGAGGGTGTGACCGAGGAGCAGGTTCGCGACTTCGGGGGAACCATTGAAAACTACTGGCGCTGGGTGGACGAAGAACTAGGGTTGTTTGTGGACCGCTTGCCTCCCGACAGCGCCTTGCTGCTGCTTTCCGACCACGGCGCCGGCCCCGCGGTGGGTGAGTTTGCCATCACCAAGCCCGACTACATGCATCTTTCGGGTGCCCATCGCGACACGGGAATAATCGTGGCGGCGGGGCCGGGCGTAAAACGTGGCTGCAAAGTCGAGGGGGCCACCGTGAAAGACATAGCGCCCACGGTGCTGGCCTGGATGGGCATGCCGGTGGGCCGCGACATGGTGGGCCGGGTGATAGATGGCATGTTCGAGGCCGGCCCGGCCGTGGCCCGCGAGGCGGGCAGCGTGGCCACCTGGAAACGCGGCGAAGACACTGACCCGGGCGATACCGATCCCGACGAGAACGACCCCGTCCGCGAAGACGTACTGCGTCACCTTCGCTCCCTCGGCTACATCAACTGAGTAGAAGCGGCTAAAAGCTTGCAGGCCCGGTGTGCGGCCAGCTGGCTGGTCCCCTTGCATGGGCTAGAGTGGTGGATATTCTTCGTGGGCCGCAGGAGCCCACGATGAAAGTAGATTTTCCGTCCGCCAGTTTTTTCGAAGCGCTCAACGATCGCATGGCGCAGGAGCAGGACCGTTTCACCAGGCTGGGTTATTTTGACACGACCTTTGGTGTCACGGTCGTGGGACCGGGCGAGCGGCGCCGTAACTACCTGCTCAACTTCGAGGTCTACGAGTGCATGGGCGCGCGCGAGATAGACAACCTTGAAGGCGAGGATCCCGACTTCGTGCTCGAGGCCGACATCGCCCAGTGGCAGGACATGCTGCGCAACATCCAGTCCAACGGTGGCGCCGACACCGACCACGGCATCAACACGCTCACGCATTTTGGAGAGGGCATGAAAGTGATCTACGACGACCCCGAGCGACACGACAAGCTGTTCAGGTTTTCCGAGAGCATACAGGAGTATTTCGACCTGGCTGCCGACCTGAAGATCGAGTACGCGTCATGAGCTATCTCGCCACCAGTCATTTTCTCGACGACAACGAGTTTGTCGACAAGTACCTCTACAGCATGCGCACGGGCGAGCTCGACCTGTCCTGGATGGACGCGTCCACCAAGGATGTCCATTGCACTTCGGCCAACGAGCGACGCGGGCTCACGTTTCGCGACCTGGACGTCGACGGTTACGGTTTTTCCGATCTGCCCGAGGTCGTGCGTGAAAATCGCTGCTACGCACCGCGCGGCGCCGAGATTCCCGACGGGGTTCCCGACATGCAGGCCAGCGTCAATCGCAGCTCGGACGTGTGGGCTTACAACGTAGAGGGCTACGTCGAGGAGGCCATGAGTCGGCAGTGGGACGCCACCACGGACATTCCCTGGGCCGAACTGCAGGAGGCCGAGCTCCCCGAGGAAATAGGCAAGGCCTACGCCCAGCTTCTCACCTTTCTCACCGAGGTGGAAATGATCGCAACCGATGTGCCTGCCAAGTGGATGGGCCAGGTCAACGCCGACTTCATCGAGGTGAAGAACTTCATCGCCTTGCAGGCCATGGACGAGGCGCGCCACGCCGAGATCTTTCGCAAGCGCGCGTTGTCTACCGGCTACGGGCTGATGCGCGCCAGCGTGCAGAACGAACACAACCTCAAGTTTCTGCGCGACGCCGAGACCTTTTCGGAGGCATCGGTAACCCTGCACCTGCAGGCCGAGGGCAACGTGCTCACCATGTTTCGCTTCAGCGAGTACATCAGCCCGACCGACGCGGACAAAAGAATGTTTCGCCTGGTGATGCAGGACGAGGCTCGCCACGTGGGTTACGGCATGCAACACCTCAAGTGGCTCATGAAACACAACCCCGAATGCCGCGAAACGCTGCACGCCCATCTAGAGGAGGCGGAGAACTTTCTCTTCGGATCGATCTTTGCCAACGAGGTTTTCGAGCCTTTCGTCATCCTCTCGGGCAAGGGCCTGAAGAAGGAGAATATAGACAAGGGCTTGGTCATAACCGGCATGTTCCAGATGAGGCAGACCGAGGAATACTTCGAGCGGCTCGACAAGTGCGGTCTTACCGACCGCAGGGAGCGCAGTCGCCTTCACGAGGTGTACGAAATGACCAAGCAGGGCCTGGCCGCCCAGGGGGCTATCTGAAGTGGCCTACTTTGCCGACCGCCAGTACTTTGATGACCCCGAGGCTATCAAGCGCGGCACGGAATTCAGCGAGGGCAAGCTGATACTCGACTGGTACGAGATAGAGACCGACCGGGTGCGCTGTACACCGTCGGACCCGAGGCGCGGATTGACCTACGAGGACTGCAGTAAGGGCACCTATTCCTGGGACTTGCTACCCGAGTTCGTGCGCCACAACTATTCCATGGCAGCGCGCGGTTCGGTGCTGGTGCCCGGGCTGCCCGACATGGGCTATACCGAGAACCGCAAGTCGGACATCTGGGCCGACAACATCGGCGAGCTCTACGAGGAATCAAAATCTCGGCGCTGGGCCCCGGCCGTAGACGTCGACTGGAAGGCGCTGGCGGCCACCGACTTCGACCCGGCGGTGACCGCCTCGATGTGCCAGCTGTGCACCACGTTGAGCGAAGTGTCGCTGGTGGCCATGGAGTTTCCTTCGCGCTGGGTCTACGCGATCAACCAGGAGTTCCTCGAGCTCAAAAGCCTGCTCTGTGCGCAGATGATGGACCAGGCCCGCGCGGTGGAAGTCTTTCGCAAGCGTGCGCTCAGCTCGGGCGGTCTCAAGCGCGCGAGCGCCAACGTGCAGCAGGCCCTGAAGGAGCTGCTCATGGCCGACAATTACATCGAAGGCTCGATCGGTATCAACCTGCTGGTCGGCAGCCTGCTGCTCGGCGTTTACCGTGTCGCTGCCACGGCGTCGACCATCGACGCGCACTTGTTCCGGCGCTGCCAGCAGGACGCTGCGCGGCTGGTTGCTTATGGTATGGGCAACCTCGCCTACCATCTTGCCCATCGCGAAGGCCGGCAGGAAGTTCTCAACGAGTACCTCGACTCGGTGGAGCATTGCTTTGCGGGTATAGCCGGCGCTACCGAGATGCTCGAGCCGCTGATCGTGATCGGGGGCGGGGGCACGGAGCCTGGGCAGGTAGCAAGTGGCCGCGCCAGGGTCGCTTCGATCTACCGCGTGGTGGTCGATGAGTACCTCGGCCGCCTGGCCACCGCCGGCCTCGAGCGCCGCGACCGCAGCCGCCTGCCCGCCTTCTTTGCCGCCGCTTAAGACTCTTTGACGGCGGCGAGCACTTCGTCGGCGTGGCCGGGAATCTTGATCTTGCGCCACTCGCGCAGCAGTCGCCCATCTTCACCGATCAGAAACGTACTGCGTTCAATTCCCATCACCTGCTTGCCGTACATGTTCTTCTTCTTGAGGGTGTTCCAGCTGCGGCAGACTTTTTCGTCGGCGTCCGACAGCAGCTCAAAGGGGAAACCCTGCGCGGCCTTGAACTTTTCCTGCTTGGCGACCGTGTCTCGTGAAATGCCCAGGACAACTGCCCCGGCGCGCTTGAACTTCGCGTGCAAACCAGCGAAGTCCAGGCCTTCCTGCGTTCAACCGGGTGTCGCGGCGCGCGGGTAGAACCACAACACGACTTTTTTGCCGGCAAGATCGGCGAGCTTTATCTCCTGATCACCCGTGGCTTCAAGGTTGAAGGCGGGCAGCTTGTTGCCGACTTTTATGTTGGCGGGCTTCACGGGCTTGGCCGTTTTGGCGGACTTGGCAGTTGTCATTCCTCACTGACTGCCGCGCACGCGCTTCGTAGTCAACGAGGGGTAGCGGCGGCCCCGGCGCCCCGTCGGTACCAGGTACCGATGATGATGTCCCAGATTGGAAACGTGATGTTGAAGTTCCACGACCCCATCAGGCGCGGGTCGTGGTGGTCCTGGTGAAGCGTGCGAAGGTAGGCAATCGCGCGCTGCCGGCCGATGAACCCCTCGGGCGACAGGTGGTAGGCCGTGTGCAGGAACTCGTACATGAGGTAGTAGCAGGCCGTGACCACCAGGCAGAGCCAGCCGGCGTTGGCAGTTGCCAAGGCGCCCACCGTCGCCGCGACCGGGATCATGATCAGCACCAGTCCCGGCACCGAGTAGGCGGGAAACAGTATCCACCGCAGGTCGCGCAACGAGTCCATGCCCATGCGGTCCTGGGTAAAAAACACGTGGTGGCACAAGGTGTGGCGGCGGTAGATCTCGCGTGGTGGCATGGGCCGATGCATGGGAAAGCGGTGCAGCAGGTATTCGCCGAGGTTGGCCACCAGGAAGGCCAGCGGAATCGTGGTGAGGTCGGCAGCCGTCAGCCCCTCGATTCGAGACAGGGCGAAAGCAACCACTGCGCCGGCCAGCAGCAGGTCCGTGGCAACGTGTTGCCACCAGCGGTAGTTTGCGGAGATTTCGGATTGAAGAGACTTTCGGGTTTCGGCCACGGTTGAACTCCTTGGTGTTTTTTCGCGCGGGCGGCGCGCGTGGCGAGCACGCACAGTCTAACAAGCGCGCGCCCTCACTCAACCCTGGCTGCCGGCGCGTGCCCTTTCAGTCGAAAATCGAATCGGGAAAGTCTACCACGCGGTCACCGAGCGTGAGCACGAGAAAACGGTGCACTTCGTCTGCCAGGTGCTGCCGCGCAAGTGCCGGCCACCAGTGTCCGGGTAAAAGCGTATCTGAAATCTGCGCCGAGACCCGCGACCAATCGGCGCCAGCCTCTACGAGCGGATCGTTGGGCGAAGAAAACAGAAGCGTGGGTACTGCGCCTGCTGCATGATCGCCGGTATCAGCCGGTGCGGCCGAATCGGTCGGCGTCACCGCGGCCGACAGCAGCTCGGGCAGTAGCCAGTCGGGCTCCTCGCTCAGCCAGTTGTCAGAGCGGGCGCTACCGGCCACGCCAGGGGGTGCCGCGCCGGGTCTCGCCTTGCCCACTCCCCAGCGTTGCAGCAGGCCGCGCGCGCGCTGCCAGCTTTCGCCGAGTTGGCAGGGGGTCGCGGCCGAGAACAGCACCGTGGCCATGGGCTGCACGTTCGCCGCCAATTCCACGGCCAGGTGCGCACCCAGGTCAGCGCCGAAGACGATGACACCGGCGTTGGTTTCGGCATCTTCGTTGTCGGCCGGCGCGTAGCCCTGGCTGGCTCGCCGGGCCAGCTGCTCGGCCACGCGGGCGGTCTGCTCCACCAGCCCTTCGAGGCTCGTCGCCCCCGCGCTCTTCTGGTCTCCCGAGCCGCCGGCGCGCGGCAGCAGGTAAAGCTCCCAGCCACGGTGGGCCAGGCGGGTGGTAAACGGCCGCCAGCATTCGAAGGACTGAAACAAACCCGGCAACAGCAGTATCGGCGCGCGGTAGCGGCCGGCTTCGGGGCTTTCATAATACAGTTCACATTCTGCAATCGTGGTGCGCGACACGCCACAGGTTTACGCTGCAATACACGTCGATTCCACAGCCGCGCAGAAAATCGCGGCTTACCCGCCCGTATGGGTGCGATAGTGGATTGACCGGCTGGGTCGGCAGCGGTTATCTTGGAATACGTATGGCAGCTCGCTGGCAGTTCATGGCTACGCCGTTTTCGTACTTTTCAGCGAAGATACGTCCGCTGCTCAGGTACAAGAACGTCGACTACGAGGAGATCGCTCCCACGCCCGCCGTGTACCGCGAGGTCATACGGCCGGCCACGGGGTCGTACTTCATCCCGGTGCTGATATCAGGCGACGAGGTGCTGCAGGACACCCCGCGCATGGTAGAGGCGATCGAGGCCCTGCACCCCGAACCGGCCGTGCTACCCGCCGACCCGGTGCTGCGATTGGTGGCCGAGGTCATCCAGGATTTTGCCGACGAGGCGATGATACTTCCGGCCATGCATTTTCGCTGGAGCTTTCCCGAGCAGCGCGCGTGGATCGAGCACGATTGGAGCGTGCGCACCGGCCCCGAGTCGGCGCGCATGGCCGAGCGCATGTCGTCATCGCTGCCACCGCTGGGCATAAGCGATCGTACGCGCCCCTTGATAGACGAGTGGTTCAACCGCTTGCTCGAAGTACTCGACTTTCACCTCGACGGCAGCCGGTTTCTCCTCGGCGACCGCGTGTCGCTCGCCGATATTGCCATGGCCGGCCCCATGCACGCTCACCTGGGCCGCGACCCGGTGCCTGCCCGGCGCATGCGCGCGCACGCTCCGCTGGTTATGGCCTGGCTGGCCGAGGTCAACGAGGCCGCCCCGCCCGCCCCCTGGGCCAACGACTTTGAGTTCAGGAACAGTCTCGGCCCCTTGCTGTCGGAGATAGGCCGGGTGTTCGTGCCCATGCAGCTGGTGGCGAGCGGTGCCGCTGCGGCCGAGATCGCCCACCTCGCCCCGGGCGAGCCCGTACCGCGGGTGCTTGGCATGGCCGAGCAACCGGTACTGGGCGTGAGCGAGCAACGCTGGCTTAACAGCTACTCCGCCTGGCGACACGCGCGTACCGCCGAACGCTACAAGCACCTGGCCGATGATGATCGCACGCGCGCCGACCAATTGCTGCGCGCGCGCGGTTTGCTGCCCTACCTGCGCGAAGCTCCCGAGCCTGCCCCGGTGATGGATGGCTTCGAGCTGCGTCGCGGCTGAGCGACGGTGATCGGCCGCCGGCCGCGATCTTACCAGCGCAGGGCGGTTACGCCGGCCGAAAAACCGGCTGCGGCACCCACCATCAGCACGCGGCTACCGGTGTCGAGGCGTTCCTGCTCGGCTGCTCTTGAGAGCGCCATAGGCATGCTCGCGGCGGCGGTGTTTCCGCAGTCGGTGAGCGTAAACACGGCGTCGTCCACCGTCCATCCAAAACGGCAGCCGACGTTGGCGACCGCCGAAATGCTCACCTGGTGGGGAACGATGAGGTCCACGTCGTCGGCTTGCCAGCCGGCGCGACCGAGCACGTCCTCTATCATGTCAGGCAGCACGCGGTAGGCCGCATCGTAGAGCGGGCGGGCCTGGCAGGTGAACCAGTTGCCGTCGCTGGCGCCGGGATAGCGTGACCCTCCAGAGCGTATGACCGCGGCCTCCCACATGTCACCTTCTGTTACGAAGGAACTGGCCAGCAGGCCGCGGCCGTCGCCCGCCGACGGTACTACGAGGACAGCGCCGCCGCCGTCGCCCAGGGTTATGGCGCCGATGTATTCCAGCGGATCGGCGGAGGCCTCGGCCAGGTGCCAGGGTACGAAGGGCGCAAGCGATTCGCCACAAGCCACGGCCACGCAGCCGAACTGACCGGTGGTGACCAGCGCGTCGGCCACCTGCAGTGCGCTGAGGAACCCGTTGCAGGCATTGCCTACGTCAAAGGCGGCGCCGCGTGCTCCCAGGCGTGACTGCACCATGTTGGCCGTGCAGGGTTCTATGCAGTCGGCGGTGGCCGATCCCACGATGATGCAGTCTATGTCGTCGAGAGACCAGCGGCTGCCCTCCAACATGTCGAGCACAGCCAGCGCGGCGAGTTCCGATCCCGGTGTGCCGGGCTCCGCCACCCTGCGTGCTCGCACGCCGGTGATCTCTTCTATCCAGCCGGGTGGAGCTTCCACGCGCAGGCGGCGCTCTATGTCCACCGACAACAATTCGCGTGGCGGCAGGTAGCTGCCCACCGCGGCTATGCGCGACGAGGGACAGCGCCGCGACGAGACAGCAGCGGGAGCCGTTACCTTCGAAACCGCAGCCCCGGCTTCCATGTTTTTTGACCTGTCCAAGCGTTGTTCAATCACTGCGCAGAGCCTCCATCGTGTCTACCCGGGTGGCCGTCCGCGCCGGGCCCCAGGTTGCCAGCGTGGCTACAACGGCCGCCAGCAGGGCTGCCCGCGCCGTTGCTTGCCAGGGAAAGTGCAATTCGAGTATCCAGCCGAGCAACCAGGTCCAGTGAAACTCCACCCACATCCAGGCCGACACCGCGCCCCCGAAGATACCCAGGCAGATGCCCGCGCTGATGAGTACCGCCGACTCGGCCATCACCGAGCGCGTGAGCAGCCGGGAATCGGCGCCCACCACCGACAGCAATGCGAATTCGCGCCGGCGGTCGTTTACGCTTGAGGCCAGCACGTCGACGATGCCGGCGAAGGTGACGATGAGCATCAGCAGCTCGAGCGATCCCGCCAGCGCGAAGGCGCGGCGAACGTGGCTCGAGTGGTACTCGAGCAGCGACGACAACGACAGCACCTTGAGGTCTTCGCGGTCGCTTACCGCGTGCACCAGCGCAGCGCGCATGGCCGCCGGCTCGCGCGACGACGAGGTGTACACGTGCAGGCGGTTCACCGTGGGGTCACGCCACTGCGCGGCGTAGAGTCGCGAGGCCAGTACTATGGCTCCCTGGTCCGAGGTGTAATCCACCACTATGCCCACCACCGGTAGATCGAGTTCGCCCTCGGCCGTGTTCATCAAGAGCTGTTGTCCTAACTCAACCCCGTGCAGGCGAGAGAAGTTTTCGGACACCAGCACCGCAGCTCCCTTCCTCACGGCCGGAAGCGCATCGCTGGCCGTACCCTCTACGAACCACGGCCCGTAGTGATCCACCGTAAAAAAACCGTCGGACAGGGCCAGCAGTCCTACCCGTGCCGCCCCGTATTGGTAGCCCGAAACCAGGCGCAGTGTTTCTACCCGGTCGACGCCGGGCACGGTCTCCACCCTGGGCAGGATGGCCGAGTCGATGGGCTCTTCGAGCCATCCACCACGGGTGTGCCTCGACGAGACCGAGAAGTCGCCGTCCATGAAGGTGCCCACGTAGCCGACGATCGAACGCTCAAAGCTCAGGAACAGGCCGGCAAAGGTAATGGTGGTGGCCAGGCTCAGGGCGAGCGCCGCCACGGCGACTGCCGATCTGCGCGAGCTGCGCGCCAGGCTCTCCGATGCCATGCGGCCAGCCAGTCCGAAGGTGTGCACAAGGGCGGGGCGCAGGCGAAGCGCGAGCCAGGACACGGCCGGCACGCTGGCGAGTATGAAGGCCAGGAACCAAGCGGTCGAGGCGATGTTGCCTAACATGATGGAGCGAAATTTAACCTCCGCGATGATGCAGGCGACTACCAGCGCCACCAGTACAGCGGCGGCGAGGCTGAAGTAACGTGACTGGCTGCCCTCGAGGGCTTCGCGTCCACTGGGGCGGTCGTCGAGGGCTTCGAGCGGGTGCAGCGAGGCGGCTTTCCACGCTGGCAGCAGTGCCGCCACCAGCGAGCAAAGTGTGCCCAGGCCTATGGCCTTGAGCGCGACACCGGCGTCGAGTCCACTGGCCGTGATCTCGGCGCGCACCTGGAAGATCACTCCCATGGCTCCCGACAACTGGCTCGACAGCAGGCGTGCCAACAGTGCGCCCACCAGGCAGCCGATAGTCGAGGCTACCACACCGCAGGCAACGGACTCGGCGGCGAACATCAACATGATCTCGCGCCTGAGTACGCCCACCGCGCGCAGCGTGCCAATAGCGCGTTGCCGCGAGACGACCGAGGCCGACACCGCGCTGTAGACGATGAACATGCCGGTGAGCAGGGCAAGCAGGCTGAGCGAGAAAACCATGACCTGGAAACTTGACACCGCGTTGGCAAAATAGTTTCCGCGTCCGTAGGGAGTCACCACCTGGGCCTTGTGGCCAACGGCCTCGCCGAGCAGGGCCTTGATGTCGGCCACACTGGCGTCCTCGAAGGGCACTATGTCTACCCTGTCCACCAACCTGTCGAGCGCGAGCAGTCTCTGCGCGGCCATGATGTCCATGACGAGGAAATCTTCGCCCGTGGCGGCGAGCAGCCCGTCGCCAGCGAGCAGGGCGGCCACCCGGAACTGCTGCCGACCGATGGCGCCGGATACCGTGACCGTGTCGCCCACGGCCAGCGACAGGCGCCGGGCGGTCTGTTCCGGTAGCAGGGCTGCGCCAGGGTCGGCGAGTATTTCGAGTGGGTCGCCGCCGCCCACGATCGTGACCCCGTAGGTTTCTTCGGCGCGGGGGTTGGTGAAGTCGGTTGCGAACAGTCGCAGGCGGCTCGCGCTGTCGGCCATGGGCACCGAGGCGTCTATGACCGGTAGCGCGGTCTTGACTCCGGAGACGTTGGCCAGGTCGTAGGCCAGCTCGTCGGGCAGGCGCGAGTCGGTGCCTGGCGCAACCAGCTGTAGCTCGGCGCGGCCCGAGGCGTTTTCCATCGAGTCGCGGAACTGCTCGACCACCTCGCGGTTGAGTAGCTCGATGGCCGACACCATCGACACTCCCACCACTATGCCGCCGAGCATGAGCGCCGTGCGACCGGGTTTAAGCCGAAGCTCGCGAAGAGAGACCAGGCTGAAAAGACGCAACACTGTTTTTTACTGCAGGGCCGTGGCTGCCTTGCGTCCGTTTTTGCCACCGGTTTCTGCCACCGCGGGCCGACCGTTAGTTTCGCTGTCGACACTGTCCCGAGGTTTCAGGTAGGTGTCCTCGCTCACCAACCCGTCCACCAGCCGTACCACGCGATCGCAGTTGGCCGCCCACACCGGGTCGTGGGTGACCACCAGCATGGTGACACCCGTGCTGTCGTTGATGTCGCGCAGCAGGCTTATGATCTGGCGGCCGGCGGCCGAGTCGAGGTTGCCAGTGGGTTCATCGGCCAGTACCAGCCTGGGCGAGATCACCAGAGCCCTGGCGATGGCCACGCGCTGCATTTCGCCGCCTGACATCTGCGGTGGACGATGCGTAGCGCGGTGGAGCAGGCCCACCATTTCGAGCGCCTTAGTGGCGCGATTCCTGCGCTCATCCGTGTTGATTGCGTCTAGCAACAGGGGCAGCTCCACGTTTTCACGCGCGTCGAGATAGGGCAGCAGGTTGAAGAACTGGAAGACCACGCCCACCTCGCGCCTACGCATGAGGGTGAGTTCCTCGGCGGTCATGCGCGAGACGTCGCGCGCGCCTATGCTCACCGAGCCCTGGTCGGCATCGACCAGGCCGGCGGCTATGTGCAGCAAGGTGCTCTTGCCCGATCCGCTCGGACCCATGATGCCGCAGAGCTGGCCGACCGGGATCTCGAGGTCTATGCCCTGGGCCGCGCAGACCTGGTTATCGCCGGCGCCGAATGTCTTGTGGACGTTTTTAAAACGAATCATTGGTTAGTTCTCCTCGTTGATTGGTCGCGGATGGTGGTCGCAGTGGTCGCAGTGGCCGCGGCCATTTCTTCGAGCAGCGTGTGCTCCACGTGATCGAGCCAGGACAGATCGGCCTTCACCCTCATTTCAAGTCCGTCCATCACCAGCCGGGTAACGGTGGCCTCAAAATCTATGCCGTCCAGCTTCCTGCGCCGTCGTGCGACGCGGGCCAGCCGAGACATGTAGATGGCGCGTTGCTCGCGGACCAGTCGCTGTACTTTCAAGGGGTCGCGGTGGCGCAGGAACAAGAGGCGCAATGACAACTCGTCGCGCAGAGGGCGGGGTTCGTCGGAGAGTGGCTGCAGCAGCCAGTCGTCGAGACTCTGCTCACCCTTGCTCGTGATGCGATAGACCTTGCGGTTGGGCCGGCCGATCTGCACCTGCTGTTCGCCGACCAGTTCACCGCTGGTCTCGAGGTTGTCGAGCGCGCGGTAGAGTCGGCCGTAGTTCAGTTGCCAGAAATCTTCGCAGAGGGCCTCGAACTCGGTCTTGAGCTGGTAGCCGTGTACACCGGAGCTCCGCGCCGCCACGAGTCCGAGCAAAGCGAAGTTGAGATTCCCTGCCGGTATTTTCATCGTCCCCCCTTGCCCCTCGTTTATCGGGCGGCCGGCTGGAGGTGGCGTCGGGGGAACCGCAGGTCAGAAAGGCGAATTTCAGAACGCGAACAAAAACAACACGTTTTACCGCTTGGGGTCAATGCGAATCCGACACAAGCGGGAAAAAACTGTTTCGCCCGTGATATGCGCGCGCGAACTAGTAGCAGGCAGTGGGTATAACGCGGGCCGTGGCGCGCCGCGTCAGGAAAAAATTCGCTCAGTCGGCCAGCCAGTCGAGGCAGCCGCTGCGTTTGAGCAGGGGGGTGAGCGTGGACTCGTCGTCGGCCTGCGCGGTCGCATCGGTGTATTTCTGCTTGAGCGCGGCCAGCGAGCGCGCGTGGTACTTCTGTGTCTGCTGCACGAAGGGTCGGCCGTTGAGGTCCACTTCGAACTTCTCGTCACCCCGGGCCAGGGCGACGGCGTTGGCCGTTGACCAGGGCAGGAACACGGCTGCCAGTTCTTTTGCGAGCAGGGGCTCGAGCGTGGGGGCCAACGCATCCCAGGTTTCGAACCCGGCCTGCACCAGCGGGGTGAGCATGCGCTCGCACCATGCAGTAACAGCCGGGCTGTTGTCGCGCAGCAGCCCACCGGCAGTCGGGTCGGTCAGGCATTGGTAGAGCTGTGGTGCGATGCCGAAGTCGGCCATGCAGGGTCGTCCACCAAAAAGATAGGGCCGCTCGGCGAGGTGGGTTTCGAGCAGGGAAGTGAGCGTGGCAAAAGACTCTTCTATTATGGGCGCGGTGCCCTCGTTGCTGCCCACGAACGACAACCTGGGCACCATGCGTTCTTTTATAACCGCCGTCACGCCCGAGAGTGCCTCTTCGTCGGCATCCGAGGTCAGCATGTCGAGGGCCAGGCGACCGGCAGCCGAATCCTGGTCGGCTTCACGCGACCAGCGGTAGTGAAACATGGGCTTGTTGACCCACTCGTCGCCGTACTCTTCGAGAAGTACCGATACGAAGGCCGACACCGGGTCGGTCGGCCGCAGGGACGGTTTGACAAAACGCTGTTCGAGTTTTTCGATGATGGGAGTGGAGTCCTGCATGGCCTCCTCGTCGGGCGATACCACCAGCGGAACCAGCGGGAGCCTGGCGTAGCGCTGGAATTCTTCCATGCGGTCCTGGCTGCGGATGATCCACTCGTGGGGGATCTGCTTGTAGCGAAAGTATGCCCTGACCTTGAGCGAGTAGGGCGAAAGTTCAGAACCGTAGATACGCCAGGCGGTTTCGTTGGTCATGCCCGAAGCTACCCCCGGGCCCAAGCTGAATAAAAGAGCGCCGCAGCCCCTGTCGAAGCGGACGGCTGTGCTTGCTATGTTGCCAGCGTGTATCCG
>JACNKC010000037.1 GCA_014382245.1 Pseudomonadota bacterium | reverse complement strand
GCTGTCTCGGCCATGGCTGATCCCGGTACGGCGGCCAGGCCGGGCACCGGCCTGCAGGTTCTGCAGCTGGTAAAAGGCTGGCTGGGCAAGGATGGCAAGCCGCACAGCCGGGTAGTCGACGTGGCCGGGGATCGGAACAACGGCGCTCGCGTGGACACGGAAAGCTGCGAGGCTTCGGGCCCTGGGTCGGGTAGTCTCTGCGCGGTCTGGCGAGACCCGGACTTCGATCCTTCCGTGCCCACGTTCTACTACGCCAGGGTAATAGAAAACCCGGTTTGTCGTTGGAGCACCTTGTTGTGCAACCAGGCCGACATCGACTGCGATGCAGAGGGAGAGATCAGCGAGGCGTACAGCGGCTGCTGCGACTCTTCCTACCCCCGGTTTATACAGGAGCGGGCGTGGAGTTCGCCGGTGTGGTATGAACCGGTGTCGCACGGGACGCTCGTGCAGACGAAAACAGGAGAAGAGAGATGATCGTCGTGACCAATCGAATTGCTGTTGCCAGTGGCTACGAAGAAGAGTTCGAGGACCGCTTTCGCAAACGGGCGGGTCTTATCGACAGCGAACCCGGTTTTATTAACAACCGGGTTGAGCGGCCGGTGCTCAAACGCTTTGATCACTCCAGCGGTGGGTGGACCGAGACCAGCGAGCAACAGTACTACCTGGTGCAGACCACCTGGCGCAGTGAAGAGGATTTCTGGAACTGGACGAGGAGCGCGTCCTTTCGGGAAGCGCACTCTAATCGACCACCGAAAGAGATGTTCGCGGCCCCCAATGTTCTCGAAATCCACGAGATCGTTCTCGATACCGACTTGCGCACGGAGTAGCGACTGCTTGCGGGCGTTTTGTCCCCCGCCAGGGGGGGGAGAACGCCACCGCCTTGCATCAAAATATTTAAGTAATACTCCGCTGTTACCCCCCCGAAACGGGGGGAACTTCCTTTTTTAGCGCGCCAAGTCCTTACCCGCTGGGCTGAAATTTGCGTAACTGGAGTTCAGGGAACCCGCGGGTAATGACCTATAGATACCAGTTTATTCTGGGGGCCGTACTGCTGTGCTTGTTCGCCCGACAGGCGGAAGCGCAGCTTCCCGTATCAAGTGCTGCCGAACTCTGTGCGCCAACGGCCGATCCTTGTGTCATCAACACCAGCGTTGTCGTCGCTGCAGGCGCGGTGCTGGACCTTGGTAAGCGGACGCTACTGGTCTCCCCGGGGGGATCCCTGCAGTTTTCTGCTGGTATCGCTAGCGTTGCTTGTGGCGAATTTCGCCTCGACACCCCTGGGGCGGTTGCGCTCAAGGCTCGCGGTGACAGCGGTTTTGGTGGACAGGTGACCATCAGCGCCAGGCGCAGCTGTTCGCTGGCCAGCGCGTTGTCGTGCCTCGTTGACAGCGAGTGCCAATCGCAGGGCGCGGGCGCTTGCACCCTGGGTAGCGGTAATATCGTCATCGGTGGCCGAGTGTCCGGAAACTCAACCACGCCCGCAGCTCTCGGCCTCGCGGCAGCCGGCGATGTAACGATAAGCGAGCAGGTAAACCTCAACGGAAGCATCACGGCTTCGGACGGGGGGGCCTTGAGCATCATGGCCGCTGGAAAGGTGGACGTGCTCGCCCGGATACAGGCCAGTTCGGGTGCCGATGGCAGTGGTGGTGAACTGGTGATCGATGCCGGCGGTAACGTTAGTCTCCTGGCCTTGGTCGATGTGAAGGGCGGAGATTTTGACGGTGGTTTTATCGACGTCAATTCAGGGGGCGACATAAACGTAACAGCAAGTCTCCTGGCTTCCTCGTCGGCTCGCGAGGGTTTCGGCGGGGGCATAATACTGAGTGCCAGTGGTGATATATCAGCCGCCGGCGGCAGCGCCGTCTCAGCGATCGTACTTGATACCGATGGTCACGGGAGCGTCGCGATTGGTGGAGACGGGGGCAGCCAGGACCTAAGCGCTGGGGGAAATATCTACATTGGACCTTTTGTAAAACTGACCGCGAGCGGTGCTTCTCCTGACGGCTTCGGCGACTTTATAACGCTCGAGGCTCTTGGATCCCTGGTCGTTGATGGCGATCTCGTAGCCCGGGGGCGGGGGAGCCAGGGTGGAGGTGGCATTGTTGAGCTCCTGGCGGGTGATGATCTCGTGCTGGGCTCGACATCCCGGATAGACGTGGGCGGAAACGGTGGCGGCGGTGACTCGCTGGTGAGAGCTGAAAGGGATGTCCGGTTGGCCGGGGCAATCGATATAAGTTCCAGTTCTGGTGGAGGTATTGCTGACGTCACGGCGCTTCGTACGATCGTTTTAACTGGATCCCTTGTATCGACTGGAGGTGTCGGATCAATGCCAGCCTCGATCAGCCTGGCTGCTTGTTCACTGAGGCTTCAATCGGGGGCGGTCATTGACAATCCGGGGGCTGGCTCGCTCAACAGCTTGACGGGTTACGAGTCAATGTTCGTGGATACCGGCGCAAGCGTGTTTTCCGGAGGCGACAACAGTCTCAACTACTCTGGCGCGGCCCCTGTCCTGGAAGGGGTGGTTCTGCCTGCCGCTTTGCCGGTGGCCGTAATTCCGCTTGGTGTCTGTGACACCTGTTCGGATGGGTTCCCGGGCCCCGGGGAAAGCTGCGATGACGGTAACCTCATAGCCGGTGACGGTTGCGATTCCGCCTGCCAGGACGAGGGTTGCACGGCTCAGACGCCAGGTTATCCAGCGGCTGCCCTCTGCGATGACGGGAACCCCTGCACCGCGGATAGTTGTGATCCCCTGCTGCACGCCTGCGATCACGTCGATCCTTGTGACGATGGAATCGGCTGCACGGTTGATTCCTGCGTTGTTGCGGCCTGTGAGAATACGGTTTCGGACCAGGCTTGCGACGACGGGAACCCCTGTAGTGACGATACTTGTTCCCCGGTGTTGGATTGTACTTATCTTGCCAACACACTGCCCTGCGACGATGCAGATGAATGTACTTCGGACGACTCATGCAGCCTGGGTATATGTTCTGGAGTTGAGATCCCTTTCTGTCATGAGTGCGGGGATGGAATCGTCGATGTGGGCGAGTTCTGCGACAATGGCTTTTTCGCCAACAGCGACAGCCAGCCCGACGCCTGCCGTACAGATTGCACACTGCCTTCCTGCGGCGACGGCGTGACCGACAGCGGCGAGGCCTGCGACGACGGCAACCTGGACGGCAGCGACGCCTGCCGCAACGACTGCTCGCTGCCCAGCTGCGGCGACGGCCTGCTTGACCCCGGCGAGGCCTGCGA
>JACNKC010000058.1 GCA_014382245.1 Pseudomonadota bacterium | reverse complement strand
CAGCTGCACCAGCTCCGCGGGCGGGTGGGGAGGGACAATGTCCAGGCTTACTGTTGCCTGGTTTCCGACGAGCGGCTTGGCCGGGATGCCTGGGAGCGGCTCAAGGTTATGGAAAACAGCAGCGACGGTTTCGAGATAGCCGAGGCTGATCTTCGCATAAGGGGCCCCGGCGAGTACCTTGGCACCAGGCAGGCCGGGGTCCCTGCTTTCAGGGCAGCCAACCTGGCCAGGGACGAGGAACTGCTGCTGTTGGCGCGCGATAAGGCCCGGCAGTGGCTCGAACAGGATCCGGGGCTCAGCGATCCGCGCTCGTCTGAACTACGGAAATCACTGGCCAACCGCTGGGGAGACAGCCTCGCACTGGCCGAGGTCGGTTGAACCCACCCCCTTTTGAACTATAAAATCCTTTCTGCGTCTGTTTAACGAGGCGGGGAGACGGGCGAGCGGTGCTGCGGCGGGGACGGGCATTTACGGTGAACTACGATTTCAAGAGAATAGAGCGGCTCCCGCCTTACGTTTTTAACGCGGTGGGTGAGCTCAAGGCCCAGGCCCGCAGCCGCGGCGAGGACATCATCGACTTCGGCATGGGCAACCCCGACCAGGGCACACCAGCGCATATCGTCGAGAAGGCCATAGAAGCCATCACTAAACCGGCCAATCACCGCTACTCGGTTTCCAGGGGGCTGTACAAGCTGCGCCTCGCCGCCTGCGCCTGGTACAAGCGCAAGTGGGACGTTGAGCTGGATGCTGACAGCGAGATGATATGTACCATGGGGGCCAAGGAGGGCCTGGGCCACCTGGTCTTGAGCATTGCCGGCCCGGGGGACGTGGTGCTGTGCCCGTCACCCACTTATCCCATACACCAGTACTCGGTGATCATTGCAGGTGCCGATCTCAGGCACGTACCGCTTATTCCGGGGCAGGATTTCTTCGAGGCACTGACGGAGGCCATCAGGGATACCTGGCCACGGCCCAAGGCATTGATTGTCAGTTTTCCGTCCAATCCTACCACCGAGGTGGTCGAGCTGGATTTCTTTGAAAAGCTCGTCGAGCTGGCCCGGGAGTACAACTTCCTGGTCATCCACGACAACGCTTATGCCGAACTCACCTTCGACGGCTACGAGGCCCCCAGCTTTCTGCAGGTACCGGGTGCCCGCGAAGTGGGGGTGGAGTGCTACACGTTGTCGAAGACTTACAACATGCCGGGATGGCGCGTTGGTTTCGTGGCCGGCAACAAGCAGATGGTGGCAGCCCTGACCAGGCTCAAGTCATACTACGACTACGGGATGTTTGCTCCCATCCAGGTAGCGGCGATACAAGCACTCAACGGGCCACAGGACTGCGTGGAAGACATCTGCCAGCTTTACAAGCAACGGAGAGACTCGCTTTGCCGTGGGCTTTCGCGCATCGGCTGGGAGGTGTCGCCGCCCCGGGCGACCATGTTCGTGTGGGCGCACATCCCCGAGGAGTTCAGGCACCTGGGCTCGATGGAGTTTTCAAAGTACCTCCTGGCGGAGGGCAAGGTGGCGGTGTCGCCGGGCATAGGCTTTGGCCCCTACGGGGACGAGTACGTGCGCTTTGCCCTGATCGAAAACGAGCAACGTACACGCCAAGCCATGCGGGGAATCAAGAAGGCGCTCGACCAGGGGCCCGACAAGGTAGGGAGGGGGTCATGAAACGAGGAGTCGGCGTGGGCGTTATCGGTTACGGCACCATAGGTGCCGGTGTCGTGAGGCTGCTGCGGCAGCGAGTGAAGGCCCATGGGGACAGGCTGGGGTTTCCCGTTCGACTGGCCCGCGTCGCCGACCTCGACACCAGCAGCGACCGCGGAATCAAGCTGCCCACGGGAGTGCTCATAGACGACGCGAGGGCTCTCATCGACGATCCCTCGGTGAACGTCGTCGTTGAACTCGTGGGCGGCGTGGAGCCAGCGCGCACTTTTATCCTCGAGGCCCTGCGCGCCGGCAAGCACGTGGTCACCGCCAACAAGGCCCTGCTTTCGGAGCACGGGGTCGCACTGTCCAGGGAAGCCGAGAAACGCGGCCTGCTTCTTGGCTTCGAAGCCAGTGTGGGCGGTGGTATTCCGATCGTCAGGACTATCAAGGAGTCACTAGCGGGCGATACCAACGAGGAGGTCTACGGCATTCTCAACGGCACTGCCAACTACATTCTCAGTGCCATGAGCGAAGGTGAAGGCGAGTTCGAGGAGGTGCTGGCCAGGGCCCAGGCAATGGGCCTTGCCGAGGCTGATCCGAGCTACGACGTTGACGGTATAGACTCGGTGCACAAGCTGGTGATCCTCGTTGGCCTGGCTTTCGGCAAAAAGATCAAGGCACGTTCGGTTCATGTCGAAGGAATCCGCAGCGTGAGCAGCAAGGAGATCGCCTACGCCCGAGAGTTCGGCTACCGCGTAAAACTGCTGGCGGTCGCGCGCGACACACCGGCTGGAGTGGAGGCCAGGGTTCATCCGTCGATGGTGCCCGAATCCCACCTGCTCGCACAGGTGTCGGGAGCCTACAACGCGGTTTGCATCAAGGGGCGCGCACTGGGCAACTCGGTTTACTACGGGCAGGGAGCAGGCATGATGCCGACCGCCACCGCGGTGCTCGGCGATATTCTCGAGGCCGCGCGTTCGCTGCGCGATGAAAGGCCGCCTTCGAGTGAGCCCTGGGGACAGCCACTGGCCCGACTGTCGTCGGCGCGGGTTATACCCATGGGGGATACCGCCCACGAACACTACCTGCGCTTGACGGTGGTAGATAAACCCGGCGCCCTGGCCCGTATATCCAGTATACTGGCAGACGAGGGTATCGGTATTGCCACCTTGTCCCAGCACGAAATCGAGACCAGGGGCGCGGTGCCGGTCGTACTGAGGACCTACCGTTCTGCCGAGTCCGCGATGAAGCGGGCCTTGGCCAGGGTTGGGCGCCTGCGCGATAACCGCGCGAAGCCGGTACTGCTGAGAGTTGAAGAGGGCCTGGGCGGCCGCGAATAAAAATGGCTTGGAACGGATTGGTTGATCGTTATCGCGACAGGTTGCCTGTCGGGGATGCACCCGCGGTAACCCTGCTCGAGGGGAACACTCCCTTGATCGAGGCTCCGCGGCTCGCCGCGGCTCTCGGCCTGGGCGAGGACGGGCTCGATGCCAGGGTGCTGCTCAAGTACGAGGGGCTCAACCCCACCGGCTCGTTCAAGGATCGCGGCATGAGCGTGGCCATGACCGTGGCCGTTGCCCGGGGGGCCACCGCCGTCATCTGCGCGTCCACGGGCAACACCTCGGCATCGGCCGCTGCCTACGCAGCACGCGCGGGATTGCGGGCTTTTGTCATCGTTCCCGAGGGCAACATTGCTCTTGGTAAGCTCAGCCAGGCCGTTATCCATGGAGCCACCGTGCTCGCCGTCGACGGCAACTTTGACGATGCCTACAGGGTCGTTTCCGGCGTCGCCGAGCTTCGCGATGTAACCGTGGTGAATTCCATCAACCCCGACAGGCTGCAGGGGCAGAAGACGGCGGCTTTCGAAATATGCGAGGTGCTCGACGCTGCGCCCGACTATCACTTTCTGCCAGTGGGCAACGCCGGTAACATCAGCGCTTACTGGATGGGCTACCGCGAGTACAACGAGGCCGGTTTTTCTGCTGGCCTGCCGCGCATGATGGGCTTCCAGGCTGCTGGTGCTGCACCGATAGTTGAAGGGCACCCGGTGGCAGATCCCAGCACGCTGGCTTCGGCCATACGCATCGGCAACCCGGTTAGTTGGAAAAAAGCCGAGGCGGCGCGCGATGAATCGGGCGGCGTTATAGAAGCAGTCAGCGACGACGAGATTCTCGAAGCTTACAGCCTGCTGGCTTCAAGCGAAGGGCTGTTCGCGGAGCCGGCTTCGGCGGCTTCGGTGGCGGGTCTTCGCAAGCTCGCCCAGGAAGAACGAATTAACGAAAAGGCTACTGTAGTCTGCACACTTACGGGGCACGGCCTGAAGGATCCCGATAACGCTATAGCTGTCTGTCCGGCTCCCCTGCGGGTTTCGGCAGACGTCGACAAGGCCTTGGCGGCGATGGGCCTGTAGTCCAGCCCCCGGCTCTTCAGGCACGGAGGTCGGGCGGCTATAATAACAGTAGTCATAATTCCGGGGAACACATGGAACGTAATCTTGCACTTGAACTCGTCCGCTTGACGGAAGCCGCTGCTCTGGCGGCTGCGCGCGAAAACGGACGTGGCGACGAGATGGCGCCCGAACGTCTCGCGGCCACGGCCATCGAGACCAATTTTTCGGCGCTGGGAGTGAAAGGCGAAATCGTCGTGGGCAGCAGCCATGGGGGGGTGTTGGCCACGGGTTCTACCCTCGGTGATGAGGGCGAAGAAGTAGACGTTGCCGTCAACCCTCTCGAGGGCGGAATCAGCTGCGCGCTGGGTGGACCGAACGCAATGTCGGTTGTCGCGATAGCCAGCCGCGGGGGCTTTCTACGGACACCGCCTAACAGCTACATGGAAAAGATAGCCACCTCTGCCGACGGTGCCGGCGTCGTCAGCCTGGAACAGGCGCCCGCTGTTAACCTGGGTCGTCTTGCCGAGCGCAGGGGGGTGTACGTAGAAGACCTCACGGTCGTAATTCTAGATAGACCACGTCACGACGACCTTATCGAGGAAGTGAGAGCGGCCGGGGCGAGGGTCAAGCTCATACCACACGGCGACGTGGCAGCCGCCATGGCTGCGGCGGGACCGCTTGGCGAATCGGGAGTCGACATTCTCATGGGAGAGGGCGGCGCGGCTCAGGGAGTTCTCTCGGCTGCTGCGATTCGCTGCATGGGCGGCGTGATGCAGTGCCGCTTTCGTGTGCGTGGACCGGGTGAAGCCGAGCAATTGAGACAGGCCGGGGTCAAGGATCCCGGCCGCCTGCTCGACCTTGAAGACATGGCGGGGGGAACCGTCATGTTTGCTGCCAGCGGCGTGACCGACGGTGAATACCTCAAGGGCGTCCAGTTTCACAAGGGTGGGGCGATCAGCCATTCGGTGGTCATGAGAAGCGAGAGCAGCACCATACGGCAGTTGCAGACCAGCCACCGTTTTGATTACCGTCCCGACTACTAGACTCCACCGGCCACGGCCACGGCCCCGGCCCCGGCGCCTGGGCGAGGGCCTTTTCTCGCTGGTCACACGAGCGGTTCGTGGCTATAGTGCGCGCTGTTTCAGCGGTGGGAAATAAAGACGACAGCGAGTTAACGAGTCCGTCTTGCGGCGAAGCAGGCGCGAGCCTGCTCTCGGGTATAGGGGTAAACGCCGAGTACAGCGCTGCCGACACTGATGCGTCGGGCGAAGGTCCGGGCGAATATCCGTTTACGCGCGGCATACACCGCGACATGTACCGTGGACGCACCTGGACCATGCGCCAGTTTGCCGGGTTCGGTTCAGCCCGCGATACCAACCGACG
Source organism: Pseudomonadota bacterium (assembly GCA_014382245.1). Classification (GTDB taxonomy): domain Bacteria; phylum Desulfobacterota; class Binatia; order UBA1149; family UBA1149; genus UBA1149. The sequence goes on along the minus strand of JACNKC010000058.1, from coordinate 11,228 downwards.
TTTTCATTACCTGTTGGCACAGGGACAGCAGGGGCTTTCTACCGCTTTCGATATGCCCACCTTGATGGGCTATGACCCCGATTCTCCGCGCTCGCTGGGCGAGGTAGGTCGCGAGGGCGTTTCCGTGGCTACGATCGACGACCTGGAGCTACTGTTCGAGGGCATCGACCTCGGCGCTGTCTCCACCTCGATGACGGTAAACTGTACGGCTCCTATACTGCTGGCGATGTATGTTGCCCTGGCCGACAGGCGTGGCACACCGAGGGCCCGACTCGGTGGCACCCTGCAGAACGACATGCTCAAGGAATTCATTGCCCAGAAGGAGTGGATCTCGCCGCCGGCGCCTTCCATGCGACTGGTAACCGACGTGATCGAGTTCTGCTCGAACGAACTCCCCCGCTGGAACCCGGTGTCGATATCGGGCTACCACATCAGGGAGGCGGGGGCGACGGCCGTGCAGGAGCTGGCATTTACCCTCGCCGATGGAATCGGTTACGTGCAGGCGGCCGTTGACAGGGGATTGGACCCCGAGGTTTTCGGCCCGCGCTTGTCGTTCTTTTTCAATGTCCACAATGACTTCCTGCAGGAGATAGCCAAGATCCGCGCGGCGCGACGCATGTGGGCTTCGATCATGCGTGACCGCTTTGGCGCCAGCAGCGACCGTGCTTGCCTCATGCGCACACACGCCCAGACTTCGGGAGTATCGCTCACCGCCCAGCAACCACTGAACAACGTCGCGCGCGTGGCCTTGCAGGCAATGGCAGCGGTACTGGCCGGTGTGCAGTCGCTGCACACCAACTCGTTAGACGAAACCCTGGCCCTGCCCAGCGAGGAAGCCGCCACCGTGGCACTGCGTACCCAGCAGATCATAGCCGAGGAAACCGGGGTGGCAGCAACGGTAGACCCTTTTGGCGGCAGCTACGCGATGGAAGCCATGACCGACGCGATGGAGAGCGAGGCCAACGCGATAATTGAGCGCATCGACCAGGCCGGCGGAATACTGGCCGCGGTCGAGGCCGGCTATCCGCAACAGGAAATTGCCGAATCGGCCTGGAAATTTCAGAAAGCCATGGAGCAGGGCGAGTACGTCACGGTGGGGGTCAACGCGTACTCCGACGAATCGGCCGGATCGCCCGTAGAAACCCTGAGCCTGGGCAGCGAAGTGGAGAAAAGCCAGGTAGAGCGGGTGATCGCTACGCGCGCCTCGCGAGACGCTTCAAGGGCCGCTTCGGCCCTGGCCGAGCTGGGCCAGGCTGCGCGTTCGGACCGTAACATGATGCCCCCGATGGTCGAGGCCGTGGACGCGTGTTGTTCTATTGGGGAAATATCGGATATCTTCCGTCGCGAGTTCGGGGTCTATAACGACCCCGCCTGGACCTGAGGAGAACGGAACGCCATTGGCAGAACGACGTCATCGCATACTTGTAGCCAAGCCCGGCCTGGACGGCCACGACCGCGGGGCAAAGATAATCGCACGAGCCCTTCGCGACGGGGGATTCGAAGTCATTTACACGGGCTTGCACCAGACACCCGAAATGATCGCTGAGACCGCGGTGCAGGAAGACGTGGACGGTATAGGCCTGTCGATACTGTCGGGTGCTCACATGACCTTGTTTCCGCAGCTTCTCCAGGAGCTCGAAAAACGCGGGGCGGGCGAAGTCGTAGTGTTTGGCGGGGGAATCGTCCCTGATTCGGACATCGAAGAATTGAAGAAAATGGGCGTCAAGGCTGTGTTCACACCGGGTGAGAGCACGGAGAACATAGTCGAATGGGTACGGGCCAACGTGGCCGACGCCGCTTAGGCGGACCGTCCCCTCAATCAGAACGGAGGACCAAGTGTCGAGAACAGTTATCGTCAGCGCGGCGCGTACCGCGATAGGAACTTTTGGTGGAGCATTGGCTAATACCAGTGCCACTGACCTGGGCGGGCTTGCCTGCGCCGAGGCCCTGAACAGGGCCGGTGTAGATCCCGGCGCCGTTGACGAGGTAATACTCGGCAACGTGCTCGCAGCCGGGCTGGGGCTAAACCCTGCCAGGGTCGCCGCGCTCAACTCGGGCGTTCCCCGGGAGGTCCCCAGCTTCGGGGTCAACAAGGCTTGCGGTTCGGGCCTCAAGGCCGTGCACCTGGCCGCGCAGTCGATCGCCTGTGGTGATGCCGAGGTGGTTGTAGCCGGTGGCATGGAGAACATGACGATGACTCCCTACATGCTTCCCAAGGCACGTTTCGGCTATCGGCTGCAGAACGGGGCGGTCGTGGATTCGATGATCAAAGACGGGCTCACCTGCCCGATAACCAACGTCCACATGGGGATCACGGCCGAGAACGTCGCCGAGAAATACGGCATTTCGCGCGAGGCCCAGGACGAGTTTGCCGCGGCCAGCCAGAATAAGGCAGGAAAGGCCCAGTCCTCGGGTGCTTTTGACGGCGAGATATTCGGCGTGGAGCTGGTGCAGAAGAAAGGCGAGCCGATAGTCTTCGACAAGGATGAGCACCCGCGGCCCGAGACCAGTGCTGAATCCCTGGGTCGCCTGCGAGCGGCCTTCAAGCCCGACGGGGGCACGGTGACGGCGGGTAACGCGTCGGGTATCAACGACGGAGCGGCGGCCCTGGTCGTCATGTCCGAAGAACGCGCCAAGGCCGATGGCTTGGAGCCGCTGGCGGTCATACGTTCAGCAGCCTCGGCGGGCGTGGACCCGGCCATCATGGGCATGGGGCCCTGGCCCGCCAGTGAGAAGGCCCTCGAAAAAGCCGGCCTCGCCATTGGCGATATCGGCCTGTGGGAGCTCAACGAGGCTTTCGCGGCCCAGTCGTTGGGTGTTCTGGCCGAGCTCAAGATCGACGCCGAGCTGGTCAACGTCAACGGTGGAGCGGTGGCGCTGGGACATCCCATCGGGGCGAGCGGGGCGAGGGTGCTGGTGACCCTGCTGCACGCCATGAAGAACAGGGATGTCGCGCTCGGGCTGGCCTCGTTGTGTATTGGCGGTGGACAGGGCATCGCCATGATTGTTGAGCGGGCCTGACAAAGAGCAAGTCCCGCCCCCGACGGCGGTAGCTTTTTTTGACGTGGACGGGACACTGCTGGTGTCCCAGTCGGCGACTCTTTTTATTCGTTACCTGTGGCGGGAGGGTCTGATCGGTATTGCCGATCTCGCCCGCATGGGCTGGGGATATGTGACCTACAGGTTCGGTTTCTTCAACCTGGCCCTCGCCGCCGATTTTGCTTCCAACCTGCTGCGCGGTCTCGAAGAGGCCGACATCATCAAGAGGTGCCAGGCCTGGTACCAGGACGATGTTCGGCAGCATTACAACCAGGCGGTGTTGGGTCGACTCAAGTGGCACCAGGGACGGGGCCACAGGGTGGTGTTGCTGTCGGGTGCGAGCACCTACCTGTGCGATCTCGTGAGTGACGATATCCGTGCCGACGACTACATAGCCAACGAATTCGAGATAAGCGACGGTGTGTTTACCGGCAGGGCGAAGCGCCCGTTCTGTTACGGTGAAGGCAAGCTGGCGCGCGCCCGGCAGTGGGCCGACGAAAAAGGTGTAAACCTCGCCGACTGTTATTACTACGGCGACTCGATCGGGGACCTGCCGGTGTTGAGTGAAGTGGCGCATCCCTGCGTCGTTAACCCCGACCCCAGGCTCAGGGTCGAAGCTCGCCGCCGGGGCTGGCAGGCCATCGACGACAGCACCCGCGGTCTGCCCACCCAGTGACCCGCGAAACGCCGAACCGGGTGGTCAGCCTGGTACCCAGCCTGACAGAATCGGTCGTCTTCCTGGGCGCTGGCCAACGCCTGGTCGGCCGTACCCGCTACTGCGTGGAGCCGGCCGGGGCCCTGGCCCACGTACCCACCCTCGGTGGCACCAAGGACCCGGCCGTAGACGACATCGTGGCCCTGCGCCCGGACCTGGTGCTCGTGAGCGCCGAAGAAAACCGTATCGAGGACGTCGAGCGGCTATCATCGGCGGGGCTCAGGATAGAGAACTACCATCCGCGGAGCGTTGAAGACGCTGCTCTTGCGATGCTGCGCCTGGGCGAGAGCCTTGACCAGAAAGAGCCGGCCATGGAGCTCGCCGAGAGCAGCCGAAGGGCTGCGGCGCTGGTCCGCGACGGACTGGAGCAAAGTCGCGTCAGGACTTTCTGTCCCGTCTGGAGACGCCCGTGGATGAGTTTTGGAAAGGCGGTGTACGTTGCTGACCTGCTCAGGACGGTGGGCTGCGAGAATATTTTTGACGACGGAGAAAGCGACTGGTTCGAGGTCACCCTCGAGGAGGTTGTTGAGCGCCGGCCGGCCCTGGTCCTGTTGCCCGACGAGCCCTACGCTTTCAGCACGGCCCACGCCGACGAACTTCGCCGAGCGGGGCTGGACCTGCCGATCGTCGTCATCGACGGCAAGGACCTGTCGTGGTACGGGCCCCGGCTGCCCGGCGCTCTGCAACGGCTGGCTGGCCTGGTGGTGGGGGCCGTGTGAGTGACCAGCTGCTCGAGACAACCGGGATGTGCACAGAAACCGCACAAGGGCCATTGCTTGCGACGTCCGCGGGTTGAAAAGCTAGGGTAGTATGAGTCCAAACGAACAGCCATTTCTGAGGGTTCCCCCTCACAGCCTGGAGGCCGAGGAGTCGGTCGTTGGCGGTATCCTCATTGACAACGAGGCCTTTGACCGCGTTGCTGACGTCATTACCCACGAGGATTTTTACGTCGAGCGCCTCGCGCTGATCTATTCGGCAATGGTTCACCTCAGCCACGAAGGCAGGCCCATGGACATGGTGACGGTCTCCGACGTGCTCAAGCAACGCGGAGCCTTGATCAAGGTGGGCGGCGTGGCTTACCTCGCTGAGCTCACCGAGAGGGTCCCCAGCGCCGCCAACGTCGAGTACTACGGCAAGATCGTGGCCGAGAAATATACGACCCGAAGGCTGATACGGGTCGCAGCCCAGATCGGCGAAGACGGCTACTCCGATCACGGAGACACCGCCAGCTTTCTCGATCAGGCAGAGCAATCGATATTCGAAGTCTCCAGTGCCGGTTTCAAATCTATTCCTGAACGCATCGATACGCTGCTGGCTGACGCCGTCGAGCGGGTCGACATGTTGCAGAATCGCGACGACGACGTGACCGGTGTTGCCAGCGGGTTTACCGAACTCGATCGCTTGACGGCCGGGTTTCAGCCGTCGGACCTGGTCATCATTGCCGGCCGCCCCAGCATGGGAAAGACCGCGTTCTGTCTCAACATTGCCGAGTACGCCGCCTTGGAGCGGCAGACTGGCGTGGTTGTCTTCTCCATGGAGATGTCAAAGGAACAGATCGCCATGCGCATGTTGTGCTCGGCGGCAGAGATTGACCTCGGCGCCGCGCGTACCGGGCGGCTGAAGGACAGTGACTTCAAGAAGGTAGCCCTTGCGGCGGGTCGCCTGGGTACTGCCCCTATTTACATCGACGATACCGCGGGCATGACGGTTACCGAGCTGCGCGCCAAGGCCCGGCGCCTGGCGCGGACGCCCGAGTTGAATCTCGGGCTCGTCATTGTTGACTACCTGCAGCTCATGCATGGGGTAGGAGGGGAGGACAGCAGGGAGCAGGAAATATCAGCGATATCTCGGGCACTGAAGGGCCTCGCGAAGGAGCTCTCCTTGCCGGTCATAGCGCTTTCACAACTCAACCGGCAGGTAGAGGTCAGGCAGGATAAGCGCCCGCTGATGGCCGACCTCAGGGAATCGGGAGCCATCGAGCAGGATGCCGACGTGATCGGGTTTATCTACCGTGACGAGCAGTACCACCCCGATTCGCCGGACGTGGGTACCGCCGAAGTGATAATCGGTAAACAACGAAACGGCCCCACCGGGGTGGTACGGGTGGCTTTCAGGAAGGAGTGCGCCCGCTTCAGTAACCTGTCGCGCAGGGACGCGCCGGGTGGCTACTACACCGAGGACACTGGCTACCCGCAGCAGTAAGTCGCTTCGAGGCGACCGTCTCAGGACGAAAGCTCGGCGAGCCAGCGCCGCGCGAGCTCGCCGGGAGCACGGGTTTTCTCGAGCTCGCTGATGACCGCCGACGCCGCGGCTCCAGCCGATCGTATAGAGGGCGCGAGTTCCAGGGTGATGCCGCCGATCGCGACGACCGGCAGTGGGCTCAGCTTGCAGACCCGGGCCAGTGCGTCGATGCCCCTCGCACTGCGTACGCCTGCCTTGGTTGGGCTCTCGAAGACCGGGCCAAAGGCGAGGTAGTCTGGTCTCGCGTCGGCAGTTGCAGACCAGCCGCGTTCGGCCTCGGCGAGCTCGTGGCTCGAAAGGCCTATGATGGCTTCGTTGCCCAGGATGGCGCGGGCTTCCCCCACCGGCAGGTCATCCTGCCCCAGGTGCACACCTGCCGCGCCCGAGGCCAGGGCGACGTCAACACGGTCGTTGATGAGTAAGTTGCAACCCAATGGTCGCAGTGCGTCCACCACGAGCGAGGCCAGGTTGCAGTAGTCGCCCGTGCCGGTGGTTTTACAGCGCAACTGCATCAGCGTTACCCCCGCTTCGGCCAGCGCGACAGCCAGCTCCAGTGCGTTATCGCCGTCGCCGTCGTCCAGCAGGTTGACGACGGGGTAGAGACAGGCGAGTTTCAACGGGTATCAGCTCCTGTCGCCGAAAGCGCGCAGGTCAATGCCGAGGTCGGTGATTTTCTTGCGCAGGGTATTCCGGTTTATACCCAGCACCCTGGCCGCGTGCAGTTGGTTTCCGCCCACTCGTTCGAGGACGACCTCTATCAGGGGTTTTTCCACCAACTCGAGGATCCGTGGGTGCAGGTCACCGGGTGGCGATTCGCCCTGGCGATCGAGATATTCGCGTAACTTGGCGACCATTACTTCTTCGAGAGACATCGAAGGGTAGTCGTTGGTCTCGCGGGGGCCGCTGAAAGGCAGGTCTTCAGTCGTGAGTAGCCGTGAGGGAGCCATGGCAGCTGCGCGCACGAGCACGTTCTCGAGTTCGCGCACGTTTCCAGGCCAATCGTGGGTGCGCAATCTTGAGAGTGCGTCGGGAGACAAGCCGCGGATCGCGAAGCCATGTTCTCGGTTGATCTTGTCCAGGAAGTGATCGACCAGGCTGGGAATATCTTCGCTGCGCTCGCGCAGGGGGGGGATGTCGATGACAACGACCTTGAGCCGGTAGTACAGGTCCTCGCGAAATCGGCCCGCTCCTACGATTTTTTCGAGAACCTGGTTGGTAGCAGCCACTATACGACAGTCGGCGACGATGGTTTCGTGTCCACCAACGCGACTGAACTCTTTCTCCTGCAGTACGCGCAGCAGCTTGGCCTGGAGGGCGAGCGGCATCTCCCCGATTTCGTCGAGCAACAGCGTGCCGCCACGAGCCTGCTCGAACTTACCCCGGCGCAGTTCGGAAGCTCCCGTGAAGGCCCCTCTCTCGTGGCCGAACATCTCGCTTTCAAGCAGATCATCGGGAATGGCGCTGCAGTTCACCGCCACAAAAGGCCCCGGCCAGCGGTTGGACCAGGCGTGAATCGCCCGAGCTATACGCTCCTTTCCGGTTCCGCTCTCTCCTTGCAGGAGCACCACGGCGCTGCTGTCGGCAACCCTCCCGACGGTCTTGTAGACTTCCTGCATGGGCGGCGACTGGCCCACTATTTCGATACCCGGTTCGTGCTGGGAGCGCTGGCGGTCGCGCAGGCCGTCGAGCTCGGACTGCAGGGCCCGTCGTTGCATCACGTTGCGGGCGAGCAGGCGGATCTTGTCAAGGTCGAAGGGCTTGGTCACGTACTCGTAGGCGCCGGTGCGGGTTGCCTCGATGGCGTTGGCTACCGTCGCTCGCCCGGTGATGATGACAACAGCCAGGTCGGTTTCTTTCTCGACGAGTTTTGCCAGCACGTCGAAGCCGTCGATACCGGGCAGGTTTATGTCAACAAAGGCTATGTCGAACGAAGTTTCGAGCATCGCGGCGAGGCCGCTTTCGCCGTCATCGAAGGCCAGCACTTCGTGGCCATCAGCGGCCAGCGCGTCGGTGATGACGAGCCGTATATCGGGCTCGTCATCTATGACAGCAATTCGCCCGGGTTTTGCAGTCGCGGCGCTATTCATCGGTCGAGTTTCCCACTACGGGCAGGTGAACAGTGAAGCAAGCGCCCCCGGCCTGTCGGTTGTCAGCCCGTATGGTTCCGCCGTGGGCAGCGACGATGTTGCGGGTTATGGCCAAGCCGAGGCCGTGGCCGTCCTTTCGTCCGCTGTAAAACGGGTTGAACATGTTCTGCTGGGTGTGCTCGTCCAGTCCACAGCCGTTGTCAATTACGTCTACCTTTACGTAGCGCATCTTTCCGCTGTCGTTGGCTACGTAGAAGCTGTTGTCGATGGCCGTCTTCACGGTTACGTGTCCGGCTTCGGGCTGACAGGCAGAGACCGCGTTTGAAACCAGGTTGAGAAACAATACCTGTAGATACTCGGCATCTCCAAGAACGTCGGGGAGGCTGGGGTCGAAAAGGCGTTCGATGGTCAGCTGTCGTCCGGAAAGCGCCACTTCCTGCAGTTCGATGACCTGGTTCAGCACCCGGTGGATGTTGGTAGCCCGTGGCTCGGGCACCGGGGCTTCGAGCTCCATCAGGATCTTCGAGAGTTCACCCATGCGGTCGACCTGCCGGAGTATGATGTCGCAGTATCCAGCAACGCGCTCATCACCCGCCGCCTGGTCTTTTACCAACTGCGCGGCGCCGCGTATGCCCGAGAGCGGGTTGTTAAGTTCGTGTCCGATGGAGGCCACGAGGCGGTCCATTTCGGCCATCCTGCTTTTTTCATGGGTGGTACTCTCAAGCGCCGCGCTGGCGGCGGTCTCGTGGAGAACCAGCACGGTAGCTTCGTCGGGTTCGGGCAGAGACGCTACCGAGGCATTGACGGATTTAGCTGCCGGGTCGGTTTTCGGGTGGCCGTCCAGCAAACCGGTTCCCTTCGCGCTGGACTGTCCAGTGGCCAGGTTGCAGCGTTCCACCAGGGTCCCGATCCAGTGCCTGTCGCCGAATACCTCGGCGCAGCCGCGCCCCGTCAGCCTGGCAAGTGAAGACCCGAGCAGCGTCTCCGCGGCTGGGTTTGCCCAGCAACAGCAGAGCTTTTCGTCAAAAACGATCACGGCATAGGGCAGCGCCACGAGAGTGGGGTTGTCGTAGGGGGAGCGAGTTCCCTGGCTGGGCTGTGCTCTTTGTCGGGGCAATTGGAGATTCCTGCCGGACACGAAAAAGAGGGGGGTCGACCCGGCCAACCGTCGGATGCTACCATGTAGCCGGATGGCAGACCAGTGAGGGTAGGGCAGGGATACGACATACATCGCCTCGCCGACGGCAGGCCGCTGGTGCTGGGCACCCTGCGGCTCCAGGCAGACCGGGGCTGCGAGGGCCACTCAGACGGTGACCCGGTGGCCCATGCGGTGTGCGACGCCATACTCGGTGCCCTGGCCCTCGGCGACATGGGCATCTGGTTTCCGTCCAGTGACGAACGCTGGAAAGACGCCCCGTCGTCCTTGTTCCTGATCGAGATTAAGAAGCTGGTCGCCGAGCGTGGAGCGAGGTTGCTCAACGTCGACGTAACCGTCGTCCTGGCCGAGCCGCGCCTGGGTGGTCACCTGTCTGCCATGGGCGAAGCACTGGCCGGTCACCTTGGTTGCGATCACTCCCGCGTGTCGGTCAAAGCCAAATCCGGTGATGGACTCGGTGCCACGGGTCGTGGCGAAGCCGTCGAGGCCATGGCGGTCGCCCTGGTCGAGACCGGTGAAGATTAATGGATGGTAGTGGAGCTGTGCGTATAAAGCGGCTGGAAATTGCTGGCCCGGGGCTGAAGTGGCTGTAGCTGGAACTCCCGGGCAGGTGGACCCGTGGGAGGTGGTGAACCAACCGCCTCTTCTCCTGGAACTGGACCTGTACGATAGCGATGTCGCGTTGAAGGATGGCCTGCGTCGTGAAGGCGGAGGCTGGGATGAGCGTGGAGTGCGGGAGTACGCGCGGGTCATGGGCAGTGCCGAGATGGTAAAAGCTGGCGAGCTGGCCAATAGGTACCCGCCCGAATTGCGCAGCCACGATCGTTTCGGCCATCGCATTGACGAGGTGGAATTTCATCCGGCCTGGCACGATATCATGCAATTGAATCTGCGGCACCGCGTGCACAACCTGCCGTGGCACGACGGTCGGCCGGGCGCCCACGTGGCCCGTACCGCCCGGCACTATATCCTGTCGCAGGTCGAAGCCGGCTCGGCCTGCCCGGTCACGATGACTTACGCGTGCATGCCGGTCATTCGCCAACAGCCTGAGGTTGCGGCCGAATGGGAGCAGTTGCTGCTGGGGGATCGTTACGACCCTCGCTGCGTACCGTCGGGGCAGAAACAGGCGGTGATGGTCGGCATGGCCATGACGGAGAAACAGGGTGGTAGCGACGTAAGGTCCAATAGCACGGTGGCAGAACCGGTAGACAGTGGCGGGCCCGGGACTGGTTATTTTCTCAACGGCCAGAAATGGTTCTGCTCTGCCCCCATGTCGGACGCCTTCCTGGTCCTGGCGCAGGCTCCGGGAGGGTTGAGTTGTTTTCTCGTGCCGCGGTGGAGAGACGACGGGGTTCGCAACGGAATCCAGCTGCAGCGACTCAAGGACAAACTCGGCAACAGGTCCAACGCCTCAGCGGAGATCGAATTGCGTGGTGCGTGGGGCCGCATGGTGGGCGAGGAAGGCCGGGGGGTGGCTACTATCCTGGGGATGGTGCAACTCACGAGGCTGGATTGTGTGAGCGGGAGCGCGGGTCTGATGCGCCAGGCTTTGAGCCAGGCGCTGTATCATTGCCGGCATCGACAGGCCTTCGGTAAGCGGTTAGTCGAGCAGCCACTTATGCTCAACGTGCTCGCTGATATCGCCCTGGAGAGCGAGGCGGCGACCTTGCTCGCGTTGCGCCTGGCCCGGGCAGTCGACGCTGGAGAAAAGGAGAGCGCGTTCTCCCGCGTAGCGACCGCGGTGGGCAAGTACTGGGTCTGCAGAAGGGCCGAGACGGTGGCAGCCGAAGCGATGGAATGTCTTGGCGGGGGGGGGTACGTGGAGGAGTCGGTCATGCCGCGTATTTTCAGAGAAGCCCCGGTGAACGCGATCTGGGAAGGATCGGGAAACGTTATCTGCCTCGACGTGTTGAGGGCGGCCACGAAGGAGGAGGGGGCTATCGAAGCATTCGTCGACGAGGGAAGATTGGGGGCGGAGCAGGGAAACGGG
>JACNKC010000106.1 GCA_014382245.1 Pseudomonadota bacterium | reverse complement strand
CGATTGCCTCTCGGATTCCTCGATGTCTCGGAATCCTCACCCACCCTCTCCGCCAACGCGTTACGGATGCGATTCAAGACATCGATTGCCTCTCGGATTCCTCGATGTCTCGGAATCCTCACCCACCCTCTCCGCCACCTTCTATCTAAGAACTTTGCTTTGTCGATCACGGCAACCCTCTAGAAACCTGTTAGGGGGAATCTTTTGAGCTATTTCCACCTGTATCAGTGTGAATGAGGTTTGCCATGGCCGTGACTGTGTTCCTTTGGCGATGGATTGATTTTCTTTTCATGCCCCTGATGAGCGGGAGGACCAGGTGCTATCGGTGCAACCGTATCTTCACGCACGTGGGCAAGGTCATCCTTGTTGATTGAAAATTCGTGCGGGTGGCTGGTGTGCTGGTAGCCATGCAGCTGCATCAAGAGGAGCAGAAAACCAGCAAAAACGAGCGCGCTGTTGGCAGCATTGCTGAACTTTTTAAACGATGCCCTTTTACGCCAACCAGATAGTGCGAAGAGCATAACGCTCAGGGCAGCAACCTGGCCAAGTTCAACACCAAGGTTGAATGAAAGAATACGAAGCACCAACCCTTCTTCGGCCAGCGGCAACATTTGCAGACGGGTTGATAGGCCAAACCCATGAACCAGGCCAAAGGCAAAGACCATCCACGCCAGGCTGGGTGCTTTAACATCCAGGTACTTCTTAAAACCATCCAGGTTGTCGAAGCCTTTGTACATTACCGTGAGAGCAATCACTGCGTCGACGAGAAAGTAGTTCGCCTGGACATGATAGAGAGTCGCAAAAATCAGCGTGATGGAGTGACCAATAGTAAAGGCCGTTATGAATTTAACGATATCCTTGAAACGCGTAAGGAAAAAAATGACCCCGAATAGAAACAACAGGTGGTCATAGCCCGTTATCATGTGGCTTGCGCCGAGCTCGAGGTATTCCCAATTACCGGCTTCCAGGGCCGTGGCTTTATCTGCCTCTGACATGCTGTGGGCAAAGGCATTACTGCCGAATAAAAAGCTCAACAAGCTGAGACAAATTGCTTTCATGGTTACTCCTGCAGATATTCCGTGATTTCTTTCAGTCCGGGCATTTTATTCGTGGTTGCCGCGCCACCCCCACACGGGGTCGCCCTTCCTCTATCATAGCAATGATCCTGGTAAGATGATTGTTCGCGTGCATGAGCAGACCGAGCACGCTCCATGGCATGACCGGCACCGTTGAGGTGGTGAATCGCCCCGGGCGTAACAGTGGTCCCGGATTTCAAAACACGATGGCAGATGAACGCGGCACTTACGCATTCGGCATATTCAAGGATGCGGGTGCCCTTGGCGACAATGTTTGTGACGACCACAACTCCACGGGGCGCGTGACAGGACTGCCGTGGAAGGGCGAAAACGGCGATCTGTTGCATATTGGCGCGGGAGCTTCTTTGCGCAAGCCTTGCAGCGACATGTTGAGCTTCAGCGCTCGCCCGGTATCGCACTTGGCGGAGCTCGACACGGGTGGCGCCAGCGACCCTTCTCTTCACGGCCACTATGCCGAGGCTAGCTGGAGGCTCAACCCCAACGCAAGGGTGATGGTTAATTACGGTCCGGGGAAATCGCGACGACCTTGCCGACGGCAAGGTCGATATCTTTCAAACACGCGTCCAGATCGATTTCTGAGTTTCTGACGCGGTAGCGAGTTTTGTAGTTCGGGCGAACCTCCAGCCGTTTCGTCATCCCGGATCATGATCCAGGAGCCCGGGAGCAGGAAACTGGCCGCACTTCCGATTCATGCACCAACAGCGGCCTGCATCGCGTAACGCAGCCAGCGAGCGTCTATGTCCTCCTGCGCGCGGCGCAGCAACACGGCTGCCCGCTCTGGCTCCGCCTGCATCAACGAGCGGAAGCGGTTCTCGGTCTTTGCGTATTCCTCAAACGGAATCGACGGCTCCTTGCAATCCATTACCAGGGGGTTGTCGCCGCGCTCACGGCGCCGCGGGTCGTACCTGAACAGCGGCCACGCGCCGCACTGCACCGCCATCTGCATGTGTTCGAGGCTGTCGGCGAGATCGTAGCCGTGCTCTATGCAGGGGCTGTTGGCGATGATAAGCGATGGGCCGCGGAAGGACTCGGCTTCAATAAAAGCCTTGACGGTCTGCGTGTCGTTGGCGCCGTAAGCCACCTGGGCCACGTAGACCTGCCCGTAAGCCATGGCCATCTGGGCGAGGTCCTTCTTGGCCGTGCCCTTGCCGCCGGTGGCGAACCTGGCCGTGGCCGCCAGCGGCGTAGCCTTTGAAGCCTGGCCACCGGTGTTCGAGTAGACCTCGGTGTCGAGCACGAGGATGTTCACGTCGCGCCCCACGCCGAGCACGTGGTCGAGTCCGCCATAGCCGATGTCGTAAGCCCAGCCGTCGCCGCCCACTATCCACACCGACCGCGGCACGAGGTAGTCGTCCAGGAGCAGCAGGCTTCTGGCCTCGGCACTGTCCAGCGCCAGCAGGCCGGCGTGGAGTCGTTCAACACGCGCGCGCTGCTCTTTGAACCCCTGCTCGTCGTTGCACTCGGCCGCCAGTATCTCGTCCACCAGCAGCCCATCCACCGGCCCGGCAAGCAACTCATGCCTGCACGAGGCCAGCAGCTCGCACGCAAGATCACGGGTCTTGTCCATCGCCAGGCGAAAGCCCAGTCCGAACTCGGCGTTGTCCTCGAACAGCGAGTTCGACCAGGCGGGCCCACGGCCGTTTTCGTCTACGGTGTAGGGAGTGGTCGGCAGGTTCCCGCCGTATATAGACGAGCAGCCCGTAGCGTTTGCCACCATCGCCCGGTCGCCGAAAAGCTGGGTGAGTAACTTGAGGTACGGGGTCTCCCCGCAGCCCACGCAGGCGCCCGAGAACTCGAACAGCGGCTTGAGAAACTGCGTCCCCCTCACATTGGTCTTCACCCGTGTTCGGTCGACCTCGGGTAGCGAAAGGAAAAAGTCAAAGTTGCGGCACTCGGTATCGGCCGGCTCCGCGCGCGGCTGCATATCGAGCGCCCTGTGCGCGGGGTCATCCCGGTCTACGGCCGGGCACACCCGCGCGCAAAGGCTGCAACCTGTACAATGCTCGGGAGCTAACTGCAGGGTGTAGCTGCAACCCTCAAAATCCCGGCTGCGATAATCCACCGAGACGAATCCCGGCGGTGCCCCGTCAAGCGCGGCCGGTTCGTAGACCTTGGCCCTTATGGCAGCGTGAGGGCACACCAGTGCGCACTTGTTGCACTGCGTGCAGAGATCGGCGTCCCAGGCGGGAATTTCCTGCCCTATGCTGCGTTTCTCCCAGGCCGCCGTCCCTACCGGCCAGGTGCCGTCGACAGGAAACGCGCTCACCGGCAGCAGGTCGCCCTTACCCGCCAGCATGAGCGAGGTCACCGACCGAACGAAGTCCGGCGCTTTGTCCGGTACCACCGGCGGCCGCCGCCGCCCGGAGTCGGCCCGCGTGGGCAGCTCGATTTCGTGCAGCCCATCAAGCGCCAGGTCCACCGCGCTGCAGTTGAGACGCACCACGCCCTCGCCCTTGCTCGCGTAACTGTCGCCTATGGCATCCTTGATACAACGCAGCGCATGGGCGAGTGGCAACACGCCTGAAATGGCGAAGAAACAGGTTTGCATTATGGTGTTTATGCGCCGCCCGAGACCGGCCTGCCCCGCCACCGAGTAAGCGTCGATCGCGTACAGCCTGATCCCCTTGGCGATAATTTCCTGTTGTACTTCCAGCGGCAGTTCGTCCCACACGCCCAGGGGTGGGTGTGGCGAGTTAAGTAACAGCACCGCGCCGAGTGCCGCTCGCTCAACGATGTCGTAGCTGTCGAGCAGGGACCACTGGTGACAGGCCACGAACTGCGCCGAGTGAACGAGATAGCTCGACTGGATGGGGCGCGGACCGAAGCGCAGGTGCGATACCGTGACCGCACCTGCCTTCCTGGAGTCATAAACAAAATAGCCCTGCACGTAATGGTCGGTCTGTTCGCCTATGATCTTGATTGAGTTCTTGTTGGCCCCAACGGTACCGTCCGAACCGAGACCGAAAAACACTGCCCGGTAAACGTCGTCCGCCTCGATGTCAAAACTCTCGTCAACCGGCAGCGAGGTATTGGTGACGTCATCGTTTATACCCACGGTGAAGTGATTGCGGGGGGCTTCGTCCTGAAGGTTTTCGAACACCGCACGTATCATCGCGGGATTGAACTCCTTGGACGACAGACCGTAACGTCCACCTACCACCCGCAGAGCGCTGCCGAAATCACCAGGACTGCCATCCGCGGGGGGCTCGGCCAGGGCAGCCAGCACGTCGAGATAGAGCGGCTCGCCCGGAGCACCGGGCTCCTTGCTACGATCAAGCACGGCCAGCGAGCGCGCCGTGCTCGGCAGAGCCGCGAGCAGGCGCTCGGCTGAGAACGGCCGGTAAAGCCGGACCTTGAGCACGCCCACCCGTTGGCCGCGCTCCACCAACCAGTCGACCACTTCGTGGGCCGCCTCGGCCCCCGAGCCCATCATGACGATAACCCTGTCGGCCTGCGCGTGGCCGTGGTATTCGAACAGCCGGTACTCGCGTCCAGCCAGTAGCCCGAACTCGGCCATTACTTCTTCCACGACATCGGGGCAGGCCAGGTAAAACGGGTTGGCGGCCTCGCGCGCCTGGAAAAAAACGTCGGGGTTCTGCGCGCTGCCCCTCAGCACCGGGTGATCGGGAGTGAGCGCCCGCCCGCGGTGCGCACGCACTAGTTCGGGGGTGATCATGGCGCCCAGGTCATCGTCTGAAAGCGCCGTTATGCGCGACATCTCGTGCGAGCTTCGAAAGCCGTCGAAGAAGTGCATGAAAGGTATCCGTGAACGCAGCGTGGCCGCCTGGGCAATGCAGGCAAAGTCGTGGGCCTCCTGCACTGACCCCGCGCACAGCATGGCGAAGCCGGTCTGGCGCGCCCCGTAGACGTCGGAGTGATCGCCGAAGATAGACAGCGCGTGGGTAGCCACGCTGCGCGCGGCCACGTGAAAGACCGTGGGCGTGAGCTCACCCGCGATCTTGTACATGTTGGGGATCATTAGCAGCAGCCCCTGCGAAGAAGTGAAGGTCGTGGTAAGAGCGCCGGCCTGCAACGCGCCGTGCACGGTGCCCGCCGCCCCGCCCTCCGACTGCAGCTCTATGACCTCGGGGACCACGCCCCAGATGTTCTTGTGTCCCTCCGAAGACCAGCGATCGCAGAGCTCCCCCATGGTAGAAGACGGGGTGATGGGGTAGATCGAGATGACCTCGTTCGTACGGTGGGCCACCGAGGCCGCTGCCTCGTTGCCGTCTACCGTAACCTGGTCTCGACGTCGCATGACTGCGTCCACCTCGATTCAACGAGGAATTCCACGGCGGCGCTATAACTTGATTCTATACCCTCCCTGCCCGGGACAACAGCGACTTTCAGTAACCGCCAACGACGCCTCAGCTTCGGCCACCCCTGCCGCTAAGCAAAGTTTACAGCCACGGCCCCCGCCCACTCCAAAGGGCCTGATTTCAGTGCCCTGCCTACCGGTCAGCTGCTGGCACAGCGCTTGCTTTGATCTTGCTCAACCAAGTAAACGGCCGGCACCCGCCGGCCCGTTGGAAGCCAGCACAACAGGAGACAATCATGACTACTCAAACCAGAACCTTCTCTGCCACGACTATAATTGCAGCGACCCTGCTCGCCTTCTCGCTTGCCGGCAACTCTGCCGCTGCAAACTCGAAATGTCTGTCTTACCTCGACAAGGCCCAGGGCAAATACGCGTCCTGCCTGAAAAAGGCCGACTCCAAGGCGGTGAGCAAAGGCCTCCAGGCATCCTACGAAAAATGCGAGCTGAAACTCGAAAAATCCTACGCAAAGGCCAACGCCAGGTATTCCGGCCTGTGCAACTCGGAGCAGGACGACCAGGTGGCAGCCGGTCGCCTCATAGGGCGTTGCCTCGCCGAGCTGGTGCCAACCGATGCGGTCATAGCAGCACCTGGTGCCGAGCAAGCCCATGACCCCTACGCTGACCCCTCCGGTGGCGGGATCATCAATGTAAGCGAGCCCATGGTCGAAGCCGAAATCATGGCCGTGCTGCCAACGCTGCCCCTACCCCTTGCGCCAGGTCCCGACGTGATTCCGACCGACGCGCAGGTGGTCAGGGGAGATAGCTACGACTCCTACCCCCCGGGACTGGTGGGCGACGAAGACAGCGATTCGTGCAGCCTGGATAACTACCTGGTCCTTGAACTGGGAAGCCACGTGAACGCGGGCAGCAGCACGTCGGCCATCGAGCTGTGGCTCGGCGACTTTCGCGCCTACCTGCTCGCGCCCCCGGGTGGCTACGCCCCCAACCAGGTCCTCAAGTACGACTTCAACAACTCATCGTGTCCGTCTTGCTGGGACACGATGGACGCCGACGACTGGGACACACCCCGACTGGTCACCCACTCTACCGACGGCATCCAGCTTCGCGAAGTAGAAATGGTGCACGCCGACCAAACCGTGCTCGAATCGACCCCGGGAGCCTGGCTCGACAAGTACTACGGTTCAACACTCGACTTCACCATCGAAACGGCAACCACGCGCTGGCAGCAGATCGGCAGCCCGCGCGAGACCGCCCTTTACTACGCGTCGCAGGAGCTCGGCCAATCGGGCGCCGCCAAGTACGGCGGCGGCGACACGGCCTGGTGCAGCGAGTTCACCAGCTGGGCGATCAGGCAGGCGGGCTTTGCCTCTCCGGGCGGCACCGCCATAGCCACCGGAACGATGAGCACCTTTTTCTCCAGCATAGGCCGCCATCACACAGCAGCCCAGGTGCAGGCCGGAAGTTACATGCCTCAACCGGGCGACTACATGAGCATCAACAGCGGCGGCCACTCGGTGTTGTTTGTGGGGTGGACGAGCATAGCAGGCGCTACGCCGGCGGCGGGAGACATGTTCCAGACCATAGAGGGAAATACCTGCAACTCGGTGCGCAGCCGCGAGAGAGACTGGTCGGTGGTGGATTTTGTGGGAGCCACGCACTGAGGAGAACGGCGTGCTGCGGCAGGGCCGGGCGAGGCTAGCCGCGCCTGGGTCCGCCCAGCATGCGGTCCCACAAGAAGTCGGGCACCGCGCGCAGGAGCAGGCCCAGCACCGTCCACGGCATCACCGGTACGGTTGATGTCGCCACGCCGCGCTCGATGAGATTGACTATGCTCGCAGCGCCGACCTCTGCCGACACCAGGAAGGGTCTCGAGCTCATGTCCTGGTTAAGCGGCGTGTCTATATAACCCGGCAGCAGGGTCGTGACCCTTGTGCCGCGACTTCGCAGCTCGACCCTGGCCGCCTCGCAGTACTTGAGCAGCGCGGCCTTGCTGGCCGAGTAAGCCCCCAGTCCCGGCATGCCCCTGTAGGCCGCCACAGACGACAGGGCAACGATATGCCCGCCACCTGTACCCCTGAACATCTCGGCCGCCGCGTCCACGGTGGCCATGGCACCGAGCAGGTTGGTGTGTATCGTCTGCTCGTCGCGCTCGAAGCCTGGACTGCCGATCTTGTGGTTGAGCGCCACGCCCGCGTTTGCCACCACCATGTCCAGTCCGCCCAGCTCCCCGGCCAGTTCCTGCATTACAACGCGTACCGCGCCGGTGTCCGTGACATCAAGCCCGCGTATCCCAACGCGCCGCTCGCTGCTTCCTGCCCTCGCGCGAATCTCGGCCTTGAGCTCTTCGAGCGCCTGCACCCTGCGCGCGGCCAATCCGAGGTCCCAACCACGCCCAGCGAGCTCAAGCGCCAGCGCACGTCCTATCCCGGAGCTGGCCCCGGTGATGAAAGCTGTTTTCGCCATAATGCCGGCGACGATTGCCCTAACCCCGGGTCAAGTCGAGTCAGCTCGCCGTCGGATGTCCTCTTTCAACTGGAATTCCCCGCAAGAAGAACAAGGCGTTTGCTACATCACCCCGCAAGCCAACCCGCAAGTTAACCGGCCACGGTGAAGGGCCAAATACCCGGCACGGGGTTTATGCCTCACACCCAAAAGAGTCACGCTTGCCGGTGAGTCCCTGAAGACGCGTAACAGCCCCGCTGGCACGCATCCTGCAGTGCTACAGCCGTAACCAGGAATAAGAAGGAGGAGAAAATACAGTGTCCAAAGCAAGCATCGTTTTACTGACAAGCCTGGTCGTGACCCTCACCGCGACCTCTGCGTTTGCCCAACCGAAGATACATCGGGTGAGGTGCAAGATAGATTTGCGCGCCGACGCGCTCGGCAACCCGATCAACCACGTTCAGATACAGGTGAAGGCGCGGTCTTCGGACCCCGCGGAACTGCCGGTGAGCTTGACCGTAACCAACGACAGGACCGGGGCTACCGCCACGGATTGGGAGAGGCCTTTTATCGACGGCAGCGCGACCGGTGAATGGGACAGCTCCCCCGACCCCGGGGTCGCCACCACGCTGATCGGCTCTTCGTTCGTCTTGCCGGGCGAGAACATAACCGCGTCTATCGGCGTGCCAGGGGTAGGCACAAAGCGCGCGACCTGCAAGCTGAAAGCTTCAGCCATGTTTCGCCAGGATACCAAGCCCTGCAAGCAGAAAGACTTTGACCGAGGTAAGTGCTCTCCCGTTACCCCGCCCGATACCAGTCAGCCCAGGCGCTGCAGGCAGAAAGACTTCGACCGCGGCAAGTGTTCACCGGTATCACCTTGACAGAGACCCGTCCTTGAGCCCACCGTCCCAGCACTAAAAAAAACGGGCGCGCCCGCCTACATGCGCAGCATGTCGAACGGCGTAGCACCCTCGGGTAAGGGTGATTGCCTGAGAAGGTCTTCCAAGGGCTCGCCGGCCTCGTAGCGCGCCAGCAGTTCGTCGGGATCAAAGATCACGCCTATGGGATTGGCGGCGAACACGCCGCTGGTCATCCACTCGTTACACTCCCGCAGTGTTTCAAAGTTATCTACCTGCAGCTCCACGCGGCTTCCGTCGGGATCCTTGAAGTACATCGACGTGGTGGGCCCGTGGTTAAGGCACCAGTAGGGTTCTATGCCCCTGCCCTTCAAGCGCTTGTAGGTATACAGCAGGTCGCCGATACCCGCGTAGGTGAAGGCTATGTGATCGGTACCCACGGCCTGGTCGCTTTGCTCATCGAGACCGGGCAGACCCACTATGGCTATGCGGTGATGCTCGTCGTCGTAGGTAAGAAACGCAAGCATCTCGTCGGCGTGCACTGTCTCGGCACCGAGCACTTCCTGGTACCAGGCCACCATTTCGTCCAAGCGCGAGGTGCGGCGCACCACGTGCGCCAGTTTTACCGGCGGGACGGCTCCGCGTGTTTCGCTCAGGCTTCTGCTGCGCGTTTCCTTGGCTGTCATCGTATGTCTCCCAGCACGGGCTCCCAGGCCCCGGGCAATTCTTACACGCGAACGCAGGCCCAATGAAACCAGGCAGCTGCTGTATGCATCGAGCACCCCCTGTCGGGGGGGTGCGGTAGTAAAAATAAGGTTTTTGACTGTTATCGGCCTGTACATATGGGGGGGCGGCAGAGTATGCTGCGCTTGCGCGTTCTGCCCGCACGCCCGCGCTGAAAGGAAGAACACGTGAATAGATTGCTTGCCACCCGCAGCCTGGCCTTCCTGGCCCTGGCCTCGCTCGCCCTCGGCTCGTTCGGGGTAGCCTCGTCACCTGCCCAGCTTATCGCGGGCGACAGCGGCCGCCACCCCGAGGACTCGCTGCGCCTTCCCTGCCTGGTACAGCCCAACGCCAAGACGGTGGACCTCTCGAACCCGCGCAGTTACCGCGCCTGCAGCGCGCCTGGTTCTCTAGACACCCCCGGGCAGAGCGCCCGCGGCTTCCTGGCATGGTACGCGCCTGCCCTGGGCATGAACGCGGCCGCGGTGGCCGGCTTGCGAACCGTACAGGTCAAGCGCGGCCTGGCCAGCGCCCACACACGCCTGCAGCAGACCGTTGACGGTCTGCCGGTGTTCAACGCCTGGCTGTCGGTGCACCAGGGCCCCTCGGGTGCCGTGCAGACCCTGCATACAAACTACTCGCTCGCGCTGCCCACAGGGCCCAGGCGGCCCAGCGTTGGTCGCGCCACAGCCCGTCGCGCCGCGCGACAGGCTGCCGGTGTCACGTCAACACGCATGCGCCACCGCCACCGCCGGGTGTGGTTCGCAGCCAGCGACGGAAGCTTGCGCATAGCCCACGAGTTCTGGATCTGGTCAGGCCAGCCGCTGGGTGATTTTCTCAGCGTGGTCGACGGCGCCAGCGGCAAAGTGTTGTTCCAGGAAAACCGAATCGCTTTTGATACCGGGAGTGGCCTGGTCAACCTGCCCAACCCGGTGCAAAACTCGGGCGACATGACGCTGGTCGACAACAGCGACGCTACGAGCGCTGCCCTCGACGCGGCCCGCACGAGCGTCACCCTGCTGGGCCTCGACGCCGGCACCGGGCGGCTCAAGGGTGAGTTTGTCGACCTGACCATGGCCGGCGGTGTGGCAGCTGTCGTGGCCGACGAGGTCACGCGCGTTTACAACTACGACCGCGACGACGAACGTTTCGAAGAAGTAACCATCTACCACTCCATAGATTCGCTGCAACGCTGGTTTCACTCGCTTGGCTTCGACGACGACACGGCACCTGCCAACGGCATACGCGACTTCCCCTCATTGGCCAACGCGCACTGGGACAGCGCCGACCAGTCGTTCTACTCAACGGGGGACAACGCGGTTCACTTCGGTGACGGCGGGGTCGACGACGGAGAGGACGCCGACATAGTGGCCCACGAGTACGGCCACGCGGTGCAGGCCGACCAGAACGCCTGCTGGGGCGGCGGGGAGATGGGCGCCATGGGCGAGGGCTTCGGCGACTACCTGGCCGCGAGTTTCTATGCCGGCGACGGCGACGCCGGCTACCAGGCATCGCACGCGGCCTGCGTTGGCGACTGGGACGCCACCAGCTACGCCCCGGGCACGCCGGCCTGCCTCAGGCGCGTGGACGGCAGCAAGGTATACCCCACCGACCTCACGGGCTCAGTGCACGACGACGGCGAGATATGGTCGCGGGCGCTGTGGGACATACGCACGGCCGTGGGCCGCAGCAAGGCCGACACGCTGGTGCTCGAGCACCACTTTGCCGTACCCTGCAGCGGCACCATGGCCCAGGCCGCGCTGGCCCTCCTGCAGGCCAATACCAACTTGTACTCGGGCCTGGATGAAGCCGCCATACGAACCGCGTTCTGCGATCGCGGCATACTGAGCGGAGGCGATTGCGCGCCTCCATCAACGCTCGGTATCAGCATCACACCGTCCGATGCCCCTGCCTTCGCCGGTACCGTACTGTCATACACGGTGACCGCGACCAACACCGGCGGCTCAGCGCTGACTGGCGTAACACTGTCGGCCACCGTGCCCAGCGGATCGAGCTACGTGGCCGGCTCGGCCAGCGACGCCGGCAGCGAAACGACCGGCACGGTGAGCTGGCCATCTTTCACTCTCGCAGCCGGTACCCAGGCCCAGCGCAGCTACCAGGTACTGGTGGCCCCGGGCGTGGGTACGCAAGTGCTATTTGCCGACGACATGGAGTCGGGCGACGCGCTGTGGGTAGTGGGGCATGCCCTGGGCAGTTCGGACTGGAGCCTGAGCGGAAACAATCCTTTCGATGGCAGCGGTGGATCGAACACCCTTCCGACTTCGGTGGTAGGAGCGACAGCCTGCGTTGACGGCAAGGCCAACGTGTTTGCCTGCAACTCGGTGGACCTCGAACATTTTTTCCCCATGTCGGCCATAGGCGGTGGAAACGGCAATGACAGCTGGGGCTGGACCGACAGCACGACCGGGCGCGAATACGCACTGGTCGGCCGGTCAACGGGCACCTCTTTCGTGGACGTCACCGACCCGGCAGCCCCGGTATACCTCGGCGATCTGCCCCCGCACACCGCCCCCAGCGACTGGCGCGACATAAAGGTCTACGCCGACCACGCCTACATCGTGTCAGAAGCCTCGGGCCACGGCATGCAGGTGTTCAACCTTGCCGGCTTACGCTCGGTGCCCTCGCCGCCTGTAACTTTCAGCGAAACCGCCCACTACGGGGGATTTGGCAAGGCGCACAACCTGGCCATCAACGAGGACACGGGTTTTGCCTACGCGGTGGGCAGCGGCAACTGCTCGGGGGGCTTGCACGTGGTCGACCTCTCCTCTCCTGCCGCGCCCGTGCAAGCCGGTTGTTACTCGGGCGACGGCTACACCCACGACGTGCAGTGCGTTGTCTACGCCGGCCCCGACACGGCTTACTCGGGGAGAGAAATCTGCTTCGCCTTCAACGAGGACACGCTGACCATCGTCGACATGGAGGACAAGAACTCGCCCGTGCGATTGTCGCGCACGGGCTACCCCGGCGTAAACTATACCCACCAGGGCTGGCTCACCGAGGATCACGCCTGGGCCCTGCTCAACGACGAACTCGACGAACAGACCCTGGGGCACAACACTCGCACCTGGATAGCAGACGTCAGCGATCTCGACGCGCCGGTTTTCACGGCCAGCTACACCTCGCACCTGGCCAGCATCGACCACAACCTGTACATCAAGAACGGCTTTGCCTACGAATCCAATTACACAGCCGGGCTGCGCATACTTGACCTGTCGGACATCACCAACGGCAATATATGCGAGGTGGCGTCCTTCGACAGCTACCCCGGCAGCGACTCGGCCACTTTTGCGGGCGCGTGGAACGTATACCCGTTTTTTGCCAGCGGCACGGTCATCATCAGCAGCATAGAGGGCTTCACGCTGGTGTCTCCCGACCTCTCGTCGCCCAGCTGCTTCGTGGCCGGTGGCGGCGGGCAGTCGTGGCTGGGTCCTGACCCTGGCAGTAACGCGGCCGACCTGTGGCTGCAGACTGCCTCCTCGCTCGGCATCGTGTCGGGCGCCACGCTTAAGTTCTGGCACGACTACGACATAGAAAGCACATACGACGGCGGGGTCGTGGAGATCAGCAGCGACGGTGGCGCCACCTGGAGCGACCTGGGGTCGGCCATGACCAGTAACGGCTACAACGAGACCCTGGTCTCGGGCACCTCCAACCCGCTGGCGGGCCGACAGGCCTTCAGCGGCAGCAGCGCCGGCTACCAGCAGACCAGCGTTGACCTGTCGGCCTGGGCCGGCGGGCAGGTATTGCTGCGCTGGCGCGTGGGCACCGACTCATCCGTGGGCGCTACCGGCTGGTACGTGGACAACGTGGAGATAAGCTCGGAGGTCTCGCTCTCAGTGACGGCACAGGCCAACTCCAACGAGGGAGAGAGCGATAGCCAGACAGTGGTCACTTCGGTGACGTCGGCCTGCGGTAACGGCGCTATCGACCCCGGCGAAACCTGCGACGATTCGGGAGAATCAGCAACTTGCGACGCCGATTGCACGGCGACGACCTGTGGCGACCAGGCGGTCAACTCGACTGCCGGCGAACAGTGCGACGACGGCAACCTGGACGATACCGATGCCTGCCTGTCCACCTGCCTGGACGCGACCTGCGGTGACAGCACGGTGCAGGCTGGGGTCGAGGAGTGCGACGACGGCGCGGGTAACTCGGACACCAACCCCGACGCGTGCCGGACCGACTGCAGCAGCGCTTCCTGCGGCGACAGCGTGCAGGACAGTGGCGAGCAGTGCGACGACGGCAACCTCGACGACAGCGACACCTGCCTGTCTACCTGCCTGGCCGCGACCTGCGGTGACGGCTTCGTGCAAGCGGGCATAGAGGCCTGCGACGACGGTAACAACAACTCGAGCGACGGCTGCTCGGGAGACTGTTCGACCTTGGAAACGGCACCCGACAAGGACGGGCAGAGCTGCATAACCGGGGTCAACAAGGTGGCGGCCAAGGTATCGAGAGCCGGCGTGAAGGTGGCCTCGGGCTGCCTGAAAGCCGCAGCCAGGGGCGACACCGCGTCGGCCCAGACCTGCCTGGGCAGCGATCCACGCAGCAAGGTAGCCAAGGCAAAGGCAAAACTCGCGGCTACCGCCGACAAGAAATGCGCGGTCGCCCCACCCTTTGGCTACACCGGGGCCACTACGGCCGGCGACAACGCCGGGGCCGAAGCCCCCGCACTGGTGGCCTCGCTGTTCGGTGCCGACCTGGCCTCCAGCGCGCTTACCAGCGCCAGCGACCGCGACGGCGCCCGTTGCCAGGCCATCGTGCTCAAGGGTGCCGGCAAGGTGTCGGCCACCGTGCACAAACAGTTCTCCGGCTGCAAGAAGGCTGCACTCAAGGCAGAATCACTGCTCTCGAACGAAGACCTCGCTACATGCCTCGGAGCAGTAAACACCGATACCTCGGGCAAACTGGCCAGGGCCGAGACCAAGCTGGCCAGCAAGATAGCCGGGCACTGCGGCTCGGTGTCGCTTGCGGGTACACTGCCCGGCAACTGCTCGGGCAGCTCCACCGTTGGCGAGACAAGCGACTGCGCGGTGGCGTCCGCGCGTTGCAACGCCTGCCTGGCATTGAACGGCATAGACGGCATGGCCCACGACTGCGAGCAGTTCGACAACAACCTCGCCGACGGCAGCTGCAGCTGAGCCGGCGACACTCGCTTCACTTGCCTCGCCTCGACTTGTGCATTCGCAGCTAGACAGCTAACTGTGCCGCGTGCACCCGGTACTGCTGCTCAAGACGGTTCACCTGCTGGCCGCGTCGGTATTTTTCGGCGTCAGCCTGGCAAACGGCCTGCTTAAAACAGCCGCCGATCGCAACGGCGACTGGCTGCGACGTGACTGGGCCATGCAGCAGGTACTACTCAACAACCGCCTGTTCATGCTACCGGCCGCGCTGCTGCTGCCCGCCACCGGGCTTGTGCAGGCGCTGATCGGCGATCACTCGCTCAGCAGCGGCTGGTTGCCTCCTGCCATCCTGTTGTACGCGATGCTGGTGGCCATACTGGCCTGGTCTTTTCGCGCAGAATCGGCGCTCGCACGCCTGGCGCACTCGGCCGCGGCCGATGACGCCCAGGCCCAGGCGGAGTACATCAGCCTGAGCCGGCGCTGGAGCGTCGCCGGTCTCATCGCGACCGTCACCATGCTCGCCGTATTCCTGCTCATGGTCACCCGCGGAAGCCTCTGACAACATGCAGCTTGAAGTAATAACGGTAGCTGCCTTCGACATACCCCCGGCGCTGTCGGGCAACTCGGCAGGGGGGGCGCCTGTTCTGTCGCACGATGACCGACCACGTGCTGGTCAGCGGCCACTGCAGCCCACGCGCTACTACGAGGCTGGAGACGGCCTCGCTGTAAGCAAGGGGCCGTGAAACACGGCTAATGAAAACCGGCGACTCTCCCGCCGGCTGCGACTCGCCGCGTCCGGATTTCCCAGTGCTGGGAAACCCTCATCTAAAATACCTGCCCTGCAGCGCACAACAACGGGCTCGATTATTGCTGTCCCCGACAGAGGACCCTGCCATGTTGACCCGACTTTCCGGAATGGACACTGCCTTCTTCGACATGGAGACAGCGCACGCGCACATGCACGTTACCGGCACCTTGATCCTGGATCCCTCCACGATGCCCGGCGGCCGAGATCCCGCGAAGCTCGAAGAGCTGCTGCTGCAGCGACTCTCAGCGCAGCGTTTCTTTTCGCGACGGGTGCTCAGGCCACTGCTGGGCGATGCTGTGTGGGTGGACGATCCCCGCTTTGAAGTCTCGGCCCATGTTTTCCGGGTTGATCTGGGCGGTAACGGTTCACAACGCGAACTGGGCGAGGTACTCGGTCGCGCGGCCGGTCGGCAACTCGATCACCACAGGCCCCCCTGGGAATTATGGATGATAGATGGCCTGGCTGGGGGGTTGGTAGGCGCAATAATAAAAGTCCACCACGCGGCCGTGGATGGCGTCGGTGGCGCGAAGATGATGGCTTCCCTGTTCGATCTTGAGCCGAACTGCACAAGTCAAAACACCGCCCATTCCTCAACCCAGCCCCGACACAAGGCCTTGCCCTCCCCTGTCCGACTCGGTCGTTGGGCTCTGCAATCGATCTTGCAACAACCCGCGCTACTGGTCGACGCCGTGCGACATACAGCGCGGGAAAGCGTCTGGCCCGCGCTCAAGACGATACTGGCACCCGACCGGCACCTGCCTCCCGCAGCCAAGCAGCGCTGCCGCACGGTGCTCAACCGAACGGTGGGCCCCCAGCGCTGAGTAGCGTTTGCTCGCGTGCCACTTGATCGTCTGAAGACCGCTGGTCGCCTCCACGACGCCACCGTAAACGACATGGTGCTGGCCTGTTGCAGCGTAGCCTTGAGGCGTTACCTCGCCTACGTCGATCGCGTGCCCGATGGACCGCTGGTAGCGGTGGTGCCGGTATCATTGCATGGGCAGGACCACTCCCCGGGCAACCACGTATCAATAATGATGGTAGAGCTACCGGTCCACCTTGAGGCCCCCCTTCACCAGCTGCTGGCCGTCAAACGCAACGCCCGGCAGGCCAAAAAAGCCTACATGGAGATGGGCGGACACCTGTTGGAAAAATGGTTGGAGGTTGCGCCAAGCGCCCTGGTGGCGGGCACCGTTCGCGGCTGGTCGGCACTGGGGCTGGCCGGCTGGGTAAAACCACTTCACAGCTTGGGTGTGTCTAACGTTCCCGGCCCCCCCATGCGCCTGTACTCCCGCGAACCGCGCTTGGCCGCCCCCCCCCC
>JACNKC010000096.1 GCA_014382245.1 Pseudomonadota bacterium | reverse complement strand
GCTTGCTCCCCTTCGGGGGGTCCCGGTTACGCTCCCCCGGCCAGTGGAACCGTCAACGAGCAAGGTCACGCGATCGTGCTCCTGGTCCGCCAGGTTTATTTCGCCACGCTCGAGATGGCCCTCGGGCAGAAAGTACAGGGCTCCTTCGCCGCTGGACTGGCTTCCGCCCTGGCCCCCGAGGCTCGCGAACTCAACGCCTTCGGGCAGCTTACCTCCCTTTACGCGCAGGTCGGGGTCGTGACTGAACTGGCGATCCGGCCGTTCAGTGGACCAGGGGCGCAGGGATTCCACCCTCCAGGATTCACGGTCAAGATCCACGGTGACCCGGTACACGCGCCCGCGCAACGCGGCCTCGTCGTGCAGGTAGCCCAGGACGGCAGCCATGCGCCGCGCCGAACGGTCCAGGCGGTCAGCCGCTGGGTCGGGAAATCTCACCAGCGCAGCGCTTAGCAGAACGCCGAGAATAACAAGTACGATCGCGAGCTCGATCAGGGTGAAACCGGACCGGGGCTTGCGCGGCTGAAGCGCCCGCGTGCCGACTCCCTGGAGCCCGCTATCAGAAATCGCGCGAATCGATGTCGGCATCGACACCGTCGCCGCCCTCTTCGCCGTCGGCTCCCAGGCTCTGCAGCACGTACTCACGGCCGTCACTGGCAAACAGGAAGGGCGAGTTCCAAGGGTCAAGCGGCACTCTTTCGAGGTAACCGCCGCTGCGGCCCTCCTGCCCAGGCTCAACCAGTACCTCCATGCCGAGCTCGGTGCCCGGGTAAGAGCCGGTGTCGAGCCGATAGAGGTCCAGTGCTTCTTCTATGGCCCGCATGTCGGCCATGGCCTTTACAACCCGCGCGTCGTCGGTACGGCCGATGATGCGAGGCGCGGCCAGCGAAATGAGCAGGCCCAGTATCATGACCACGACGAGTATTTCGATGAGGGTAAATCCGTTCTGCCTTTCAGTTACCACGTTTCAATCCTAGCGAACCAACTGGTTCATCTCAAAGACCGGTAGCATAACGGCGAGTAATACGAACAACACCATGCCCGCCATCACCAGTACCACGGCCGGTTCCATCATGGCCGAGAGAGCCTGTACTGCCGAATCTACTTCTTCGTCCATGGCTCCGGCAGCCCTTTCGAGCAGGTTCTCCAGTTCTCCACTGCGTTCGCCGGCGGCCGCCATGTCGACCACCAGGGGATGGACAAGAGGGCTGTTTTCCAGGGCCGCGGCCAGTGAACCACCGCCCCTGACGGCAACCGCCGTTTCGCCCACCAGGTCTGACATCAGCTCGCTTCCCACCGAGGCCCGGGTGATCTCCAGGGCGTCGACCAGGGGCAGCCCGCCCGAGAGCGTGGCCGACAAGGTGTGGCAGAACCTGGCCCCGTAAAGGTTGCGCCTCAGCGTACCCAGCACCGGCAGGCGCAGGGCAACGCCTTCGAGGCGTCTGCGACCCGAGGGGCTGCGCCAGTACCACCTGAGCAAGCCGAAAGCAGCTATGAGCAGGAGCAGGCCCAGCAAGCCGTAGTCCACGAGCAGGTCGGCCAACGCCATCAGTGCCCTGGTGGGCAGCGGCAGGGTCTGCTGGCTCTCGACGAACACGCGGGTGATCTGCGGAACGACGTAGGCAAGCAGGAACACGACGATGGCGGTACCAGTTACCGCCATCACCAGCGGGTAGGTCATGGCCGAGCGAAGGCGGGCCTGCCAGCGAGCGCTGTCCTCGGCGTAGGAGGCGACGCGGTCGAGCACCTGGTCGAGCGTGCCGCTGGCTTCGCCAGCCCTTATCATGCCGATGTACATCGACGGGAACACGCGGGGTTGTGAGGCCATGGCGTCGGCCAGCGAGCTGCCCTCCACCAGTTGCCGGCGCAGGGATTCCCAGGTCCAACGGTGGGCCGGAAGCGCCTGTCGGCGCAGCGAGCTAACCGATTCAACCAGCGGTATGCCAGCACGCAACAAGGTGCCCAGTTGCCTCAGGTTGCGGGCCAGCTGCACCGTGCCGGGGTTGCGTTGCTTGCCCGCTGTGCCGGTACGGGGCTGGGCTTCGTCTTCGATGCTGGATACGAACAAGCCCTGGTCGCGCAGGCGTTGCCGGGCCGATCTCGGCCCCTCGGCTTCGACGTGGCCACTCACCGCGCGGCCCGACGCGTCGAGCCCCTTGTAGGCGTAAGAGGGCAAGCGTCAGCCGCCGTCTTCGGCGGTGACCCGAAGCACTTCGGCCGAGCTCGTGAGCCCGCGCCTGACCTTGAGCACCGCGTCGTCCCGGAGCGATGGCACACCCTGTTCGCTTACGTGGCGACGCAGGCTGGCGGCGTCATCGCCCTTCATGACCATGCCCCGCAGCTCGTCGGTAATGACCACCAGCTCGTGAATGGCCAGCCGCCCACTGTAGGCCGTGCCGCGACAGCTTTCGCAACCGGTACCCGCAATGCGCAGTTGCTCGTTGTCTCCCATCATGTAGCCCAGCCCGAGCTCCGCAAGTCCGCTGCGGGCAGGGCCGACCGGTTGGCTGCACTCAGGGCACAAGCGCCGCAACAGGCGCTGGGCCATCACCGCTATGACGGCGGAAGACACCAGGTAGGGCTCTATGTCCATGTCTATCAGGCGGGTGATAGCGCTGCAGGCATCATTGGTGTGAAGGGTGCTGAACACCAGGTGACCGGTCATCGCAGCCTGCATGGCGGTGCGCGCGGTTTCGGCGTCGCGTATTTCGCCCACCATGATCACGTCGGGGTCCTGCCGCAGTGTCGAGCGCAGTCCACCGGCAAAGTCCAGGTCAATCTTCGGGTTGACCTGCATCTGCCCGATGCCGGGCAGTTGGTACTCCACGGGGTCTTCTATGGTGATGATGTTGCGCTCTTCGCTGTTCATCTCGGAGAGGGCGGCGTAGAGTGTGGTGGTTTTGCCGCTTCCCGTGGGCCCGGTCGCGAGCACGATGCCGTTGCTGCGCGTTAGAAGTCCTTTGAGCGTGGCCAGGTTGCCGGGCGCCAGCTCCAGTTCGGACAGGCCCATGAGCGCGCTTCCGCGGTCGAGCAGGCGCAGTACCACCCGTTCGCCGAAAGCGGTGGGTACGGTCGATACCCTCAGGTCGAGGTCGCGGCCGGCGGCCCGGGTGCGTATGCCGCCGTCCTGGGGCAGTCGTTTCTCTGCGATGTCGAGCGCAGCCATCACCTTGATGCGGCTCACCAGCGCCGGGTGGGCGCTACGCGGCACGCGCGTGACCTCGGCCAGCAGGCCGTCGATGCGGTAGCGCACCGAGACACCGGCCTCGAAGGGTTCCAGGTGTATGTCACTGGCGCCGTCGCGGGCGGCTTGGTAAATCACCGCGTTGACCAGCCTGATGACTGGTGCTTCGTCCTCGGTCTCAATCAAGTCGGGCACGTCGCTGAGGTCGGACGCTTCAACTTCGAAGGCGGGCTGGTCACCCAGGTGGTCGATGAGATCGGCGGCCAGGGTCGAAGCACGGTCGAAGGCTCGCACGATGCTCTCCGACAGCACGGCCCCGGGCACCACCATGGGCGACACGTCCACGTCGTAGACGGCGGCAAGATCCTGTAGTGGGCCCGCGTTCATGGGGTTTGAAGTGGCCACCGTCAGGACCCCCGAGTCCTTGCTGAGCGGCAACACTCGGTTGTTCCGGCACCAGGCAATCGACAGTTGGGCCAGCAGCCGGGGGTCGACCCGGTCGTCGCCAAGATCAGGCGAAAACAGCAGGCCGCAGCGCTCGGCTAGCAGGGCGGCCCAGCGCAGCTGGGGAAAGCCGGCCACGCGTTCAAGCTCGGGGCCGAGATCACCATCACCCGCCGACGCACGGGCCTCGGCTATGTGTTCGCGCGAGACGCCGGCCCGGAGCAGCAGATTGTCGAGAGGCTCGGTTATGTTTCGGGGCACGGTCCGTTACCTGGAGTCGGCTCCCTCGCTGGGCCAGAGCGGAAACACGTAGCCGTCGTTGTCGTTGGGATTCTCGCCCGAGCCGCCATCGAGGCCGCCGTTGATAGGTACCTCGCGTAAGCCGCCCTTGGGGCTGTCTCCCGGAAGCGGATGGACCTGCACAGATTCGTGCATGGCTTCCTTGAACTTGTCCTTGCTGCGTTCGGTGGCCAGGGCCAGGTCGGCCTCCGAACGGATTATGTGGGGGGTGAGAAACACGACCAGGTTGACCTTGCTGCTTTTGTTCGACCGGTGCTTGAAGAGATTGCCGAGCAGGGGGATCCGGCTCAGCAGCGGCACTTTCGAGGTCGATTCGGCCAGCGAGTCGCTGATCAGCCCGCCAATGACGGCGGTGTGGCCGTCCTTGACGCTGACCGTGGTGGATGCCGAACGCACCGTGGTGGTGGGCCCGACGGTATTGGCGTCCAGCTGGGAGCTCGGAACCAGAGCCGAGACTTCCTCGAAGACTTCCAACACCACCGTTTCTCCATCGGTTACCTGGGGAGTGAGCTTGAGCTTTATGCCCACGTCGCGGCGCTCGACGGTGGTAAACACGTTGGACACCGACGAAACGTCAACACCGCGGCCGGTGACGAAGGGCACGTTTTTGCCCACCAGGATCTCGGCCTGCTCGTTGTCCATCGTGAGCAGGGTCGGCGCCGACAGCACGTTGAGGTCGGTGTCGGACGCCAGGGCCTGGAACAGGGCTACCTGGGCGGGCACCACGGTGCCGTCTGGCAGTTCTATGCTGCGATCGCTGGCTGCAGCCAGGATCAGGCCTCCTAACAGGCCGGGGTTGAGCAGGGCGGAGTTGAGGTTGGCGAGGTTGCTGCGCGCCAGGCCCACGCCATCGCCGATGTCGCCGCCTCCCTGGAAGTCGAAGCCGATGGCACGTGAGTGCTCAAGCGATATCTCAACGATGATGGCCTCGACGAAAACCTGCGGGCGGGTGACGTCGAGGTCTTCAAGCAGCGAGACGAGGATTCGGTGGTCGTGCGGTGAGGCGTTTATGATGATGGAGTTGGTAGCAGGGTCGGCCGTCACCGAGACCGCGTCGGTGAGTCCGTTGCCTGCAAACGAGCGCGCCTTTACCGGCGCCCCGTTAGTTCCGGGCTTACGCGCAGCGCCGCCTTTTACGCCGCCGGCGAGCATCTTGAGCACCACCAGCACCAGGTCCTGGGCGTCGGCGTGCTTCACCCGGTAGACGTGTACCCGTTGTTCGTCCTCGCGAAGCGGGCTATCCAGGCGCTCGGCGAGGGTGCGAATCCTGTCCATGAGCATCGGTGTGGCGGTGACCACCAGGGAGTTGGTGCGTTCGTCGGCCACAATCCTGAAGTCCGGCTCCTGCCTTTCGTCGGGTTTGCCCTTGGCCGGGGCCGAGGGAAGGTCGGCCAGGATGGTGTTTATCTGTTCGGTCATCACCGAGGCCACTGCGTGCTCCAGGGAAATGACTTCGAAGATCTTTTCGTGCACCGGCGCGTCCAGCGCCAGCACCAGCGACTCGAGGCGCAAAAGGTTGCCACTGCTTTCGCTCAGTATGAGGGTGTTGGTCTGGGCATAGGCCGTCAACGAGCCCTGCTTGGACACCAGCGGCTCGAGTACGGGCATCAGGTCGAGCGCGTCGACGTGCTTGAGCGGCAGCAGCCTGGTGGCGTAGCCCGACGGTAGCCGCGCGCCCGACGACAGTGCTGCGCCGGCCGCCAGGGCGTCACGCAGCGGGATTATGCGCGTGACCACGCCGTCTTCGATGGTCGTCAGCCCGCGCACGGCCAGCACCGAGTGAAACACCGCCTCGGCTTCATCCCGCGACACCGGCGTGGGTGATACGACGTTGACCGCCCCCTCGATCTTGTCGCTGAAGACGAAGTTTCGCCCCGTCACGCGGGCGATGAACTTGATAAAGGTTGGCAACTCGACGTTGTCAAAGTCGATGGTGATGCTGCGCTGGCCCTGTTCCTGGGCTGGGGTCTGCGCTCGCGCCGGACTGGAAAGCGCAACGGCCAGGAGCGCCGCGGCAAGGGGCACAGCCAGGGCAGATACCGCCAGCCCACGGGCGACGCGGGATTCCCCGGGTACTCGTAGTCGCTTCATCATCGTACCGTGTAGCTGAGGCTGACGGGCTTGCCCTGCCTGAGCAGCCTCAGCTCGAGGTTTTCTGCCGTGCGTATGACGTCGAGCAGACCGCTGGCAGCCGCCGGTGAGTCGACGACTGTGCCGTTTACTTCCCGCACGACGTCGCCGTTCTTGATGCCCATGCGCTCAAAGATCGAACCCTTGCGCACGTTGAAGAGCCTGAAGCCGATGGACTTGCCGTTCTGCAGAAAGGGGGTGGCCCGCACCTGGGTGATGGTCTGCGTGAGGTTGTCGAGCGAGTTTTCTATCTCGCTACGGGCAACGAGGAAGCGGTCGGCGCCGATCTTCCGGATCGATCCGTTCACCTGCTCCGCCTCGCTGCGGCTGCGGGGCTCGGGCTCAGTGATCTCAACAGTCAGAAGGCCGGTGGAGGTCTTGACGACTGCCTTGCGGCGGGACACCGAGATTAACAGGGGGCCGTCGAAGATCTTTTCACCCACCGAGAAAACGTCCTGTTTTCCTTCCGGGTTCTCGAACACGGCAAAACCATCGCCCCCGGTCGTTCCGGCGGTCCCGCGCAAGGAGAAGCCGGTCACGGTCGTGGCCGGGGCGCTATCGTCGACGCCGGGCTGGGGGGTGCGCGCTGCCTGTTCGAGCCCGAAGAGGTTGCGCGACAGTATTATCGAGTGATCGGGCCTGCTGTCGACGGCTGTCCTGGTCGCACGAGTGCTCTTGGCCGAGCGGGCGCCGGGCAGGGGGCTGCTCCCGTCAAGCCTGAGGCCCAGGGCCGAATTGACGATTCGGGCTGTAAAAAACGCTGTCACGGTGACCAGGAGAACCAGGCCTGTCCTCGTCACACGCTCCTGGATAGAAGCAGGCCCCACTGTTTGAGCCTAGGGAAATAGTCACCGGGTTTCAAGCCGGCCACGTTCGCAGCCGAACGACCGTATCGCACCGGTCCCGAACCATGTTGACCCCCCGGGAGGTGCGGGCTACGGTTCCGCGGCTTGGTACCCGATGAGCTCTACGTCTGACAAGGCAGGATCGCAGACCGACGAGCAGCAGGTAGCCGTTCGCCGCTCCAAGCTCCACGCGCTTCGTGAGAACGGTCAGGCCTATCCCAACGATTTTCGCCGCGATGCCCTCTGCGGGCCCCTGCGCGAAGAGTACACGGGCTGGGAAGCCCGGAAACTCGAAAGCGACAGTCCTTCTTTCAAGCTGTCGGGCCGGGTCACGGCCATCCGCAGCTTTGGTAAGACCGTGTTTCTCAACCTGCGCGACGGTTCGGGAGACCTGCAGCTGTTCTGTCGCAGCGCCGACCTTGGCGCCGAGCAGGCGGCGCTGGTCAAGGAACTCGACATCGGCGACATAGTCGGGACGGAAGGACGCTTGTTTTTTACCCGCACCGGCGAGCTCACCCTGCGCGCAGCGCAGCTGCGCCTGCTGGTCAAGTCGCTCAGACCGCTGCCCGAGAAGTGGCACGGGCTCACCGATGTCGAGCAGCGCTATCGCCGCCGTTATGTCGACCTCATCGTCAATCCGGATTCGCGCGAGGTGTTCAAGCTCAGGGCCTCCGTGGTCGGGCGCGTGCGTTCGTTTCTCCAGGAACGTGATTTCATGGAGGTCGAAACTCCCATGATGCAGTCGGTGGCCGGCGGCGCGGCGGCGCGGCCCTTCGTGACCCACCACAACACCTTCGACATCGATCTCTACCTGCGCGTAGCGCCCGAGCTCTTTCTCAAGCGTCTCGTAGTTGGCGGCTTCGAGCGGGTCTTCGAGCTCAACCGAAACTTTCGTAACGAGGGTATCTCAACCCAGCATAACCCCGAGTTTACGATGCTGGAGTTCTACCAGGCTTACGCCGACTACGAGGAACTCATGGACCTGACCGAGGAGTTGCTGCGCGACCTGGCCGTGACAGTGCGCGGCAATGCGGCATTCAGCTGCGGCGATCTTGAGCTCGATTTTTCGAAGTCCTTTCGGCGCGTGGCGATGACCAGCGCGGTGGCGGAGGCTACCGGCATCAGCGAAGAACAGGCTGCCGACGAGGGAGAACTGCAGGCGCTGGCCGACAAGCTGGGCTTGGACAAGCAAGGTCGTAAGCCGGGACTGGGA
Organism: Pseudomonadota bacterium; assembly: GCA_014382245.1. Classification (GTDB taxonomy): domain Bacteria; phylum Desulfobacterota; class Binatia; order UBA1149; family UBA1149; genus UBA1149. Next base: position 8,743 of record JACNKC010000096.1, on the reverse strand, counting down.
TTGCTCGCCGACATCTTTGAAGAAGTGGTCGAGCACACCCTGCAGCAGCCGGTTTTCGTGACTCGATTTCCGCTCGAAGTGTCGCCCCTGTCGCGCAAATCTGACGATGACCCGCGCTTCGTGGACAGGTTTGAGTTGTTCATAGGCGGCCGGGAGATAGCCAACGGTTTCTCGGAGCTCAACGACTCCGAGGACCAGATGGAGCGCTTTCAGCAGCAGGCACGGCAGCGCGAGGCCGGCGACGAAGAGGCCCAGCAGGTGGACGAAGACTACGTGCGCGCGCTGGAGCACGGCCTGCCGCCAACGGCCGGCGAGGGCATAGGTATAGACCGACTGGTCATGGTGCTGGCCGGGGTCGAGTCCATACGCGACGTCATACTGTTTCCTCAGCTCAAGCCGGGCGGCCGGGTGGAGTCCAGCAGCAGATGAGGTGGGAAGCGTTTGTCGGGCTGCGCTACCTGCGCACCCGGCGTTCGGAAGCCTTCGTCTCGGTCATAACCCTGATTTCTACCCTCGGGGTAATGACCGGGGTCATGGTCATGGTCATCACCCTGTCGGTCATGACCGGCTTCGAGGAAGACCTGCGCGATCGCATCCTCGGACTGCACCCGCACCTGCGGGTCGACGGTAGCTTCGGGGCCGACAACATCAGCGACGCTGAGGGTGTGGCTGCCCTGCTTCGCGAGGATCCCAGGGTTACCGACGCGGCCCCGGTAGCCAACGGTCAGCTGGTGTTGTCGGCGTCGGGTAGTCTCTCGGGCGTGTACGCCAGGGGCGTCGACCCGGCCTCTGCGAGCAGCGTGGAGGGCATTCGCCCGTACATGGTGTCGGGCTCGCTCGAAGCCCTGGCTGAGCGCCACGAGCACGGCCGTTCACGGCTGGGCGGCGTGGTGGTGGGCGCGGCCCTGCTGGATCGCCTGTTGCTCCAGACCGGCGACCTGGTGACGCTCATGGCTCCTTCGTTCATGGCCAGCCCTGTTGGCGCGCTGCCCCGCAGCAGGCGCTTCGTCGTAGTGGGCTCTTTTGATTCGGGTATGGCCGAGTACGACAGCGGGCTGCTTTACATGCCCATCGAGGACGCAGCCCTGCTCATGGGCCTGGAGGGCGGCAGCGGCGTGGAGGCGAGGGTGGTCGACCCTTACAAGGCAGGCGAGGTGGCCAGCGATCTCAACCTCAAGCTGGGCCTGCCCTACTGGGTGACGAGCTGGACCGAATCGCACCGCAACGTCTTTGAGGCCCTGGCGCTCGAAAAGACCGTGTATTTCCTGGTGTTGATGCTTATCATCCTGGTGGCTGCCTTCAACATAGTGGCGACCCTCTACATGGTGGTCATGGAAAAACGGCGCGACATCGCCGTGCTGCGAACCCTGGGCGCGCGCAGTGGGAGCGTGGCTCTGATTTTCGTGTGCAAGGGAATGATTATAGCCACCGTGGGCACCGGACTGGGCGCTCTTTTCGGCTGGCTGATCTGCCTGGGCCTCGGCCAGTACGAGTGGATAAAGCTTCCCGAGGGTGTTTTTTACGTCAGCAGGTTGCCGGTGCGCATAGTGCTGGCAAACTTCCTGGCGGTGATGGGCGCCGCCATGACCCTGTGCCTCGCGGCCGCGATTTTTCCGGCCCGCAAGGCGGTGGGGGTCGTACCGGTGGACGTGCTGCGCTATGAGTGACAGCGCCCGGACTATAACCGGGGACATGACCGGGGGCATACTGGTCGGCCAGGGGCTCACCCGTCGTTTTGACGACGGCCAAAGAGTCATCGAAGTGCTGGTGGATGTCTCCTTAGAGGTAGAAAGGGGAGAGAGCGTGGCAGTGGTAGGGGAGTCCGGGGTGGGCAAGAGTACGCTTTTGCATCTTCTGTCGGGGCTCGACAATCCCGATTCGGGGCGGGTTATGCTCGACGGTCAGGACTTGTTTGCCATGGACGCGGCGAGGCTCTCCGACCTGCGCAATCGAAGTATCGGTTTCGTATTCCAGTTTCACCACCTCATGGGAGATTTTGACGCCGTGGAGAACGTAATGATGCCGTTGCTCATCGGCGGCATGGGCAGGACCGAGGCAAGCGGGAAGGCCGTCGAACTGCTCGAGCGGGTCGGGCTGGGAGAACGCCTGAACCACCGTCCGGCCGAACTGTCGGGTGGAGAACAGCAACGCGTTGCTGTTGCCCGCGCCCTGGTCACCCGGCCGGCCGTGGTGTTTGCCGACGAGCCCACTGGCAACCTCGACCCCCAGGCCACGTTCGAGGTGCAGCAACTGCTGGACGAGGTCCGCAGGGAAGCCGATTGCGCCATGGTGGTAGCAACCCATGACCCTGCCATGGCCGCCCGGGCTGATCGTGTTCTGCGCCTGGCCAACGGGACCCTGTTGGCGGAGACGCCGGCCGGTGAAAGTGCGTCCGGGAGGGCGGTGTCTTGAAGTCACTGCGCTTGATTGCTGGAATTCCAGCGGCCCTCGCTGTGACAGCCTTCGTAGTGCTGGTCACCGTGGTTTCTGTTGACGCGGCGACGGTCCGCAAGATCAGTGTAGAAGGCACCCAGCGTGTCGACGAAGGCCCGCTGCGGGTAGAGATCAACCTGGCAGTCGGCCGTCCGCTCGACGAAGAACAGGTCGACGCAGACGTCAAGGCTCTTTACGCCATGGGTTTCTTCGAACAGGTGTGGGTCACCAGCCGCGAGTCGTCCGGCGGCGTTGAGATCGTGTACCACGTGCGCGAGCGCCCATGGGTTTCGGGGATGGTTTTTGAGGGGGTTACCAAGGTCGCGGTCGAAGACCTGCAGGCGGTGGTAAACGTGAACGAGCGCACCATGCTCGACCCTGACGCGGTGCTGGCAGGGCTGGTCGAAGCCCGCAAGCTCTACTCGAGCGAGGGCTACCCCGACGCGACTATCGAGTACAGCTTGGAAATGGGCGATGAGAACCAGGTGGTGGTGACCTGGACGGTCGACGAGGGAAAACTGGTTCGCGTCGATGAGATACTCTTCGAGGGCGTGGAGGCCTTCAAACATCGCAAGCTGCGCAAGTTGATGACCACCCGTACCAAGTGGTTTCTTTCTTTCCTGACCGGCGCGGGGCTGCTCAACGAAGACGAGCTCGCAACCGACGTGGAGCGGGTGCAGGCCTTCTACTACGATCATGGCTACGTGAGGGTGCGGGTCGACGAGCCCGTAATATCGCGTGATGGCGATGAAATCACGGTCACCATCAAGGTCAACGAGGGGCCGCTTCACCACGTGGGTGAGGTTGATTTTGAGGGCGAGCTCGTCATCGAAGATGATATGTTGCGGGCCGCAGCTGGCTTGGCGTCGGGTGACGTTTTCAGTCCCAGCGCCTTGCGCGAAGCGGTGTTCTCATTGGTAGAAGTCTACGGCAACCAAGGCTACGCGTTTGCCGACGTAGAGCCGCGCAGCCGGATTGACCCGGAAACCCACCTCGTTGATCTCCGCTTCGCGTGCACCAGCGGACCCGTGGTTAACGTTCGCCGCATCGACATCCGGGGCAACACAAAGACCCGGGACAAGGTCATTCGACGCGAGCTGTTGCTGAGGGAAGGCGTACGTTTTTCGGGCACGGGTCTGAGGGAAAGCAAGGACGAGGTTCAGCGTACCGGTCTTTTTGAGTCGGTGGAGCTCATCACCCAGCGCACCGACGAGGAAGACGAGCTCGACCTGCTCGTGCAGGTGAGTGAGGGGCGAACGGGCACCTTCGCGGCTGGCGCCGGTTTCAGTTCGGCCGACCAGGTGTTGTTCAACGCCCGTATTTCGGAGCGCAACCTTTTCGGTCGCGGCCAGCGCCTGGTGCTTAACGCCGACGTGGGCAGCATCAGGCAGAACTTCCAGTTCGGGCTCACCGAACCCTGGTGGAAGGACAAGCCGCTCAGCATTGGTGTTGATCTTTTTGACTGGCGCCTGGAGTTCGACAGGTTTACCCGCGGCGGAACCGGAGGCGCCCTGCGCGCGTCTTATCCTTTGCGCGATCTTGGCCTGACCGGTATCGCCGGCCTGTCGACGCGGCACATGAGGGCGGGGCTGGAATACAGGCTGGAAGAGGCGGTCATCGACGGCGTCAGCGGTACGCCGCTTCCAAGCGTCAAGGACCAGGAAGGCACCAGCCTCACCAGCAGTATCTCGCCCACGCTGTCGCGCAATACGCTCGACCACCCCTTCGATCCAACGCGGGGTTCGCGCGTCATACTCAACGCCGAGGTCGCGGGGTTGGGTGGGGAGTCAGATTTTTTCAAGGTGGAGTTGGCGGGCCGCTGGTACGTTCCGGTTTACACGAACCAGGCTGGCAACATCATCAACTGGTCGTTGGGCGTGCGCCTGGGCTACGGATTGGGCGACACCGGCAACAGCGGCGAAGAACTTCCGTTGTTTGAGCGCTACTTCCCCGGCGGCATCAACAGCCTGCGCGGTTATGACCCGAGGAGCCTCGGGCCCATGGAAGAGTACTGCGACAACACGGGTAACGAGCGTAACTGCTTCGAGGAGTCGGTGGGTGGTAGCCAGCAGCTCATCGTCAACAACGAAATCATCTTTCCGATATTCAGCGAAGCCGGTCTCAAGGGCGTGATGTTCGTTGATGCTGGCAACGCCTGGACGGCCGCCGACGGTATAGAGCCCGGCGACGTAATGTACTCGGTTGGCTGGGGCGTACGCTGGCTTTCACCTATGGGTCCGTTACGCGTGGAGATCGGTTATCCGCTGCGAAAACGCGAGGTAGACAGTGCCAGCGTGGTGTCGTTCTCCTTTGGCGCGCCCTTCTGATAGTGAACAAAAACCTCGTCCGGGAGTAAAACAATCATAATGAAACGCTTACTTACTTTTATAGCTCTCACACTTGTGTTCGCCGTGCCCGCAGGTGCCGGCGCCGCGGACCTCAAGATAGGTTACGTGATCACCCAGCGCCTGCTGGTTGAGACCGAGATTGGCGGCCGTGCCGCCGATCGCCTGGCCGAGGAAATGAAGCAGGCCAAGGAAACGCTGGGTGGCAAAGTCGCCGAACTCAAGGAACTCGAAGACGATCTCAAGAAGCGCGCGATGGTGCTTGGCGACGACGAACGTACTCGCCTGACGACCCAGTACGAGGATGGCGTGACCGAGATCAAGAGGCTCAACGAAGACATGCAGGCGCGCTTCAAGAAGATCGAGATGGAAGTCATGGTCGAAGTACAGGAAGTCATTCGCGATGTAATCGACGAGTGGGGCAAGGCCAACGGTTACGATCTCATACTCGACGCTTCTACGCTCGTGTACGTGTCCGACAAGGCCGATGTTACCGGCAAGATAATAAAGGCCGTAGACAAGAGCGTTCAAGAGGGCCAGTGAGCCGGGCCGTATCTCCTTCGAAGAGCGCCCCTGTCGGCGATATTCATCCCACGGCTATCGTCGAAGAAGGTGCCCGCCTGGGAGTCGGCACCACGGTGGGTGCTTACACGGTCATAGGCGCCGGCGTAACGCTGGGTGCCAACTGCACGGTGGGCCCGCACGTTGTCATCGAGGGCGATACCACGATCGGCGACGGCAACAGCATCCTGCAGTTTGCCTCGGTGGGGGGTCCGCCACAGGACCTCAAGTACAACGACGAGCCGACCCGTCTCGAAATCGGCAACGACAACACCATCCGTGAGTTTGTTACTCTCAACCGCGGCACCGAAGAAGGGGGCGGCGTAACGCGCATAGGCAATAGCAACTTGATGATGGCGTACTGCCATGTTGCCCACGACTGTCGCGTCGGCGACGGCGTGGTACTGGCCAACGCGGCTACCCTGGCCGGCCATGTGTACCTCGAAGACTTTGCCATAGTGGGCGGCCTGGTAGCCATTCACCAGTTCGTGCGCATCGGTAGCTCGGTGATCCTCGGCGGTGGGTCGATGGTGACGCTCGACGTGCCCCCGTTCTGCATGGCGGCAGGAGACCGCGCCAAGCTGCACGGACTCAATACCGTCGGGTTGAAGCGCCGAGGCTTCGAAGACCAGGCGCTCAAAGACCTGAGGGCTGCCTACCGGGTGCTCTTCCAGGAATCCAACAAGTTGGCCGATGCGCTGGCCCTGCTACGCGAACGCTACGCCGATTCCGAAAAAGTCATGGCAATGGTTGACTTCATAGCGGCCTCCGAACGCGGCATCTGCCGCCAGTAGCCCTGACGTGGAACGACTGGGCCTGATCGCGGGCAACGGGAACTTTCCGCTGTTGTTTGCCCGGGAGGCGAGCAGCCGTGGCTGCGCTGTTACCGCCGTCGCTCACCGCGATGAGACCGACCCCGCGTTGGCTGCCCTGGTCGACGACCTGAGTTGGATACGCGTGGGCCAGGTCGGCCGGATGATCAATTGTTTCAAGCAAGCGGGCGTGAGCCGGGCGGTTATGGTGGGCGGCATCAACAAGGTGCGCAGCCTGGCGTCGTTGCGGCCCGACTGGCGCGGACTGCGCTTGATCGCGGGGGCCGCTGGCCGCGGCGATGACGCCTTGTTGAGGGCACTGGCCGCTGAACTCGAGGGCGAAGGCATAGAGGTGGTGTCTTCCACCCTGTTTCTCGATCGCCTGCTGGTCGAGGCCGGCCACGTCACGGGACCGCTTCCTTCGCCCGAACTGCTGGCCGACATCCGCGTTGGTTGCAAGGTGCTGGCCGCCCTTGGTGAGCTCGACGTTGGCCAGTCGGTGGTCGTCGAGGACGGAGTAGTGTTGGCAGTTGAGGCCATAGAAGGCACCGACGCCGCGGCAAGACGCGCAGGCGAACTTGGTCGCGGTCGCGCCGTGCTGGTCAAGGGAACCAAGCGAGGCCAGGACCTGCGCTTCGACCTGCCCGCTGCCGGAACCCGAACCATAGAGGTGATGAAAGAGTCGGGCGTCGCGGCCCTGGCCCTGCGCGCGGGCTCAACGATAATAGTGGACGACGAAGGCTTCGCCGAGGCGGCCCGGACCGCGGGTGTCAGCGTGCTGGGCTGGACGGGCGACGGCGAGGTGCCGGGAATTGGCTGACGCTGAAGCGACTACAGCGATGCGCGCTGGCGTAGCCGGGGCGGGGCACCTGGGCACCTGGCACGCCCGCAAGTACGCCGAGCTGGCCGACGTTGAACTCGTGGCCGTGTACGACGTGGACGGTGACAAGGCCGCCCAGCTCGCCGCGGAGCTCGACTGCCGCGTGGCTGTCGACGAAGCCGATCTCTATTCCTCCGTTGACGTGTTGAGCGTGGCCGTGCCCACCGTTGCCCACGAGCAGGTGGGGGTCGCTGCCCTGCAGGCCGGGGTGCACCTGCTCATGGAAAAACCCCTGGCCCACGATCTCGAGTCAGGCAGGCGAATCGCGGCTGCCGCCACCGCGGCGCAGCGGGTGTTGCAGGTCGGCCACCTCGAGCGTTTTAACCCGGTGTTCAGCAGCTTGAAAGAAACCGTCGACGAAGCCCGCTTCATCGAGTGCCATCGCTTGTCGCCGTTCGCCGGCCGCGGCACCGACGTGGACGTGGTGCGCGACGTGATGATCCACGACCTCGATCTTGTCGAGTACCTCGTCGGCAAGCCAGTGGAGTCGATTGAAGGAATAGGCGTGCCCGTGCTGAGCGACACCATCGACATTGCCAATGTACGACTTCGTTTCGAGGGCGGCTGCGTGGCCAACATGACCGCAAGCCGAGTGAGCCTGAAAAAGGAACGCAAGATGCGCGTTTTCCAGGAAGACGCCTACGTTTCGATAGACTTTGACAGCGGTCGCGTGATGGTCGCCCGCAGGGGCTCCGAGCCACGTGACCCCGCCCGGCCCATGTCGGGCATAGAGGCCGAGGAAACCCTGCTCTCGAATGGCGATCCCTTGAAAACACAGGTGCAGGCTTTCCTCGACTGCGTGCGCACGGGTAGCAAGCCGGTGGTGGACGGCGAACAGGGGCTTCGCGCGCTCGAACTGGCCGAGCGCGTCGTGCAAGCCCTGGAGGTGCCAGGGGACTTGAGCTGAGTACCGCGGGCTCCAGGGTGATGATCGTGGCGGGCGAGGCGTCGGGCGACGCGCAGGCCGCGCGGCTGGTCGCGGCCATGGCCGCTGCCGATAGTTCGCTGCGGTTCTACGGCGTGGCGGGAGAGCAGATGAAGGCAGCCGGCGTCGAGGCGCTGGCGCCCACTTCGGAACTCTCGATAATGGGCCTGGGCGAGGTGCTGAGCGGACTGCGCCGCGTGCTCGGCGCCTGGCGCAAGCTCAAGAAAGAACTCGTCGGCGACGGCAAGCCCGATCTCCTCGTGCTCGTTGATTTTCCCGACTTCAACCTGCGCCTCGCGCGCGTCGCCGCCCGCAACCAGGTGCCTGTGTTCTACTACGTCAGCCCCCAGGTATGGGCCTGGCGAAAGCGGCGCATCAAGAGCATAGCCAGGTGCGTGGATCGCATGGTGGTCTTGTTTCCCTTCGAGGTGGACCTCTACGCCGAGGTGGGGCTGGACGCCCACTACGTCGGCCACCCGCTGGCAGAAACCGTAAAGCCCGACCGCGACCGAAAACAGACCCGCGAGCGTTATGGCCTCTCCACCGACAAGCGGCTGGTGGTCCTGCTGCCCTGCAGCCGCGTGAAAGAAGTCGAGGAGCTGCTGCCGGTCATGCTCGAGGCCGCCCGCGGCCTATCGGACAAGGCTGAATTTGTTGTAGCCCGCGCGCCCGGCATGCCCGCGGAGCGGCTGGGAGCGAGGCTGGCGCAGAGCGGGCATGAGGTGCCCGTTGGAGAAGTGGATACCTGCAACCCCGCGGCGGCCGCCGGGGCGGGTGCACTGTCTTC
>JACNKC010000046.1 GCA_014382245.1 Pseudomonadota bacterium | reverse complement strand
CTGTTTATCGCCGTCGTCGACCTGCGCCTTCACCTTGCCCTTGCCCTTCTTGTAGGTCAGCACGCAGTAGTCGTCGCAGTCCTGGTCGTTGCTGCACTTCTGGCCCGCGGGGCTGGCGCAGACTCCCCCCTTGCTGGCCAGGTGAACCACGAACTCGAGGTCAGACTCGGTACAAAGCTCGGCAGTGTCGGGCAGCATCGTACCCAGTCCGTCCACCAGCAGCAGGCGCTGCGAATAGGCGGCTTCTTTCTTGATGGCGTTGGCCGAGTCTTTTTCGGAGGGTTTTTTTACCGTCAGGTTGCTGAGCGAGCCCGAGCAGCTTCCAACGTTGATGCACATGCCCAGGTGGAAGGTGCAGCGACCGTTGACGTGTCCGTCGCGGTCACAGGCCGCGCCGTCTTCGCATTCTATCTTGGTGGTCGGCGTGCCCTTTTTTGGATCGAGCGGTGGGTTGCCCAGGCCGTCACCGTCGATCGAAAACGCGAGCAGGCAGTCCTTGCCTCCCTTGTCCACCGCAACGCAGTCATTGAGGTTGTCTACCACGCCCGCGCCTATGCAGGCCGCGTCGGCGTTGCCGATCAAACCGCCCACGCCTGCCAGCAGCAGGGCCGAAAAAGGAAGTGAAGCGAGTTTCAAAAGAGTTTTCATAGCTGCCTCCCGGGACCCAACGAGGTTAAACTTCTGGCTACAGGCTTGTCAAGGTCAGCTCCCCCCCGGACGGGGGTAGCATTTCAGGGGTCGGCGGTGACAGCGCCGCTGGCTTCTTCCCAGGCGCGGCGGACGACGAAGTCGCGATCGAGCTTGAGCAGCAACGGGATTTCCATCGTGTCGTAACCTTCGTCCAGCCTCAGCCTGCTCATGGCCAGGGTTTTTTCCAGCGTCCACCCCGCCGCTGCGGCGCGCTGGCCCTGCGCCCGGAGCTCGGCCATGAAGTCGCGAAAAGCTCGCAGCCCGGCCCGGTCAGTGGCCTCGCCGTGCCCGGGGATGACGCGGTCGAAGTCGAGTTCCAGTACCCTGTCGACCGTGGCTGCCCATTCACGCACCGAGCCACCGGCCTCGAGATCGATGTTGGGGTAGCGCTTGTTGAAAAACAGGTCGCCGGCGTGCAACACCCTGTCTTCAACGAACAGCACCACGAGATCGCCGTCGGTGTGGCCTCGGCCGGGGTGAACGGCGCGGATGGTTTTGCCGCCTATGTTCAGCTCGTGCCGGGTCTCAAAGGTGGTGTTGGGCAACTTGCGGTCTTCGCCCTCCCAGAAATCGGCGTCGCGGCTCAGCATGTGGTGGAGGGTGCGCTCGGTGGCCACTACTTCGGGCGCGCCGTCGAAACCGGGATTACCGTGGCTGTGGTCGAGGTGGTAGTGGGTGTTGAGTATGGCCTGCACCGGGCCGCCGCCCAGTTCTTCGGCAAGCTCGCGGATTGCTTCGCCCTGGAAAGCGAAGGTCATGGTGTCGACCACCACCGCGCCCTCCGAGGTGGCCAGCACGGCCACGTTGCCGCCAAGGCCCTGCAGCATGTACACGTCACCGCTGACCCGCTCGTGTTCGAGCCCCGACAGCTTCCAGCGCAGGGCCCCCACCGTAACGGCCGCGAGCAACGCCACGACGAGCAGCGCTCGAAGCACTTTCTTCATCCTGTCGCCTGCCCCCTTCCGCGCTTACGCGGCCTGCTGGAATAACTCGCGTTCTTCCGCGATGAGCCTGGCCACAGTCGGTCGCTCGACGACGCGCTGGTACAGCCCGGCGAGCCCTGGCCAGCGGGCGCCGTCTACCAATTCGGAGGCGTGGGCCATGTTGATCAGCATGCTAACGACCGAGATGTCGGCTATGGAGAAGTCGCCGGCCAGGTAGTCGTTGCTGCCCAGTTCACCTTCGATGTAGTCGAACAGGGGCGGAAGCTTCTCATCGAGGGCGGTCCTGACCACCGATTCGTCGCAGGCCTGGCCGAGGAAGGCCGGGCCGACCACGCGTTGTACGAAGATCTCGGGCCCGATGATGCTCACCAGCGCCGTATCGGCGTATTCTTCGAACCAGCGCGCGCGGGCCAGCGTACGGTCGTCGGAGGGATATACGGCGGGCTCGGGGTGCTTTGCTTCGAGGTAGGCAATGATCACCGACGAGTCGGGCAAGGTCCAACCGTCCTCTTCGAGCACAGGGATTTTGCCCAGCGGGCTGATGGCGGCAAAGGCGTCGTCGCCTGCCCCCGGCATTACGGGATTGATATCGTAGGCCAGGTTCTTTTCTTCGAGCACGATGCGTACCTTGCGCACAAAGGGGGAAGGACCGATTCCATGGATTTTTAACATACAGTTTTCTCCTGCCGTTGTTTTTTGCAGGCTGCACGGCCTGCCAGCACGATGGCGGTACGCCGACTATAGGGCACTGCCCGCGGCTGCGACAAGGCCCGCTGCTCAGTTTGTGCTGTTTTCGTCGAGGCCAGCGAGTCCCGCACGCGCGTAACGGGTCACCATGGCGGTGACGGCCACCGTGGCCAGCAGGCCCACGAGCATGGTGGCGTACCAGCCTGGTCCATGGCTGCTGTTGCCAGCGGCGAGTTTTACGGCTTCGCCGCCGGCCGCTCCGTAGTAGACGTACAACAACGTGCCCGGCAGCATGCCGGCGCAGGCGAGAAGGTAGTCACGCGCGCGTATCGAAGTGAGACCGAGCGCGTAGTTGAGCAGGTTGAAGGGAAACAGCGGCGACAGCCGCAGCAGGAAGACCACGCGCAGGCCACGCTGTGCAACGGCCGCCTCCATGGTGGCCAGGCCCGGTCGCTTGCGCAGGCGGCTTTCAACCGCCGGGCGGGCGACGTAGCGCGAGACCAGGAAGGCGAGGTTGGCTCCCAGGGTGGCGCCGACCATGACCAGGGCGGTTCCGTTGGCCACGCCGTAGACGGCGCCGGCGGCGAGCGTAAGCAGCGAGCCGGGCACCATTGCAAGCGTGGCCAGCGCGTAGACGGCGACGAACACCGCGGCCCCGGTAGTGCCGCGACCGCGAATCCACTCGAGCAGGGCGGGCAGATCGTCGCCGGCCAGGTGGGCCACGGCGGCCAGCCCCAGCAGCGCTGCTACGGCGACTATACTACCGGCCTTTACACGGCCACGCGTTCTGCCGGCAGTGGGCGCGGTATTTCCGGCTGTTTTTCTGCTTGCTCGGCGGCCCATTTCTTACTCTATCTTCGCCCGTTACCCGTGTTTGTTACAACTTTGTAACAACGGCGAATGTAACGAGGCCGCGGGGCCTTGAAAATTCGCCGCCCTGGTTACTAATAGTGGGGGGTGTCGAGTGAATTGAAATCGTGGCTGCGACCTGCGGGGCTTACAAGGCGAACCCTGTCAGTGCTGCTGCCTGCGTTGCTCCTGGCGGCGCCGGCCTGCACGCCGGTGCTGCAGGCCCCGGTCGTTTCGGGGTCGGCGGTGAGCGAGGAAGGCCGACGCCAGAAGGAGCTTTTCGTGGAGCTCTTCCAGGCGCGGCGACAGCGCCTGTCGCGTGTTGCGTCGCGGCTGCGCGTGCAGGGCGTGGCGCTATGCGGAGAACAGGTAGGGCCTTACTACGGCTTGCTCGTGCGCAGTCGAGATGACATTGCCGAGAACTTCAGGGACGCGGCCGCCACCGTACTTGGCCTGGGCGAGCGTCCGACCATCGAGCTGATCGAACCTGGCTCGCCTGCCGAGACGGCGGGCCTGAAGACGGGCTGGGTCGTGGATTCGGTCAACGGCCACGCGGTGCACGACGGCGAAGAGGTGGCGCGTTTCACCGAGGAGGCGAGGGCTGCGGGGGCTGCGCTCGAGCTCGAGCTTGGCGGCGACCAGGCTGGCCGCCGGGTGACGGTAGAACCGGTGACAGCCTGCGCGTTTCCGGTTCATCTGCAGGTGGGCGATTCGGTAAACGCTTTTGCGGACGGCAGTCGCGTGGTCATCTTCAGCGGAATGATCAAGTTCGTGGAGAGCGACGAGGAGCTGGCGCTGGTGGTCGGCCACGAGATGGCGCACAACGTGCTCAGTCATGTACACAAGCAACAGGGCAACTACGTGGTGGGCCGACTGCTCGGGCTGCTCGTTGACATCGGAGCGGCCGCCGCCGGCGTCAACACGGCGGGTACCGGCGAGATGATGGGCGCGTCTATCGGCGCGAACGCTTCCTCGCTGGGTTTTGAAGCCGAGGCCGACTACATGGGCATGTACGTTGCGGCCCGCGCCGGTTACCAAGTGTCGGGAGCGCCGATGCTCTGGCGGCGCATGGCTGTCGAACACCCGGGGTCTATTGATGGCGCGTTCATGGCTTCGCATCCGAGCACCCCGGAGCGCTTTGTTGCCCTCGAGCAGACGGTGGACGAGATAAAGCGCAGGCGTGCTGCCGGTGAAGAACTCATCCCCCTGCGCCTCGAGGAGTAGCCAGGGGCGGCCAAATCAGGGGCGGCCAAATCAGGGGCGGCCAAATCAGGGGCGGCCAGCAGCGAGGCGAAGCGTGCCCGCGTAGCCGCGCACGATACAGGCCCCGTCGAGTACACCGCGTTCCTTGAGCAGGCGGTGCATGGTGGGCAGCCTGTAAAGCGGCACCGCCATGAAGAGGTGGTGTTCGAGGTGGTAGTTCACCCGGTTGGGCGCGAGCAGCAGGCGCTCCCACCAGCTCGCCAGCGTGGTGCGCGCGTTCTGCAGCGGATCGGCCGGGTCGGCGATCATCGAGTGTTCGTTGATCGAGCGTATGCGCATGGCCAGGCTGTAAGTCGTGAGCCAGGCAAGCGGCCAGAGCAGGTAGAGCAACGGGTGGCCCAGGGCCGTGAGCAAGGCCAGCAGCGCCGCGTTGGTGGAGAGCACGCCCAGCAGGTTGTTGTAAGTAAAGCCGTCTGCCGACTCGCGACGGCGGGCGCGGCCCTTGCTGATCGAGAGGTCTCTTTGCAGTGTAGCCCTGGCGCGTTTCCAGCCGGTCTGTCCTGACAGGTCGCGCCACAGCTTACGCTTCATGCTGGCGCGGCTGATGGGAAAGGGACGCGTGAGGTTGCGATCGGGGTCCTTGTCGGTCCAGTTGTGGCGGTGGTGCTCGAGGTGATAGGGCCGGTAGGGGGTGATGTCTGACCAAACCGGGTAGGCGCACAGCCAGTTGCCCACCAGGTCGTTGGCTCGACGCGTGGAGAGTAATGCGCCGTGCGAGGCTTCGTGCATGAGCACCGCGAAGCCGAGCTGGCGGGCGCCGATGACGAACAGGGCGAAGACCACCGTCAGCAGGTTGGGCCAGGCAGCGACCAGCGCCATGGCGGCAGCCACGATGCCCCAGTTGACCGCCAGCGACCACAGCCCGCGAATGTTGTTTACGCTATGCAACTCGCGGATCTCGCGATCGGAAAGCACGGCCTTCCAGTCGCGGCCGGCGGTGCCCGGGGTATGCCCGTCGCGGGCCACAACCACGCCGCTTCCGCTGCGCTGCCAGTCCACCTGCACCTTGTTTGCCACGCTCGACATGACCCCGATGTTGACGGCAATGACCCCCTGCGTCAAGAGAAGAGGCTGCCTTCCCCTTCCGGGGGGGAGGCGGTGGTGTTAGAAGGCGGCATGCGTTTTTTGTTTTTCAGGCTACCGGGTTACCTGCTCTTCACAGCATTGGTATTGGCGGGAGTGCAGGCGCTGCACAGCGACGACATGCAGCGCACTTTTCCCGCGGCGGGTTCTTTTGTAGAGCTTGACGGCCTGAGCTTCCACGTGCTCAGGCAGGGGCAGGGCAGCCCCGTGTTACTGCTGCACGGTTGCCCGGGTTTTGCCGACGATTTTCGCCTCACGGGTGACGGCGGCCCAGGGGTTTTCGAGCTGTTGGCGGTTGATCACGACGTGATAGCCATTGACCGCGTTGGTTACGGTTACACCGATGGCGGGGACGACGGCCCCCTCGGCCTGTTTGGCCAGGCCGACCTCCTGCCGGGCCTGCTGGCTGCTCTCGGCGTCGACAGCGCCGTGCTGGTGGGGCACAGCTACGGCGCCTCGCTGGCACTGGCCACTGCCGTCCGCCATCCCGAGCTCGTAGACGGCATGCTCTTGCTGGGTGGCGCCGTTTACGGTGAGGGAATTGAACCGGGGTTTCTTGAACACCTCGTGGCGGCTCCGGTGCTTGGTCCGCTGGTGAGCCGTTCGCTGGCGCCCATGCTGGGTCCCCTGGTCGAGGAAGGCCTGGCCGAGGCCTTTGCGCCCGACCCGATTCCACCGGGCTACGCCGGCCGCTTTGCCATTCACCTTGCCCGTCCCGGCCCCATGGTGCAGCGCGCCCACGAGATCATGGGACTTGCCCCGGCGCTCGACGCCATCGCTCCCGCTTACAGGGGCATAAAGGTGCCGGTCACCATCGTGGTGGGAGGCGAAGACTCCCGTGCGCTGGCCAACAACCGCCGCCTGGCCGAAAATCTTGCGCAGGCAAAATACGTGGAGCTACCCGGTATCGGGCACGAGATTCCACACCTGCGTGCTCGCCAGGTGGCCGACGAGGTCCGCGGCTTGCTCGGCGGCTAAGCCCCTGCCGCCTGGTGCTGGTTCACCAGTTCGAGGGCCCGGGCTGTCACGTTCTTGTAGTCCATTTTGCCCGCGGGCGTGCGTCCAAGTGAGTCGACGCAGAATACGCGCTTGGGCACCTTGAAGGCCGCCAGCAGTTCGCGCACGTGCTGGCGCAGTTCGTCCTCGCCGGCCTGCGTACCCTCGGCCGGGGTCACCAGCGCCGTTATGGCCTGGCCCCACTTCTCGTCGGGCAGGCCGACCACTGCCGCGTCTTCTACCGAGGGGTGACGCTTGAGCACTTCTTCGAGCTCCTCGGGGTAAACTTTTTCGCCGCCGGTGTTGATGCACTGCGAGCCTCGTCCGAGCAGCACCAGGGTGCCGTCTTCGGCCACGGTGGCGTAGTCGCCGGGCATGGAGTAACGCACGCCGTTTATCACGGGGAAGGTCTGCGCGCTTTTTTCCGGGTCCTTGTAGTAGCCGGCCGGAATGGGGCCGCAGCGCGCCACCCGTCCGCGCTCGCCCGAGCCCGGCACGACCTCGAGGCCGTCGTCGGTGAAGACCTTCACGTTGTCGCCCACGGCAAAACGAGCCGTCTCGGTTTTCGTTTCGGCCGTCTGCACCGAGGTTCCCATGCCGGTGGCCTCCGACGCGCCCAGGGCGTCGACCAGGGCCATGCCCGGGTGGTGGTCGAGTAGTTTCTCCTTGGTTTCGGGTGTCCACATGACCCCCGAGGACACCATCATCACCAGGCTCGACAGGTCGTAGGCTTTTTTACCGCCCGCCGCTGACTGGGCAGCGCGTTCTTCGAGCGCCGCGAGCATCGGCCGTGCGAACACGTCGCCCACCATCGATATCACCTGCACGCGGTCACGTTCGACCGAGCTCCACAACTCCTGCGCATCGAAGCTGCGCGAGGGCAGGGTCACCACGCAGCCACCGCGCATGAGCGAGTTGATGGCGGTGAACAAGCCGGTGCCGTGCATCAGCGGGCAGGCCGGCAGCAGGAACACCGTGTCGCCGTCACCCACGCGCGACAGGTGCTCGTCGAGGTCGGCGGGCTTGTTGGCGCCCGTCAGCAGTTCGCCGCCGCCACCGAGCGTGCCCCACAGGGCGGCTTGCGGCCACATCACCGCCTTGGGCATGCCCGTGGTGCCGCCGGTGTAAAGAAACACCATGTCCTCGCCGCTGCGTTCCATGTCCAACGGCGAGTCGTCGCCCGACAGTGCGTCGTCCCAGCTCGTCGCGAAGCCCGCGAGCGGGTTTTCGTCGGCCACCTGTACGAGCGTGGTCAACGACCGGTTGCTCTCCACCAGCGCCGCGACGCTGTCGGTGAAACAGCCTTCGAAGATGACCGCCACGGAGTCGGAGTTCTCCAGTATGTAGGCCAGCTCCTCGGCCCGGTAACGGTAGTTGACGTTGACCGGTACCAGCCGGGCCTTGAAGGCCGCGGCCAGGGTGATCATCCACTCGGGTCGGTTGTAGGCGTAAATGGCCAGCTTGTCGCCGGCCACTGCTCCACGGTCGAGCAGGAAGCGCGCGAGCGCGTTCGAGCGGCGGTCGAACTCGGCCCAGGAGATCGCCCGGCCGTCGTGCAGCAACGCGGGCCGATCGGGTACGACGCTTGCGACGCCCTCCCATACGTTGGCAAAGTTCCAGTGTTGATTTGAGGCGGCGAGGTCGTTCATGAAGTACTCCTTACAGCCGCGGTGTTAACACGAGGGCCACGGTTGCTGCAACGGTCCGCGGCTACCGAATCCCCCGCGGAGGCTGGCTTCAGCAGGGGGTAGCGGGCAATTATGCACGGGCGACCGGGTGCGACCAGCACCATTGGAGAAACACTGTATGGACCTTGGTTTTTCAACTGAACACGAAAAGTTTCGCAACGAGCTGCGCGCGTGGCTGAGCGATAACCTCGAGCAGAGCTGGAGCGAGTCCCTGCGTGATCGCGGCAACGACGAGCACGCGCTGATCGAGGTACGTCGCCAGTGGCAGAGGCGTATGTACCAGGGTGGATATCTGGGCATGCGCTGGCCCGCCGAGTGGGGAGGCCGCGGCGCCACCGAGGTCGAAGAGGCCATGCTCGCGCAGGAAATTGCGCTGGCCGACGCGCCGCCCATCCTCAACGCGCTGGGGCTGGGTCTGTGTGCGCCCGCGCTCATACACCACGGCAGCGAAGAACAGCGCCGACGCTTCATTCCGCCCATGCTCAACGCCGACGAAATCTGGTGCCAGGGCTTCAGCGAACCGGGAGCGGGCAGTGACCTTGCTTCGCTCAGGCTGAAGGCCGAGATCGATGGCGATTTCTTCGTGCTCAACGGCCAGAAGTGCTGGACGACTTACGGGCCATGGGGCGACTGGATCTTCGTGCTTGCCCGCAACGATGCCGAGGATCGCTACGGTGGCATTTCGTTCATACTCGTCGACCTGCACAACACCGAGGGTGTTGAAGTGCGACCGCTCAAGCAGATAACCGGCGAGAGCGAGTTCGGCGAAGTGTTTTTCGACAACGCGCGCGTGCCGCGTTCGCAGCTCGTGGGCGAAACAGGCCAGGGCTGGAAGATCGCGATGACGGTGCTCGGCTACGAAAGGGGGGGCGCGACCCTGGGCCCGGCCACCGAGCTGGGCACCGACCTCTTCGCCCTGCTTCGTACCTGCCGCGAGCTTGGCATCACCGACACGGCCAGTCGCGCTAAGCTCGGACTACTGGTTGCCGAGTGGCAGGTGTTGATGGCCAACGGCTATCGCACGCTCGCTGGCCTGAGCGAGGGTGACGCTCCCGGCCCCGAATCGTCGATACAGAAACTGGTGTGGAGCGAACTCGACCAGCGCTTGCGCGCTACCGCCATCGAGCTGCTGGGACCCGGCGCGCAGTTGTCGCGCCACGATCCGTCGGCGCGCGCCGACGTCGACTGGCCGCGCAATTACCTGTGGGCCAGGGCCGAGACTATTTTTTCGGGCAGCTCGGAGATACAGCGAAACATCATTGCCAAGCGAGTGCTCGGTCTGCCACAGGGCTGAAGGGTCACTGGTAGGCAACTGGCAGGCAACCGGCAGAGAAGCAGACGAGAGAAAGAAAACATGAGATTCGATATTTCAGAGGACCAACAGCTACTGCGCGACGCCACCCGCGATTTTATCGCCGGTGAGTGCCCCATGGAGGCAGCACGGCGCCTGGCCGAGGAGAGCGACGAAGGCTACTCGGCCGACCACTGGGCCAAGCTGGCCGAGCTCGGCTACCTGGGCCTGGTTGCCGGCGAGCAGGCCGGGGGCCAGGGCATGGGCGCGGTAGAGCTGGCCATCGTGGCCGAGGAAATGGGCCGAGCGTGTTTTCCCGGCCCCTACCTCGACGTGGTCGTGGCGGCGCGCGTGCTCGAGCTGGCCGGGCGTGACTCGGTGGCGGCCGACATCGCTGCTGGAAAGCTGACCGTGGTGCTGGCCACCCGCGACACCGTGTGGCCAGGCGAGAGCGGCGGTGCGACCTTCGCCGACGGCAGGGTCACCGGCAGCAAGGTCTTCGTGCCCTTTGCCGCCTCGGCCGACAAGCTGCTGGTCACCACCGATGAGGGCTTGGCACTGGTCGACGGGCCGTTCCAGCTGGACGCCATGACGACCATGGACGAGGCAACACGTTTTGCCCGCGTGAACTTCGACAACACGGCAGAGCTGCTGGGTGACAACGCGCTGGTAGAGAAAGCCAACGAGCTGGCCACCATAGGGTCGGCGGCGATGGCACTGGGTGTGTGCCAGGTCACTCTCGAGATGACGGTGGAATACACGCGCGAGCGCGAGGCTTTCGGTCGCCCCATAGCTGCGTTCCAGGCGTTGCAGCACCGCATGGCTGACATGCTGCTGCGCGCGGAGGGTTCACGGTCGCTGGTTTACCGGGCGGCCTGGGCGCTTGACGCCGGCCAGTCAGAGGCCGCGCTCATGCTGGGCAGCGCCAAGGCCTGGGCTGCCGAGTCGGCGCTGGCCAACTCGCGCGAGTGCCTGCAGATGCACGGTGGCAACGGCTTCACCTGGGAGTATTCTGTGCATCGCTATCTCAAGCTGGCCGGTACGCTCGACCAGTTTAACGGGGCGCGCGACGAGATGCTCGAAAGCGCGTTGCTGGCAGCCGAGGAACTGGCCTCGGAAACCGCGGCCGGCTGAGCCACGGCTGGCTGACCCCCGGACAACGGAGAACAGGCGTGACGAAGAAAAGCAGGAAGGCTACGGCTGGTAAGAAACGCGGCCCCGGTAAACCACCTCCGCTGGTAATCGGGCCCTTCGATGGATTTCCGGTCGACACCCTGCGTTTTCTTTCCGAACTCAAGGCCAACAACCAGCGCGACTGGTTCGAAGACAACAAGCAGCGTTACCGCGAAAACCTTCTCGCCCCCATGTGTTCGTTCATAGAGGCCATGGATTCGGAGTTGGCCCGCGTGTCGGACTGCTTCGTGGCTGACTCCCGACCCCACGGCGGGTCGATGTTCAGGATATATCGCGACGTGAGGTTCTCGCGGGACAAGAGCCCCTACAAGGAGCACGCCGCCTGCCAGTTTCGGCACATGGCCGGAAACGACGCGCACACCCTCGGTTTTTACGTCCACCTTGCACCCGACGAAGTATTTTATGGCGGCGGCATCTGGCGCCCGCCATCGGCCCCGTTGGCCCAGGTGCGCGAGGCCATAGCCGACGACCCCGATGCCTGGAAGAAGGCCACCCGTTCGGCCGCCTTCAAGCGCCGCTTCGGCGAGGTGAGCGGAGATTCGCTCAAGCGCCCACCGCGCGGCTTTGACGCCGAACAGCCGCTGATCACAGACATCAAGCGCAAGAGCTTTTTTGCCGTGCAGAGGGTCGCTCCCCGCACCATAGAAGAACGTGGTTTTGCCAGGGAAGTGTCGCGCGCTTTCGTGGCGCTCAAGCCCATGATGTCTTTTCTTGCGACCGCAGTGGGCGTGTCGTTTTCGCTGGACGAGTAACAGGCCGACGACGGCCGGGGAGAACAGTATGGAAGTTGAAGGCGGATGTTATTGCGGTGCCGTGAGGTACCGAGCCGAGGGCGAAGCAGCCTTCAAGGGACAGTGCCACTGCCGCGAGTGCCAGTACATATCGGGCGGTTCGCCCAACCTCGTGTTGGCCCTGCCCGAAGAAGGCTTTGCCTACACCAAGGGTACCCCGGCATCGTTCCAGCGCAGCGATCTCGACGACCCGGTCACGCGCGAGTTCTGTGGCAACTGCGGCACACACCTGCGCAGCATCGCGCCGGGCCTGCCCCTGGCCCTGCTCAAGGTGGGCACGCTCGACAACCCGGCCGACTTCGTTGGACCCGACATGGCGATTTTCACGGCCGACAGCCAACCGTTTCACATGGTGGCGGAGGGCGTGCTTTCTTTCGAAGGCATGCCCGGCTGACGATCACCAGGAGATGCAAGGAGTTTTGCCATGAAGGATCTGTTTTCCGTAGCCGCTAAAACGGCGTTGGTAACCGGTGGAAGCCGGGGCATTGGCCTGATGATCGCCCGGGGCTTGGTCGAAGCGGGCGCCAGGGTTTATATCAGCTCGCGCAAGGCGGATGTCTGCGAGCGGGTTGCCGCTGAATTGTCGGAGTTCGGCGAGTGCTTTGCGCTTCCCGCCGACTGCAGCACCGAGCAAGGCTGCAACGGGCTGGCGGCCGAACTGGCCGGGCGCGAGAAAGAGCTCAACATCCTCGTCAACAACGCCGGCGCCAACTGGGGTGCGCCCATGGAAGATTTTCCCGACTCGGGATGGGACAAGGTACTGGCACTCAACGTCAAGGCCGTGTTCCAGCTCACGCGTGCGCTCGTGCCGCAGCTGGAGGCGGCGGCGCGCAAGGGAGACCCGGCGCGGGTCATCAACACGGGCTCGATCGACGGCCTCAAGCCACCCATGCTCGACACCTTTTCTTACTCTGCGAGCAAGGCCGCGGTGCATCACCTGACGCGGGTGCTTGCAAAAAAGCTCGCCGCTAAAAACATAACGGTCAACGCGATCGCGCCAGGGCCGTTCGAGAGCAAGATGATGGAAGTCACGCTAGAGAGCTTCGGCGAGGCCATTATCGCCTCCTGCCCGATGGGCCGCATCGGCGAGCCCGAGGACATGGCGGGCGTGGCCATCTATCTCGCCTCGCGGGCCGGTGCCTACGTGACCGGGGTCGTCATTCCGGTAGACGGCGGCATCTCGACCACCACCTAGGCTGGCAGCCGTGATCAAGCCCTGGTACGCGCCTCTTACCCGCTCACTCCGGGTGCTGTGGCGGCGCCAGGCTTTGCCGTCAGACGTTGAACCTGAAGTGCACCACGTCGCCGTCCTGCATGACGTAGTCGCGGCCTTCAACACGTGCCTTGCCGGCGTCTCGGCAACCCGCTTCTCCGCCCAGCTTCACGTAGTCCTCGTAGGCGATGACCTCGGCGCGTATGAAACCGCGTTCGAAGTCGGTGTGAATCACGCCCGCAGCCTGCGGCGCCGTGGATCCCCGCTTCAGCGTCCAGCCGCGAACTTCCTTGGGGCCGGCCGTCAGGAAACTGATCAGCCCCAGCAGCGAGTAAGCGGTGTGCACCACCTGGTCGAGCCCGCTGCTCTCTATGCCGTAGCCCTGCAACATCTCCCGCTGTTCTTCGCTGCCCAGGCCGGCTACTTCCTGTTCGAGCTGCGCGGAGATGACGACTACGGGCGCGTCGCGTTGCTCGGCGTGCTCGCGCAGCGCCGCCACCTGGGGACCCTCGCCGCTGGGGTCGTCTTCGCCCACGTTTGCGCAGTAGATCACCGGCTTGGCAGTGAGCAGCCACAGGTCGGCAAAAAAACTTTGTTCTTCATCGTGGTCGGGTACTTCGAACAAGGCCGCGGGCCGTCCCTGGTCGAGATGGGCGGCAAGCTCGCGCGCCATTTCGAGCACGGGCTTGAGCGACGGGTCACCCCGGGACTGTGACTCGAGTTTGTCCAGTCGTTTTTCCAGGGACTGCAGGTCGGCCAGCAACAGCTCGGTTTCAATGATTTCCACGTCGCGAGTCGGGTCGACGCTGCCCGCTACGTGGGTGACGTTGCCGTCTTCAAAACAACGTACCACGTGAACCACGGCCTGGGTCTCGCGTATGTTGGCGAGAAACTGGTTGCCAAGGCCTTCGCCCCGGTGGGCGCCTTCCACCAGTCCCGCTATGTCGGTGAAGGTGACCGTGGCGGGAACGAGTTTTTCGGGGTTCACCATGGCAGCCAGGGCCTCCAGGCGGCTGTCGGGCACCGGCACCACGGCGGTGTTGGGTTCGACCGTACAGAAGGCGTAGTTGGCCGCCGCTGCCTGCTCACTGCGCGTGAGGGCGTTGAACAGCGTCGATTTTCCTACGTTGGGAAGTCCTACTATGCCTGCCGAGAGAGCCATCGTCGGCGTATCCTAGCCGTAGCAGGCCTGCGCGTCCACGCGCGCAGCTGGATTCCAGGGAGGCGGTCGATAAGCGACCTCAGTTGTAGCGGGCCGATTTGCCCTTGGACTCGCCGTGCGAGCTGACGGCAAAGCGCAGGTCGTCGAGAAATCGTTCGACGATCCGGGCGTGGTTGGGGGTGACCATCATGTGCAGGGCCGGCGGTCGCTCCTGGCGGTCAAGGTGCCAGCCGCGCGCGTCCATGACGTCGCCGACCGCGCCCATGTCGTACTGATCGGAGCAGAAAGCCATCAGGCTGGCGGGCGGATCGCCTACCAGCCGCAACCCGTCGATAGCAGAGATACCAGCTTTCAGCGCGGCGCTGGTCTGCGCCACTACGCGAGCGCGCTCGAGGTAGCCCTCTTCGCCCAGGTAGTTCATCACCGCCCAGGCAGCCGCGATGGCCGAGGCCGGTCGCGTGCCCGCCACCGCCAGCGAGCCGTACATGCCGCCGGGCCAGTCGTCAAAAAAGAAAGCCTGGTGGTTGAGCAGCGTATGGGCGTCCCGGTGTATGACCACCGAGGCACCCTTGGTGGCGTAGCCGTACTTGTGCACGTCGGCCGACATGCTCGTGACCCCGGGCACACGAAAATCGAAAGCCGGCAGCGGCACGCCTGTCTTTTCGAGAAAGGGCAGTATGAATCCGCCCACGCAGGCGTCCACGTGGCAGAACGCGTTGTGCTCGGCGGCCAGCGAGGCAAGTTCTTCTACCGGGTCTATAAGTCCGTGCGGATAGTTGGGCGCCGAGGCCACCAGCATTGCGGTAGCGGGTCCCACGAGTTGGCGGGCACTGTCGAGATCGGCGCGCAGGTCGTCTGCCAGCTCGATGCGCTGGCAGGGCATGTCGAGGTAGTGCGCGGCCTTGATAAAAGCCGGGTGGGCCGAGGCGGGCACGAGCAGCTCGGGCTCGGCAATGTTTCGTTCCACCCGTGCATGGTCGCGCGCCGCCTTGACGGCAGCCAGGATGCTCTCGGTGCCGCCCGAAGTCATGCAGCCGCGCGCGCCTTCGGGGGCGTTGAGCAGGTCGGCGGTCATCTCGACGACTTCTTCTTCCATCACCCGCAGGCTGGGAAAGCGGAAGGGGTTGAGCGCGTTCTCGAAGAGGAACTCGCGGTGAGCGGCCTCCAGTACCTGGTCCACGTCTTCGCCGGCCGGGAACACCAGGCTCCAGGTGCGTGCGCCTCGCCAGTCGGCGTCGTCCTGTTTGAGACCGCGCATTCGGTCCATGACTTCCTGCCGGGACATTCCGTTCGGGGGTAGTTTTGCAGCCATGCTTTCTTCTATCAGCGCGCGAGCTCTATGAGGAACGCTGCGCCGGCGGGTCTTGCCAAGGGGCTGGGATAATGGCTCACTGTCGGTCGTGAGACTGACGGAAGAGCAACTTGCGGACTTCGGCCGAGATGGTTTTTTGAACGCCGGACGCGTGTTTAGCGAGGGCGAGCTGGTCGAGATAGCGGGTGAATACGACCGCCTCGTGATCGCTGAAGCGCAGACGCTGGGCAATGACCGCGACGGTCGTTACCCCTACCGCGCGATGATGCAGTTTCGCAGTCCGGTTCTGCGCTCTTACATCAACCATCCCGCGTTGCTCGAGATCGCCCTGCAATTGATCGGTCCCGACCTGCGCTGCTGGTGGGACCAGGGCATCAACAAGAGCCCCGGCGCTGGTAGTCACATCGACTGGCACCAGGACAATGGCTACCAGAGCGGCAGCGTGCCCGAGTACCTTACCTGCTGGCTGGCGCTTGACGATTCCGATCTTGAAAACGGTGGCCTGCTCGTTGTGCCCGGTTCGCAGGCCAATGGCTTGCGCGCGCACGAGCTGCGCGGCGTGCACTGGGTCGTCTCCGACATCGACGAGAGCGGGGCTGATGAACCCGGGGCCGTGCCCCTGGAAGCGAAGGCCGGCGAGCTGCTTATATTCTCGTCGCTGCTGGTTCACAAGACCGTTGGCAACCACAGCGCCGACCGCCAGCGCAGAGCCTGGGTGATCCAGTACGCCCGCGGCGACGCCAGCAACACGGAAACCGGCGAGCTGTACGACAACCGCGCCTGGGTGGCGCGCGACGGCCAGCGCGTGGAAGAACCCTGGTCGGAGCGTCGTTTTGATCTCGCCCACAATGCGCTCGACGAGGGCTGATGCTCTACGCTCAGGAACAAGGATAAGGGAGGCCAGCATGGGCGCTACGGAGAAGGACAACGAGCAGGTGATAAGAGACTTCGTCGAGGCGTGGTCGCGCCTGGACGCGGATGAACTGGTTGCCTATTTCACCGACGACGGCGTATATCACAACATGCCCATGGGTCCGGTTGCGGGCCGCGACAACGTACGCGAACTGATCAAGGGTTTTCTTTCGAGCTGGACCGAGACGACCTGGGACCTGCTCAACCTGGCCAGCGTGGGCGACGTGGTCATCGCCGAACGCCTGGACCGTACGGTTGCGGGCGACAAGTCGGTTGACCTTCCCTGCGTGGGTGTTTTCGAGATGAAGGGCGGTAAGATAAAGACCTGGCGCGACTATTTCGACTTTGCTACTTACAGCCGCGCGATGGGCTGAGCTGTTGATGGTTTGACACCGGCGCCGCGCGTGCCTAGCGTGCGCGTCGAGTCGTCTGGATGCGCCGATGCCGGTGTTTCCAACGGGAACGAGGTGAGAATCCTCGGCTGCCCCGCAACTGTAAGGGGGGACGAAAGGCGCAACGGCCACTGGGTTTATACCCCGGGAAGGCGCGCCGAGTAGATCGATCCCCGAGCCAGGAGACCGGGATGACTCGCAGAAATATCTTCAAGTCCGGCGCGGGCCGGCAGGAGGAAGCATGCGAGTATTGTTGGCGGCGTGGGCCGCCGTTAGGTCATTTTTAAACACCAGCGTGATGACGGCGACGTCTTTCGCGCTGGCAGTGGGGTTTGCGGTCGGCGCTGGGCCGTCCTCGGCCCAGGTCAGTGCCCAGGCGGGCTACATTTACGACAGCCAGCTGCTGGGCGACACTACCCAGGGCTGCGTAGCGGCGGCTCCCGGGGGCATTTTTGTTGCCGTCGGACCCGGCTTCACGGCTGGCGCACAGAAGCTGGTGTTTGTCACTCCCTCGGGAGCCGAGCGGGTGGTGGCCACTGGCTTCAACTCTATTTCGGACTGCGTTTACGACTCGGCGGGTGACGCTCCTTTTCTGGCCGACAATGCGCTGGAGATGGGCCGCGTCACCCGCGCACATGTGTTCGCGCTGGCCGGGGGCTTCAGCGACTCGGGCCC
>JACNKC010000104.1 GCA_014382245.1 Pseudomonadota bacterium | reverse complement strand
TTACCTTGAACCCAAGCTTCTCGTTGCGACGCTCGCCCCGGGCCCTGATGCCGGCGGACTGGGGCTGTTCTCCCGCCGCTGCTGCGTATTCGTTCTGGCGGTCGGTCACCGTCACGAAACGCACCTGGCAGGGCGCAAGCCACAAGGGCAGCGCGCCGCCGGTGTGCTCAAGCAGGATTGCCATGAAGCGCTCAAGCGAGCCAAGCACAGCCCGATGAATCATCACAGGACAGCGTTCGCCGCCATCGCTGTCAACGTAGCCCAGCGAGAAACGCTCAGGCATGGAGAAGTCGAGCTGGACGGTGCTGAGCTGCCACTCCCGCTTCATCGCGTCGATTACCGCAAAATCTATCTTGGGTCCGTAGAAAGCTCCGTCGCCGGGGTTTTCGATGAAGCCGGGTGATTCCTTTTCGAGAACAGCGCGGAGCGTGGCCTCGGCCTGTTCCCACACCTGGTCACTCCCGATCGACTTGGCTGGGCGCGTGGAAAGATAAACCTTTGATTCTTCGAAGCCGAAAGCCCTCTGCGTACGGCTTATCATGTGCAGGACAGCCGATATTTCAGATTCGATGTCTTCAGGACGACAAAAGATGTGGGCGTCGTCCTGGCAGAATGAGCGCACCCGGGCCAGGCCGTGAACGACACCCGAGCGTTCGTAGCGGTGCAGGCGGCCGAAATCCGCCATCCTGATCGGCAAATCCCGGTAGGACTTTTTACCCTCGCTGAACATCAAGCAGTGAGTCGGGCAGTTCATGGGCTTGACCGCAAATTCCTTGTCGTCGACGGTCGTGAAGTACATGTTGTCGACGTAGTTGTCGTAGTGACCCGAACGGTGCCACAGGTCCACGTCCAGGATCTGCGGAGTGATGACCTCTTCGTAACCGTACTCCGTGTACAGGCCTCGAATGTAGCTCACCAGCTGGTTGTAGAGGGCAGCTCCATCGGGGTGGAAAAAAGGTGACGCCGGGGCCTCCGGGTGAAAGCTGAAAAGTCCGAGATCCTTGCCAATCTTGCGATGGTCGCGCTTCCGGGCTTCTTCTATGCGGGCGAGGTGAGAAGACAGCTCTTTCTTTTTCGCAAAGGCCGTCCCGTAGATCCGCTGCAGCATCGGACGCTTCTCGTCACCTCTCCAGTAGGCGCCAGCCACGTGGGTAAGCTTGAAAACTCCCAGCCGCCCGGTAGAGGGGACGTGCGGACCACGACACAGGTCTACGAAATCACCCTGATGATACAAGCTGACAGTGGGCTCGTTGAGGTCGTCTATGATCTCGGCCTTGTACTGCTCCCCCTTGTCGGCAAAGAGGGCCCGGGCGCTCTCACGAGCCAGCTCCTCGCGTGCGATGGGATGGTCCTCCGCAATGATACGGGACATCTCTGCCTCTATCTTCTCAAGGTCTTCGGGGCCAAAACCGTCGGGGTAAGCAAAGTCGTAGTAAAAACCATCCTCGATGACTGGGCCGATGGTTAGCTGAGCAGACGGGTAAAGGTGTTTAACCGCGTGGGCAAGGAGGTGGGCGGTGCTGTGTCGAAGTACTTCGAGACCGGGACCGGACTCGGCCATGACTGGTTCTACCGTGCAATCATCGAGCAGTGGCGACGAAAGATCGGTAGCGACCCCTTCCACGAGTACACAGACAGCACGTTCTGCTACTCGGCTTGGTAGAACGTCGCGAGCCAGCGATCCTATTTCGATCGCAAGGGGCTCCCCTCGTCCCACCGTTACGGTGATATTACCAGGCACCTGTTGTTCTATCCGTCCAGTGCGCTCATGAATCGGCGGGAAGCCTCGGCATTTAAACCCCGCTCGACTGTTTGTTTACGCTTACCCGGTCCTCCTTCTCAACTCTTTGAACTACGCTCTTGCAGCTACACTGGTAGGCACGGGCGGGATCGAACCGCCGACCCCCTCCGTGTCAGGGAGGTGCTCTCCCACTGAGCTACGTGCCTCTGTAGGGTAGCGCAACTGTCCCAACTACCAATCTCACACGAAGCAGTCAACCCGTTGCCGAAGCCCAGTTCTCCCGGGCCGAGGCCCGGGGACGCTACTCCAGGCCTCCCCGGGTGGCTGCGGCAAATTCGAGCACGCGGTGATTATTGCCCACCGGCTGCTCCGCTAGTAGCATGAAGACAGCATGAAGCGGCAGCAGATCATAACCCTGTTCCTTTTTCTCGCGCTGGGCGGCCTGGGCTATGTCCTGCTTTCGATACTGCTGCCTTACCTCGAGCCGGTCATGTGGGCAGTTGTACTGGCCATGGTCTTTTTTCCCCTGTTCAAGTTGCTGCGGCGCGCCCTGAGGCGTTGGGACAATCTCGCGGCCGGACTCATGACGATACTGGTGTTTTCCGTAGCGGTTATCCCCGGCTTGTTACTCACCGGGGCCTTGGCACGGGAAGCAGTTGAAGGCTACCGAACGCTGTCGAGTTATGCCGCCCAGGGTAACCTGACCGTACTCAACCGCCTCAGCGAAGCGTGGTTCATTGAGCCGATCTGGCAATGGCTCCGCGAGCGCATGGCTTCGGGCAACGTGGACGCGACCGGATTCGCTCTTTCCGGGGTTAAGTGGGTAAGCGAGTTTGCAGCCACGCGCGCCACGGCCATCGCCCGCAACGTCTTCGAGTTTGCCATAGCGACCGGGATCATGACCTTCACGCTGTTCTTCCTTTTTCGCGACGGGGAGACGACCGTTGAATCGCTTCGCCGCAGTATCCCGATGATGGCCGATGACCGCGACCGGATTTTTGACAGCTTCAAACGAACCGTGCTCGCGGTCGTGCAAGGCCTTACGCTGACCGCCCTGGCCCAGGGAGTGCTGGTCGGACTGGCCCTGTGGGCAGTCAATGTACAATTCAGCCTGCTGCTGGGTGCGGTGGCCTGCCTTTGCGCCTTTCTGCCCGTGGGCGGTGCAGCCCTTGTCTGGGTGCCAGCAGCCGTGGCGCTCGCATTGTCTGGTCAGCTCGTCGCCGCCGGCGCGCTAATTGCCTGGGGCCTGCTGGTCGTCTCGTCGGTAGACAACCTCCTGCGGCCCTACCTCATCAGCAGCCAGGCCCGGTTGTCAACGCCGCTGCTGTTCTTCGGAATCATCTGCGGCCTGAGGGCCTTTGGCTTTATCGGGCTGTTTCTCGGCCCCGCCCTGCTGGCGACTTTTGCCGAACTGATGCGTACGTTTCGCGAGCTCTACGCCGAATCGCCCAGCTGATCAGGCCTGGGGCTCTTCGTCGTCGCCGTCGGCGGATTCCGTAGAGTTTTCTTCCGTTTCTACCGAGTCGCTATCCACCGAGTCGCTATCCACCGAGTCGCTATCCACCGAGTCGCTATCCACCGAGTCGCTATCCACCGAGTCGCTATCCACCGAGTCGCTATCCACCGAGTCGCTATCCACCGAGTCAAAAGCAGACCCGGAAAGTGTCGCTACTGCTTCACCTCCATCATCGTCGTCACCGCCGAGGGCGATCACCGCCACCTTGATCGTCGCCAGGACACCATGGCCGACGTGCACCGCGATCTCGTGATCTCCAGCTTCCTTGATCGGCGTGACAAGCTGGACATCGTGCTTGTTTATGACCAGGCCCCGTTCCTCGAGAAGCCGGGACACATCGGCAGCGGTAACCGAGCCGAACAAGTGACCACTCTTCGCAGCGCGGGCTTCGATTTCGACCGCCACACCGTCAAAAGCCTTCTGCCGGGTATCGACATCGCCCATTTCTTTTTCTTTCTTGAGCTGGATGAGAGCCTTCTCGTGCTCAAGACTGCGCAGGCTGCGGCGATCCGCCGTAACGGCTTTACCTTTAGGCAGCAAGTAGTTGCGCGCGTAGCCTGCTTTCACCTTGACCACGTCGCCTATGACCCCGAGCTTGGGTACGTCTTCTCTGAGGATTACTTCCATTGCTGGTCTCCCTGCCCTTACTGTTGAAGGCCTGAGCCGGTGTACGACAACAGCGCCGCGTTGCGCGCTCGTTTTATAGAAAGGGCCAATGGTCGCTGGTGCTTGGCACAGGTGCCGGTACTACGCCGCGGCACTATTTTGCCTCTTTCGCTGACAAACTCTTCGAGCACGTCGACGAACTTGTAGTCAATCTGCAGCTCCTTATCGGCACAGAAAATACAATGACGGCGTCCTCTTCTAAACCTGCCGCCCCTGCCCTTGCCCTTGCCACGTCCACCACGCGAAGGGGGGCCGCCACGATCTCCACCGCCACGATCTCCACCGCCACGATCTCCACCGCCACGATCTCCACCGGAGGACCCGCTTACAGGCCTTGCTGCTTCTGCCGAGGCTTTTTCGGACTGAGTTGCTGAGGGAACGGCGGCTTCAGGCGCTGCTGCTTGGGGCGCGGAACCCTCGGCAGGGGTTATTTCGGCTGCTTCTTCTTTTTTCTCGTCTGACATTTCAGTCGCCTCTCACTTCTTTGTCGCCGCTGTCAGCGGTTTCTCCATCAGCCGCTGGAGCAGTCACTTCCTGCACCGCGGGAGCAGGGTCTGCCTTCGCGGCAGGAGCAGCGCTCGCAGCATCATCCCCTGCCTGCTTTTCTGCAGCAGCGGCATCGGTTGAAGCCGAATCTCCACGAGGGACGGAATCACCGCCGCGGGGGCTTCTCCTGTCATCGCGCCCTCGCCGATCGTCCCTGTAATCCCGGTCTCGCGGGGGGTCCGCCGGTCTTTCTTTTGGCAGCCCGGTGTGTTCCTGCTGCACGCTGATGTAGCGCAGCACGCCGTCAGCAATGCGCAGTTTGCGCTCCAACTCGGCCACCACCGCCGGCTCGGCCTGGTATTCGAGCAACAGGTAGCGGCCGTCGGACTGGTCCTGGATCGGGTAGGCCAACTTGCGCACCCCCCAGTCCAGTTCCGCATCAACGGTGCCTCCGTTGTCTTTGACAACCGAAACGAAACGCTCGCGCAGGGCGGTAGCCTCGTCTCCGAGCAGGGCAGAAAAAACGATCATGGTTTCGTAGGATCTCATGCTTCCTCGTTCACACCAGCAGTGGTGCGATAACCAGCGACACTATTGACATTAACTTGATCAGGATGTTCATCGACGGGCCCGACGTGTCCTTAAACGGGTCGCCTACGGTATCTCCAACGACCGCCGCGTGGTGAGCGTCAGTACCCTTCTGTTCGCCTTCGATGGCACCAGTCTCAATAGCCTTCTTGGCGTTGTCCCACGCACCACCGGCATTGGCCATCATCAGCGCCAACAGCACTCCGGCCAGGGTGGCACCGGCGAGCATTCCACCCAGGGCCTCGGCCCCCAGGAGAAATCCGACAGCCACTGGTGCAACCACTGCAACAACCCCAGGCAGGATCATTTCCTTGAGCGCAGCGCGGGTCGATATATCAACACAACGGGCAGAGTCTGGCTTGACGCCTTCCTTGCCCTCAAGCAGGCCCGGGATCTCTCGAAACTGCCGGCGAATCTCTTCAACCATCTGCGCTGCCGCCTTGCCTACCGAGGTCATCGTCAGGGCTGCAACGAAAAACGGCAGCACACCGCCGATGAACAGACCGATGACCACGCTTGGTTCGGTAATAACTATCAACATCGGCTCGAGACCCTGGGTCTCCCTCACGTGGTTGACAGCCATCGAGTAGGCCGAAAAAAGCGCCAACGCCGTGAGCGCCGCCGAACCGATAGCGAAACCTTTTCCGATAGCGGCCGTGGTATTGCCAATGGCGTCGAGGCTGTCGGTTATCGCGCGTACGTCCGGCCCGAGCCCCGCCATCTCCGAAATACCACCGGCATTATCAGCCACGGGGCCGTAGGCGTCTACGGTCATGGTCACGCCAACCGTCGCCAGCATTCCTACCGCGGCGATCCCTATGCCGTACAGTCCGGCAAAATCGTTGGCCACGTAGATGGTGATGCAAATGACCACGACGGGAAGAGCGCAGCTTTCGAGCCCGATCGCCAGGCCGTTGATTATGTTAGTGGCTGGACCGGTTTTCGACGCTTCGGCGATCCGCCGCACCGGCGCCGCCGCGGTGTAGTACTCGGTGATCAGGCCGATAAGGATACCTCCTACAGATCCGACGAGGACGGCAAGCCAGACCTGGGTGGCGATGTTACTGCTGTTGATGAGCATGAAAGCACCCAGCAACAGCAGGCCCGCCGAAATGAAGGTCGAGTAGCGCAGCGCCGCCGCCGGACCAATGCTCTTGAGCACTCTCATCGAAAAGATGCCGACTACCGAAGCAGCCAGTCCCAGCACCGCCAGGGCAAGAGGAAACATCATCAAGTGAGTCCTCGCGGCCTCTTCGCTGGCTGCGCCACGAGCGATATCGAGCACCCCGGCGGCAGATAAGGTCGCCGCGATAGCCAGGGTCGCTATCATTGAACCAACGTAGGATTCAAAAATATCAGCCCCCATCCCAGCCACGTCGCCGACGTTGTCACCCACGTTGTCGGCTATTACACCTGGGTTGCGCGGGTCGTCTTCGGGAATACCGGCTTCGACCTTACCTACGAGGTCGCTGCCGACGTCGGCCGCCTTGGTGTAGATGCCGCCGCCGACCCGGGCAAAAAGCGCGATCGAGCTGGCTCCCATCGCGAATCCATTAATCACCGCTGCGTTCCCGGGGGTGCCGTAGAAGCCGAACAACACCCCGACGCCTATCAGGCCCAGGCTCGCGACAGCCAGTCCCATGACGGCTCCTCCGTTGAAAGCCACCAACAGCGCCTTGTCCTGGCCGCCATCGCGGGCAGCCTGGGACGTACGCACGTTGGCGTTGGTGGCCGAGGCCATTCCAGCCAGGCCCGCCAGCATCGAACAGCCAGCGCCGCCAAGAAAGGCATAGGCCGTTTCGGGGCTGAGCTTCCAGTAAAGAAGTGCAAAAACAGCCAGTTCAAAAACAACCAGGATCTGGTACTCGCGCTTGATGAAGGTTAGCGAGCCCTCCTTGATCGCCTGGGCGATCTCGATCATTTTTTCGTTTCCGGGGCTTTCTTTCTTGACGGCGAAAAACAATACGCCCGCCACTCCGAGGCCCAGTACCCCCGCCAGCCATGCCAGATCAATCAAAAGATTCATTACCAGTATTTCCTCCCTTCATTTTCCCGTCCAACTACGTACCACCGGAAATTTACCCGACGTTTTCTCGTTCGACTTTCTGCCAAAACGGCCGATTTCAATCGCCCGTATCATTTCCCTTAACACCCAGGTCCACGCTGTTGAATCGGTTCATGGCGGTAACAAAGCCCGCCCCGAGGGCAACCGACAGCGCGTCAGCAGCAACACCCGCGATTTTTTTCACGAGAGCCTTCTCGCTCTCGTCGAAATCGCTGAGCAGGTAATCGCTCAATTCGCTGTCTTCCGATTTACCAACGCCTACTTTAACCCTGCCGAAGTCCGTCGTCCCCAGTTCCCCTATCACCGACTCCACACCCCGGTGCCCACCGCTGCCACCTCCCTGGCGCAGCCGTAAACGGCCGAGCGGAAGGTCCGCATCGTCATACACGACCACCACGTTTTCTTCAGCTATACCGAGATCGTGGCAGGCTGCACCTATGCTCCTGCCACAGAGATTCATGAAGGTCTGGGGCTTCATGATCAACACCTCGGTACGGCCCGACTTAGCGGAAACCGTCAGCGCCTCGTATCTTTGGCGCCGGATGCTCGCCGACAAGCGTTCTGCGAACGTGTCGACTACCTGGAATCCCAGGTTATGTCTTGTTTCCTTGTATTCCTCTCCCGGGTTGCCAAGTCCAGCGATGCAGTACATGTGTCGTCACCAACCCGTCCCGCCTCAGGAACCGCCGGCCTTCTCGTCGCCGTCGCCGGCAGTACCATCGTCGCCGGCCGCAGCCGCGTCTCCCTCTCCAGTTTCGCCCTCGCCTTCGCCCTCGCCGAGCTCCCCGATTTCCTCTTCTACCACTTCCTCGGCAACGGGTGGGGTCACGGTCACGACCGTGAAATTATCCGTAAAAAGCAGCTCAACGCCTTCGCCGACAACCAGGTCCTCTGCGTGCAGGCCATCGTGAATGTCGAGCCCGCTTACGTCGACTTCTACAGATTCGGGAAGAGCTGCAGGCAATGCCCGCACCTCTATTTCCCTGACGACCGGCTGCAGGATGCCCCCGTTGACGACCCCTACCGGTTTACCGGTAAAACTCAGCGCAACGTTAGCTGTAATAGGAGTAGCCATGTCAACGCGTAGAAAATCAACGTGCGAAGTCTGGCCAGTAACCGGGTGGTGCTGGCTTTCCTTGATCAGCACGATGCACTCGTTGAGGCTGGAGTCCGCCGAGTTGAAGCGAATGAGATGGGCCCCCTTTGAAGCCAGCCCGCTGCGGTCAAACTCCCTGGCGCTGACCTGCACCGATATTTCGCTTTCGCCATGGCCGTAAAAAACAGCCGGGATCAAGCCATCGCGGCGCAGTAGCCGCGATTTCACCGAGCCGTCGCGTCGTTTCACTTCTAATTGTACAGTTCGCATATCCTCTCCTGCCTACTCGAAAAGCGAGCTTATAGATTCCTCGTCGTGGGTTCTCCGGATAGCTTCGGCTATCAGTCCCGCTACCGACACTACCCGGATTCGATCACAATCCTGCACTGATTCGGTCGCCGCTATGGTGTCGGTTGTCACCAGCTGTTCGAGTGACGACGAGGAAATTCTCTCCACGGCCGCGCCTGAAAGCACGCCGTGGGTACAACAGGCCAGGACACCGACAGCGCCGGCTTCCTTGATCGCGTCGGCAGCCTTACAGACCGTTCCGGCCGTATCTATCATGTCGTCCACGATCACCGCCACGCTGCCCTCGACGTCACCGATCAGCCGCATTTCTTCTACCTGGTTGGCCCTTACCCGGCGCTTATCGATTATGGCAAGTCCGGCGTCCAGGCGCTTGGCGAAAGCCCTGGCCCGCTCCACGCCCCCGGCATCGGGAGAAACCACGACGATGGACCTGTCACCGACCAGCGACATGATCTCAGGCTGAAGTACCGGCGCGGCGTAGAGGTTGTCCACCGGGACGTCAAAAAACCCCTGTATCTGGCCGGCGTGCAGTTCCATCGTCATCACGCGCGAAGCCCCGGCCGTGACAACGAGGTCGGCTATGAGCTTGGCGCTAATGGGTACGCGCGGGGCCACCTTGCGGTCCTGCCTCGCGTAGCCGTAATATGGAATCACAGCCGTAACCCGCTTGGCAGAAGCGCGCTTCAAGGCGTCGAGCATCAACAACAGCTCCATGATGTGATCGTTGCCAGGCGTGGAGGTAGACTGAATGACGAAGACGTCACCACCGCGAACGTTGTCGTTTATTTCGATGAGCACTTCGCCGTCGCTGAAACGGCGCACGTCAGCGTTCCCGACCCGGGTGCCCAGCTTCTCGGCAACACTCGACGCAAGGCCAAGGCTGGCGTTACCAGAAAAAATAAGCAGTTCGTCTCTAGCCAGCGAAGCCAACGGCATTCCTCTCTATAAAAAAATCATCCACCGCTCGCCCCGCGGCGCTACGGTCCAGTCTTAAACAATGCTGGGCGGGAAGGATTCGAACCTTCGCATGCCGGACCCAAAATCCGGTGCCTTAACCAGCTTGGCTACCGCCCACTAAGGACGTCCACCCGGCGAACGCCTGAGGATCCTCGCAACAAACACCCTCGCAGGCCGGCCAAAAGTAAGTGCCGCCCGCCGCGCTGCCCTGCCATCCCTGAACAAGCCGACCACTGCGGACCCTGTGCCCGACATAACAGCAGCCGAAGCGCCCGTCGCCATCAACAGATCCACTGACCTGGAGACCTCAGGAAAGCTCTCGCAGACTCCCTCTTGAAGGTCATTCACCAGCAGCCCCTCAAGCGCGGCACCGCGCTTGAGTGAACGCAGGAGCCTAGTGCCAGCCCCCCTTGAAGTCAAGCTTTTCACTGCGTTGGCGAAAGCCCAAGCCGTGTCAACTCCCAGCGGCGGGACTACCACCAGCAGGCTGCCACGATAAGGAAGGTCGATGAAGCTGAGTCTCTCTCCGACACCCCTGGCCATCGCAGGCCGGCAGGAGACAAAAAACGGAACGTCCGCGCCCAGTTGCAAGGCCAGCTGGGCTACGGTGGGCGCTGCCAACCTCCTGCCGAGCAACCCGGGCAACACCCGCAGGACCGCAGCGGCATCACTGCTTCCACCGCCGAGTCCCGCCTGGCTGGGAATTCGTTTCACCAGCCGGATACTCACTGCCGCTGTCTCTTCGAGCTGCTTGAGCACAGCCTGCGCAGCTCTTGCAGCGATGTTGCCGGCACCCCCCGGCACCCCCTTGTCACCGCTTACAGTACAGACAACCTCTGCGTTTGCGCTCGGGCACACCTCAACGTGGACGTCGTCGTATATGGCCACGGGCACCATGAGGGACTCGAGCTCATGGTAGCCGTCACTGCGCTGGCCCACCACCCGCAGGCTCAGGTTCACCTTTGCGGGTGCCCTCACCGTCCTGCTTACTGCTGACACCCCCGACACCAGCCCCAACTTGACCGCCTCGGGCCGCCGTGACAACAAGCGCCATGCCCGAACAGACAGAACTCGCGCGGCAGCTGGCGCGAGAAGCCGGAAAAATCATCCGTGATTCGCTGCCCCTGAAAAAAGAAATCTCACACAAAGCGGCGGTGGACCTGGTTACCAACGTAGACCTCAAGGCTGAGAAAATCATCGTCGAGGGCATAGCCCGGGCCTTCCCCGACCACGCGATAGTCGCGGAAGAAAACCACTTTGATCGCTCCGACCATGAGTGGTGCTGGTACGTAGACCCCCTCGATGGAACCATTAACTACGTCCACGGCATCCCCCACTGCTCGGTATCAATCGCGCTCCTGCACCGAGGCGCACCCGTCGCCTCGGCCGTATACGATCCTTTCAGAGACGAGATGTACCATGCCGGGATTGCTGCGGGCGCCTTTCTCAACGATTGCCCTGTCGCGGTGTCTGCCACGACAGCGCTGGAAGACTCCCTGCTGGTGACCGGTTTCCCTTACGACCGTCGGGAGAACCTGGGCCTGTACCTGCCCTATTTCGAGCATTTCCTGGTCAACGCCAGGGACGTCAGGCGTTTCGGATCTGCCGCGCTGGACCTCTGCTACCTGGCCTGCGGCCGCTTCGACGGTTTCTGGGAGTGGAAACTACAGCCCTGGGACACGGCAGCCGGATGGCTTATTGTTACCGAAGCTGGAGGCAGCGTAAGCGACTTCAACGGCAACCCCTATGACCCGTGGGGCCAGCGCGTACTGGCCAGTAACGGACTGATCGAGCAGGAGTTCATCGCCCATATGGCCGGGATCGTTGCTGGCAGTTAGCCGGCTAACGTTGTAAGCAGGCCCTGGCGACCAAAGCCCTCGTAGCTCAGGTGGATAGAGCACCGGCCTCCGAAGCCGGTTGCACAGGTTCGAGTCCTGTCGAGGGCACCACTCACCACGGCCCCCGGGGCCTCGGCCGTTGGTCGAAAGTTGACAAGATCCCCGCTTCCGGACTATTCTCAGCTGTTCTGGCGCCGGGAGGGCAGCGCTTATTATGGAAGTTCAAGTCGAAGGTTCGCTGGAGCGAGCAATAAAGATCCTTAAGAAGAAGATGGCCTCCGAAGGCGTCTTCAAGGAAATGAAACTGCGGTCTTTCTACGAAAAGCCCAGCGTCAAGCGAAAAAGAAAACGCGAAGAAGCGGAGCGCAAGCGCCGCAAGGCCATGCGACGCGCTCAGCGCAGCCGGCACTGATCGTAGCCGCTCTTTGCAACACGGCTCCTGCCGCCCCCCACATCCCCCACTCTCCTCGCGGGGCCTGCTGCCGCGCTGCTTGACGCGGTGGCGAGTATGCGTTAAGTACCCGCAATATCGACTGAAAACGGTACGCGAGAAAACGCTGGGCATTGCTGTTCGGCGATACCCTCGCTGATGGTTGCCTGTTTGGGACTGACAGCGATGGCGGAGAGGATGTGGTGATGGAACTGCCCAGTTGTAAGAAGTGTGAGAACGGACTCCTGGTCCCACTCTCCGACTACGGAACTGAGGGCGCGTCTGTCATGTACAAGGCGTGGGTCTGCATCAACCCCGACTGCGGTTTTTCGATCCGGGTCGATAAGGGACAGGTTACCTTCGGTCGCAAGATCGAGAGTCCCAGCTAGCCCGGGAGCGCCTCCAGGCGTTTACCGGGATTTTCAAATAGAACATGGCCGCCTCACGCAGGTAGTCGTACAGATTGAGCGATGTCAAAAGATCGGCACGCCGGAGATAAACAACAAGCATGACGAAGCCTAAGTCCGAGAATATTGTCTGGCACGAAACCACCGTCTCGAAAACCGAGCGGGAAAAAATCTCGGGCCATCGCGGTTGTACCGTCTGGCTCACCGGACTGTCGGGCTCCGGCAAATCCACCCTTGCAAACCTGCTCGAAAAGGCGCTCTGGGAGCGTGGAGCGCGTGCCTACGTGCTCGACGGCGACAACGTTCGCCATGGCTTGAACAAGGACCTGGGCTTTTCTCCGGAAGATCGTGAAGAAAACATCCGCCGCATAGGCGAAGTCGCCGCTCTCTTTACCGAGGCCGGCATCATCAATGTCACCGCCTTCATCTCGCCCTACAAGGGAGACCGGGACAAGGTTCGCGAGATCATGGCCGACGGTGATTTTGTAGAAGTGTACGTTAAGTGCGACCTCGACGAATGCGAAAAGCGCGACCCCAAGGGCTTGTACAAGAAGGCCCGCGCCGGTGAGATACCGGAATTCACAGGGATTTCGGCGCCTTACGAAGAGCCCGACAAGGCAGAGTTGATCGTTGACACGACCTCGCAGAGCCAGGAAGACAGCCTCCAGGCCCTGCTCTCCTACCTCGAAGAAAAAGGTTACCTGGCTGCCTGACCAGCCGAGCGCTGATCAGGACGCTGCTCAGGAGTCCGGAGTCACGTAGGCGGCGGTTATTCCGCCGTCTACGATGAACTCGGTA
This sequence comes from Pseudomonadota bacterium, assembly GCA_014382245.1. Taxonomy (GTDB): domain Bacteria; phylum Desulfobacterota; class Binatia; order UBA1149; family UBA1149; genus UBA1149. The sequence continues at coordinate 4,350 of JACNKC010000104.1, read as the reverse complement.
CCCGTCACAAAACTCGAATCGTCTGAAGCCAGGAAAACGACCGCCCGGGCGATTTCACCGGCTTCGGCCAGGCGGCCCGCCGGGATGTGCACCAGGCGACGCTGCCTCGCTTCGGGGTCACGCAACAGCTCCGCCAGCAAGGGCGTGTTGACCGGCCCCGGGCACAGGGCGTTGGCCCTGATGCCCTTGCGCGCGTACTCGACTGCAATTTCACGAGTCAGGGCGAGCACCCCTCCCTTGCTGGCCGTGTAGGCGCTCTGAGAAGTAGCTGCGCCCATCAGCGCAACAAACGACGCTGTGTTGATGATCGATCCGCCGCCGCATCTCAGCATGGCCGCTACCGCGTACCTGCAACCGAGGAATACTCCCTTGAGATTGACGTCCATCACCTGGGCCCAGGTCTCTTCGCTGGTTTCAAGCACCGAGCCATCGTCGCCAGGGAAGATCCCGGCGTTGTTGAAAACAACGTCCACCCTGCCCCAGGTCTGCTCGCAGAGGTTTATCGTCTTTTTGACCTGTGCAGCCACGGTCACGTCCATCTGACTCCCAATTGCAGTGCCGCCCTTTTCGACGGCAAGCGCAACGACTTCCTCGAGGGCATCGGGCAGCAGATCAGCAGCGACCACCCTTGCGCCACGGGCACAGAACTCCAACACGGTTTCGCGGCCGATGCCGCCCGCCGCACCGGTTACGACACAAGCCTTGCCTTCCAGTTGCATACTAACTTTGCCCTTTGTCAGCCGCGCTCAAGGAAGCGGCGACGCTCCCAGTTCGGAACCACAGGCCGTGATTTCTCAAGTTCGACTTCGGCAAAACGAAGGTAGTGATCCCTTACCTCCGCACCGAAAGCGGAAAGGATAAAACTACTGTCCGCAAACTCTTTCATCGCGTCTTCCAGGCAAAGCGGAAGGGTCGCGTGATCGGCCGACTGGTACAGATCCCCACTGAGGGCTGCAGGCGGCTCGATGCGGTTCCTGATGCCATCCAGCCCCGCGGCCAGGGTGACGGCCATCACCAGATAGGGATTAGCGTCGCCGCCCGGGATCCGGCATTCCACTCGCAGTGCGTCGCCACTGCCCACCAGTCGATACCCGGCCGTCCGGTTATCCCAGGACCAGCCGATACCGGTCGGCGCAAACGTTCCCGCTATGAAGCGACGGTAAGAGTTGGTGTTCGGCGCGTACCACAACGCGCATTCCCGGGCGTGAGCCACTAGTCCACCGATGTACCAGCGAAACAGGTCGGAGCAACGGGCCGGTGTTCCCGGCAACTCGTTATCACCACTGAACAGCGCCTCACCACCATCCACTGACCAGAGGCTCGAATGCAGGTGCATGCTGTTGCCCGCCAGGTTTTCATGAAGCTTGGCCATGAAAGTAACCGAGCCATCCTGCAGGGCAGCGATTTCCTTGGCAGCTTGCTTGAATATCGAGTGCCTGTCGGCCATTTCCAGCATATCGGTGTAGCGAAGGTTGATCTCGTGCTGCCCGGGGCCCCACTCCCCTTTGCTCGATTCGACCGGCACACCGGACGCGTCCATGGCCCGTCGTATCGCTCCGATGATCGGTTCCTCGCGGGTAGCGTGCATGGTGTGGTAGTCCTCCACGTACCATCCCGAAGTCCGCGGTTCACCGAAGTCCCGCGCCTCGGCCTCGTCATAGCTTTCACTCAAGACAAAAAACTCCAGTTCGGAACCCGCACGGGGGTCATAGCCGAGTTCCCGGGCGAGCCCTACCTGCCTGGAAAGTATGCGGCGCGGCGAGATCTCCACGGGCTGGTGATCCACGGGACTCGTGAGATCACACAACACCAGGGCCGTGCGATCCTGCCACGCAGCCAGCCTGAGGCTTGAAAGATCGACAGTAGCGTGAACGTCACCGTAGCCTTTCTCCCATGACGACCACTCGTAGCCAGGGACGGGATCCATCTCCATGTCACAGGCAAACAAGTAGTCGCAGGCGTGAAGGCCTCCCTGGAGGACATCGGATAGGAAAAAATGCCCGGTGTTACGCTTACCAACCAGCCTTCCGTACATGTCCGGAAAAACCGTGAGCACCGTGTCCACGCTGCCATCCTCTATGAGTGCTGTAAGCGTCTCGATGCTCAAACCACTGCCAACTGACCAGTCTTTTTCAGATTCGCCCACAGGGCTTATTCGCCCGTCAGCGCGGCGATTGCAAGCCCTCGAGCGGCTTGATTATACTGCCGCAACTGTTAGTCAGGGTAGCGCGGCAAGCCATCCGCGCCTGCAATGTCCGGCGAGGCACGCAAACCGCAATCCACAGCACCCAGGAGACGAAAAGATGATGAATTTACTGCTTAAAGGCATAGCCGTGACTGCCGTGACAACAGCCATGCTGCTGGCAGGGGGCGTGCATATCGCCGATGCCGGGGGATCGATTACCGGCACCGTGAGCTTTGAAGGAGACGCCCCCTCGAGGCGGCCTATCAGGATGTCCGCTGACCCTAAGTGTGATGCTGCCAACCCCGACGGTCGACTCGGCGACGCGATATTGATTGCCGACGGCAAGGTGCAGAACGTTTTCGTCTACTTGAAAGACGGCGTGAGTGGCACCTTCGAAAAGCCCTCTGAAATGGTCACGATCGACCAGAATGGCTGCATGTACGCGCCCCGCATAGTGGGAGCGATGGTCGGGCAGACCATCGAAATCCTCAATAGCGACTCGACTCTCCACAACGTTCACTCCTTGCCCAAGGAGAGCAAGCAGTTCAACAACGCGATGCCCATCAAGGGAATGAAAATCAAGAAGAGATTTACCGCCCCCGAGATCATGGTGCGAATGAAGTGCGACGTCCACCCGTGGATGACTGCCTGGGTCGGCGTACTCGATCACCCCTTCTTTACGGTCTCTGCAGCCGATGGCAGCTTTACTATCGAAAATGTACCTGCCGGAACCTACACCGTCGAAGCCTGGCACGAGAAATTCGGCACCCGGACAGCGAGCGTCACTGTTTCCGAGGGTGGCAGCGCCGGTTCGGACTTCAGCTTCGCGAGGGCTAACTGACCCTGCTCGTAACCCGGTCCGGCCCACGGTCGGCCCGGGTTACCGAGCGGTGGATCGGGGCCGATTGAAGTGTCCGCCGTCTTTTCGCTCAGCTGCGTCGCCTTCCTCCTGCTCACCGCCACGATACTGACCCGGATACTGAGGCCCGGGATCCCCGAAATCCCCTCTCAACTGGCGTGGACACTGAGTCCCGTATTGATCGTCCTCGTCGTCGCGCTCATGTTCCAAGCGGGTTAGGACCAAGGTGAGCGAGTTATCGACAGGCAATCTTCCCGACCATAAAATTCGCGTACTCGCGCTAGCCGCCCTCCTGATGGCCTTCATTCTCGTTGTAGCTGGTGGACTTGTAACCAGCCGGGACGCGGGCCTGGCCGTGCCCGACTGGCCGCTTTCCTACGGCGGTATTAATCCACCGCGCTGGTATGAAATCGACAACGTCCGCACCGAGCACGGGCATCGCTTGATCGCCGCCTCCGTGGCCGTCGTGACCTGCCTGCTCGGGCTGGCCCTGTACCGCAACGACAACCGCAAGTACGCCCGTACACTGGGCCTGGCCGCCATTGCCGCCGTGCTGGCCCAGGCGCTGATGGGAGGGTTGAGAGTAATATGGCTATCGCTGGACCTCGCCATGGTCCACGGTTGGTTTGGACAGGCCTTCTTCGGGATACTGGCGGCCATTGTTACCGTCACTTCGCCCTCCTGGGTGAACGATGAAGCGCTCGAGGACCACACGCCGCTGCAACGCCCGGGTGTCGTCGTGTTGAGCCTGATAGGCCTCCAGTTGGCCATCGGGGTATTTCTTCGCCACATGCCCGGTTCGGCGGGCGTCCTGGAGCACCCGTTGTTTTACCTGCACCTGCTTATAGGTTTGAGCGTACTCTTCGCGTCGCTCAGGCTGGCCAGGCAGGCAAGCCGGACAGGGGGACCCGCTGGACGAACGACCCGGCGATTATGCGGGCTGCTGTGGCTGCAGGTAGGGCTGGGTCTGGCTACCGCTACGTTGCTCCAGCTGAGCGGGCAGGAGGGAAGCACGGAGCTCGCTCTCTCCTGGCTTCCAACGCTCCACGTCGCGGTAGGTGCCGGCGCCCTGGGACTGGCGGTCGCCGGGCTGCTGTACGCCTACAGGCTTCCTCTACAGCGAGATGAGCAGCTGGCGGTGGAGCGCCACTGGTGACCCCAGCTGCCCGAGAAAGATCCGCCGCCGGGCCCGCGCGGCGGCGCCGGTCGGGGGACCCTGATGCGGTCCAAACCCCCCCCGTCGGCACGGGTGGTTTTACCTGGGTGGGCGGCCACCCCCCCGCGCCCGGGCCGCCGCACCTCCGGA
>JACNKC010000027.1 GCA_014382245.1 Pseudomonadota bacterium | reverse complement strand
GGGTAACCGTCAATGCACCGATGAGCGGCGGAGGTCCTGCGGGCACCGTCGTCGTCGTCGTCGGGGCCAAGGTCGTTTGCGTCGTGGAAGACGAGGTCGACGTCGAGGTGGTCGTTGCTGCTGCCACCGTGGTAGTGGTCGTTCCAGGTGCCACTGTAGTAGTGGTCGTTCCGCTGAACACACCGTCGTCGCAGGCGGTGCCGAGCAGGGCCATGGTCGTGGCCAGGGCTGCCACCATGAGCTTAGAGCCGATTTTCGTTTTCGAGTCAGTCATCGAGGTATTCTCCTTTCTAAAAGATGTATGTCGATCCGCGCAGAACAGCGCTCAAAGCGCCACGCAAGCTTAGGTTTTACCGGCTATGGGGGGGCGAAGTCAAGCGCTTAACATAAATCCTGCCTGCCTGCCTCAAGTGAGCCTCGGCCGAGCCCGGGCAACCCCCGGTCACGGTTCCAATACGGGGCTGTTCGCGATAAAACTCCGTGCTGCCCGCAATTCCGGGCACTTATGGAGGATGTATATGTTTTCGCTATCCCGCCTGCGGCCCCTCGTAGTTGCCGTTCTGTTTCTGCTTCCCGGCGCTGGTGCCGAGGCCTTTTTTCAGACGACCACCGTTGAGGGCACCATAGGGCGTGACCTGGGCGGCATCTGGTTGCTGGTACACAACACCGCGCCGCAGTTTCGCGTGCGCATTGACAAGGATGCTGCCGCCAGCCGTATGCAGGTGGGCGAGATCTCGGCCGAGACCCGGCGCCTGCTCGGACACGGCGGAGTAGTGATAACCGGCTTCGAGGACACGGCCGCCCTTTCCGAGGCCCGCTCCATCGGCGTGTTCGAGGGGGACGTCATACTGAAGGTCAACTCGGAGGTCGTCGAAGACCTGGCCAGCTACAGGGAGGCGCTCGAGACGGTGCCCGAGGCCATGTTCCTGGGCTTGAGCAGGCCGGCCCTGCGTCGCAGCGAGGCCAGGGTGGTCAAGCTGCGCTACTCGGCAACGGTGGGCGAGCTCGACGGGCAGTCGGCGGTCGTGTCCGAGGAGCTAGACTTTCGCCTGCTCGAGTCGGTGCTCCCGTTTGCCGACGAGCTTGAAAAAACCAACAGGGCTTCGGAGCCCTGGACGGCCACGGCCGAGCAGGTGGCTGCTGTCAAGGCCAGCTGGCATAAGCTGCCGCTGCCCGAGCGCCGGCCGTTTGTACGAGGAGAGTACACCATGACCGCGGCCGACAGCTACGACTCGTCGCTGCGCAGGGATCGCAACATCGACGACACCATCTTTGCCGTGGTGGGTAAGCTGCAGGGCTCGCCCATGCTGGGCGGGGGGCAGCGCATAATGGTATGGGGCTTTCGCGACTTCGCCCCGGGCAAAGCAAGCGGCACCATAGTGGACGTAACCATGGGCAGCGCGCCGTTCCCCATAAGCATTGAGTTCAAGGGTACCTTTGAAATGATGAGGCTGGCCGACTGGGCAGACAGCGACAACGAAGTAGTAGCCGAGCGCAAGGCCGCCGAGGCCCGCAAGAAGGCCGCTGCCTACGACGACATAGAGCTGGCTCCCGACGTTCCGGCCAAATAGTCCCGAGCCCCCCCCCGGCTGCAGCGCACAAAAAAAGGGGCCGCCACCCGGTGAGGGTAACGGCCCCTGGTACTGCTTCAGAGCAGACTGTCTTTGCTCGCGGTCAGGGCAGCGAAGTGTAGTTACACTGGTTGTTCTGATCGGTGCGAAGCCTGCCGGGTCCGCCCAGGCCGGCCGAGCCGTTTACCGCCGACGACGAGGTTGAGCCTATGCAGTAACTCGACACGGCGCTGGGGTTGGTACCGTCCGGGGTCCCTATGGCCGTTACCGGGTACTGGAAGCAGGCCTTGGGCTCGACCGTGCAGGTGCCGGCGCCGGGTATGTCGTCGGCGTCACCGAGTACCCCGTTGATGCCCGCTTCGCACTCTGTCTGCGTGCCCGAACTGGACGCCGAGCAGGGCAGGAAGGTCTTGCCGTCGCAGATGTACACGTTGGGCCCGGCTGCACATTCACCTTCCACGGCCAGGTTGCGGCCGCCGGCCACGGTGTCACCCGGCGAACAAAGCGGCACGCAACGCCCGCTGGGGCAGGCGTCCACGCAAGTGCCCGAGCCGCAGGTCGAGGAGTCCGCGCAGGGCACCAGCTCGGTCGCCGGGTCGCCCACGCAGTGGGTCGGGTTGCCCGAGCAGGTGCCGCCCGGACAATCCGCATCGTCGTCGCAGGCCGTGAGCGGTGGTGACGATCCACCTACGCAGACTGTCGCTTCTCCCCTGCCACCGTTACCCGTGGAGCAGCCGGTGCCCAGTTCGGCGCCGGCGTTGCAGCCGAAGTTGCACGCGTTGGGTTCCGGGGGCACTCCGCCGTCGGCGGGGCAGGGACAGTCGTAGTTCTCAAAGCCGGGAGCTTCGCAGGGCAGCGAGGCCGCCAACGAGGTCGCAGCCGTGGTGGCAGGCCAGAAGAATATCTCGAGGCCCGCGCCACTGGCGTTGTTGGCCGAGTCGGGCGGGCAGTCGTTCGAGGTTATCCCGAAAAACGTCGTCGCCGCCGACGGTCTGCAGGCCAGGCCGGTGTTGGGGCCACCCGAGCACACCAGGCTCAGGTTGCAGGTGACGCCGGCGCCGCAGTCGTCGCTGGCACTGGTGCAGCTCTCGCCGCCCGGGCAGTCGCTGTCAAAGCGGCAGCTGGTAGCCGTGGTAACGCTGCAGGTTCCCTCGCATGGCAGGTCCTGGCGGGGGCCACTGTCGCAGAAGCCGCCGCAAGTCGGGCAGGGTTTTTGTGTGCCCTGTCCGAAGCCGCCGCCAGCGATGTGCACCTGGCTGAACAGGCTTATGAAAGATTCGCTGTGGCCGGTAGACATGTCCTGGGTACCGGTCGCGTCGGCGCGGAACTCGCTGCGCACGCACACGGGGGTTGAGCCGCCGCGCGATATGGGCAGCGGGTCACCGTTGTGTACCTTGATGCAGTAAGGCGTCAGGTCGCACTGCCCGCGGCAAACCTCGCCCGCCGCGCAGTCGGTCTGGCGATCGCAGGGGCCGGTTGCGGCGCCCAGCGCGTCGTAGCACTGCGAGGCGCAGTCCCCGTCGTTCTGGCAGAAGCTGCCGGCGTTGGACGTGAAGTCGTCGCAGACGCGGCAGTCCGCGTCTTCGTTGATGTTGTTCTGGTTGACGGTGTTTTTCTGGTCGCAGTTTTCCGCGCCGTTGGGGTCATAGGAACACACCGGCTTCTGAAAGCCCTTGAGGTCGCAGATCGAATCCACGCTGGTGCCGGTGCAGCTGCAGCCGGTGATCTCGGTGCAGTCGCAGTTGATGCGCTCGATCATGTAGCCCGCGCCGTCAGAGGTGCCGCCGTTGTGCGAGCTACCGTTCCAGCCGCTGTCGAGGTCGGCGGTGAATCCGTTGGTAAAGGTCCGGCTGCGCGGCAGGTTGCCGCAGGTGCAGGCAAACACGTCACCGGGCGGCATACACTCGCCCGGGCAGGCACTGTCGTCGCTGCCGTCGCATTCTTCGCCGACCTGCAGGAAGTTATGGCGGACCTGGTTAACGACGTTGTCTCCGCAGCTGGCCGCGGGCGGGTAGGCCGCCTCTACAAAACTGCGCGTGGAGTAGCTGCGGTCTGAGGCCAGCTCAGAAGAGTCGGATATTTCTTTGATGGCCGCGGTTATGCAGGACTGCGCATCGGCCACGCTCAGTGTCGCGCCAACGCCGGATCCGCAGAGGTCGAGGCTGAGTATTTGCGCGTCGGTGCATTTTTTGGCGATTCCCGCCTCGAGCTTGCTGACGGCCTTGGCGGTCTTGTCCACCAGCTTGGCATCGATGGTGGTGCAGTCAGACGGCAGGCCGGTGAGTTTTTCGTCCAGGATGGAGCCACGGCACTTGACGATACCCTTGGTTATGGTGCCCATGAGCTTGGCCGCGCTCTTGCCGATGGCCCCGAGGCACTTGCCTGTGTCCTTGTCCAGGGCGTCGCTGTTGCCGATGCTACCGTACACGAGGTCGACCATGGCGTCGGCTACTCCGCTGCTGACCTGGCCCACGCAATCGCCTATATCTTCGCCGGTGTCTATGGCGTGACCCAGTTGCGCTTCGCAGAACGGGCCGGGGAAGTTGAGCGCGGCCTGGTCGAAGGTCTTACCACCGCCCTTGCACAGTTCGTGGGTGTCGCCCAGGGGCGGGCAGGTATTATCCGCTACGCAAAGGGTAAACGAGACACTGCAGACGCTGCCACAGCTTTTGATGCCGCTCAGGGCTGCCTTGTCAATGGCCTTTTGTATTTTGAGGTCGGCTTTGCCGTCCGGGCAGGCTCCTACGAGTTTGCCGCTTATGTCGGCGTCGCGGCACTTGGCGGTAGCCTTGAAGCCTGTTTTCGCCACCTTGGTCATGGCCTTACCCAGGGTACCGGCACACTTGAGCTCGGTCTTGGTTACCTGCGCAGAGTAAGCCGGCAACGCCAGCCCGGTCGCTACAACGGTGGTCAGCGCCACGGACAACACCTTCGAAAAAATACCCTTCATTATTGATTCTCCTTTGCAGGCGCGAGCTCGTGCAGCGCAGCCCTGCTTTGTCAGACCCCGGCCAGCCCGAGTGTAACTAAAGTAGAAGAATAGCCACGAGCTTGTCAAGGCAAAAAGCCGTGCTGCCGGGGGCTTAGTCCACAAATGGTGAGGCACCTTCTATTGTACCCACCCGACAGGGGGGGAGGGGCACAAAAAAACCCCCCGGCGCCGCGCGGCACCGGGGGGCTACTCGCAATACCTCGGGCAGACTCAGTCGTAGGTGCGCTCAGGAATCGAGTCGAGCAGCACCCGGCCCGGTCCCGGCAGTCCGGTGGCGTTGTTGATCGAGACCGACGCCGCCGGCGGTATGCAGAAGGTCGTGGCCAGCAAGGGGTTGTCGGGGTCGGCTACGCCACTGAGTACTATGGGATCGAGGAAGCAGCTGCGGTCTTCGACCAGGGTACAGTTGCCACAGTCGTTGTTCGGGCATTCCGAGGCCAGCTGGTCGCAGTCAAAGTCGGTCGAGCAGCCAATGTAGCCGAGACCGTTAGCCTTGATCGCCCCGTCGCAGTTGGTCACCGACGGTCCGGCCAGGCAGACGCCCATGCCGGGGTCAGCCGGATCCGGTGAGCACACGGCATCGGCGCAGCCGTTGGGCTTGCGGGCAGTGCCCGCTCCGAAAGCAGTGCAGGTGCCCAGCCCGGAATCGCTGCACTCGGTGTTGTTACGGCAGGGGAAGGTCGTGTCGCCCGAGCACACTCCGCAGGCGCAGTTGAAGGCGTTGAGCGGTGCGTCGCACTGGTTTTCGTAGTTCATCGTCGCGTTGCCCGACGTCGCGCTCAGGTCAATTATCAGTCCCTGGCCGGTCACGTTGGCCAGGGGGTCGGGCGGGCAGTCAAGGCTCACCGGCCCGAAGGTGGCGTCTTCGGCCTGGGTGTCACAGCTCAAGCCGTCGCCGGGTCCGCCCGAGCAGGTACCGTCTTTTGCGCCGTCGTCAAAGGTCGTGTCGCCCTGGCAGTTGGGGCAGGGCTGGCTCACGGTGATGCCGGTGTGCACCACGCTGCGTAGCATTACGGCTATGTCGGCCGAACCAGATTCGTTGTTCGCGGTGCCGCTGTAGTCGGTGGCGATCCTGCTCACCACGCACACCGGCACGCTGCCGGCCGAAAGCGGCAGCGGGGGGCTGAGAATAACGTCGCAGTTGCCTACCCCGGGGCAGGAGGCGTCAATTCCGAAAGCGTTGGTGCAGGTCACCGTCATGTCATCACGGCAGCGTACGTTGTAGGCAGCGTCACCCGTGGTCTTGGCGCCAGTGACGGTGCAGTCCCCGCAGGGCGGGCTGGCGCCCGCTCCGCAGTCAACGTGGAGCCTGGTCTTGTAACCGTGCGGAAGATCTGCCCCGTGCCCTACGCCTGTCCAGCCGCTCTTGAGCGAGCTGCGCCCTACGGTGCCGTCCGGAGCCACGCCCGCGAGCAGCGTGCTTACCAGGCCCGTCGGGCAGATAGTCGCGTCAAGCGAGTAGGCTGCCGCAAAAAGCTCGTCGGCAGCCGCGTTAGCGTCATTCGCGAGGCAGATCTTCAGGTTGGCCAGGGAATCGGTGGCGCAGGACGCTACCAGTGCCAGGTCAGCGGCTGCACAGCTCTTGTCCAGGCCAGCTTCTGCCTTGGCCAGGGCCTTGGCTATCTTGCCCTTGGCGTCGCTGGTCGAGCAGGCGGTAGTATCGCCGTCGCCGGTCTTGTCGGCACCCTTCTGGCAGCCCGCGCGGTCCTTGACGATGGTGGCGGCGAGCTTGCCGTAGCCCTTGGCTATGGTGCCGTGGCACTTGCTGTCGGTCTTGGAAAGACCCGAGGGTACCGGGGCGCCCATGGCGCTGCTGTTAAAACCTTCGGATACGTCGCCACCCAGGCAGGCAAGGCACTGGCCCAGGTCGGAGAAGCTCGTCAGGGTGTTGGGTACGCCGGTGTTGGTTCCGCAGGGCTCGGGGCAGGACAGGTAGCCGTCGATCAGGCTCGTGGTTACCGCCTTGGAGCCTGTTTCCGGACACTTCTTGGCTATGCCGGCAATGAGCTTGTTGGCGGCCTTGACCACCTTGCCCTTCGTGTCGGCATGCGCCAGGAGGTTGCAGTCGGTGGTGTCGGGAATTTTACCACCGTCGCGGCTCTTGTGGCAGCCGGCTATGGTCTTGTCGGCCGTGGCCGCAAGTTTGCCGAATCCCTTGGCTATCGTTCCGCGGCAGCCCTGGTCGGCCTTACTCAGCGCGGCGTCGGCCTGCTGGGCTCCCGCAAGTAGAAATAAAGCCGAAATGGCGACCAGCGCCGTCGTGGTAGTAAACTTTTTCATCCTGTTCTCCTTTGTTGACCAAGCGCCCTGCAGTGAGCTGCGTACCGGCGCGGGTTCTGCCCCAAGCGCACGGACCGGTTTTGTCACCGTCCCATCCAGCTTATACGGCCTCATGCGGATGCTAGTTCGACAGTGACCTGCCTGTCAAGGGAAATACGACGTCTTTCCACCTTATGTTGCGTAGCTTCGCCTGGGCTCCCCCCCCGTCCGGGGGTGAAGGGGGGCGGCAGGAGCGATCAGGGGCCTTATCGATTACCGCGAGTCCTTTTCGGAGCTGCCCCTCGTGGGCTGGCTCGCAGGTGGCCGACACGCTACCCTGTGGGACTCAGGTAGACCGTACCCGCGCGGGGATGCCCGGCGCTTTCGCGATGGAGTCAGCTACCGGCTGGAGGAAAAAGTTATCCATGGATCATTCTGCATCGAATCGTAGTGAAGCTGCTATGAGCGCAACGAGTCGTCGGCGAAGTCCGGCTGCCGCCCCGCGGCGAAGCACGGCGCTGGCCGCCTGCATTGTCGCGGCCGTGCTTGTCACGGGTACTTTGCTCGTGCTGCCTGCCCAGGCCGAGCCCGGCTGCCGCAAGGTGGTAGCGCCCGAGGCATCGGGAGAGGGGCGCAATGCGCTCAAGGCCTCGCGGGTAAAATGTGCCGACGGCGAGTTCCTTACCGGTGGTGGATGTTATCCTGAGGAGCGCCCCGAGGCGGACGGGAGCTGCCAGACTTCGGCGATGGGCTACATACAGACCCTGGCCGAGCATCCAGGCTCGACTCGCGGCGCGTTTTACACCTGCATGCAGACAGGTGGCAGTGAGTGCCCGGTGGAGGAGCGCACGCGGGCCATGGCGATCTGCTGCAAGTTCGACTAGATCCGGCGACTGACGAGCGCAGCATAAAAAAAGGGGGCTACCGTTTCCGGCAGCCCCCTGGTTCTTTATCTACCCTCTCTTAGAACTGCCAGGTTATCTGTACTCCCGACTCGCCACGGCCACGGCTGCCGCCGGCCAGGAACCAGGGCTCGAAGAGCTCGCCGCGGTCCACGTCGGTGTCCTTGGTTCGCCCTTTGTAGGGGTCCCAGGGAGCGCCGGCCCAGATGAACTTGGTGGTCCAGTTTACGGCCAGGTTGGGCCTCACGAACCAGTCGAGTCCAATGGCTACTTCCTGGGCGAAGCTGTTCACCGGGTCGACCAGGTAAATGAGGGCCGGCACTAAGGATCCACCCTTGTAGAAGCCGAGGATGGCCAGGGTGCCTATGACTTCCCACTCGCGGAGCGTGTCACGCCCCTTGCCCGCGGGTGCCGACAGCTTGGGAAGATCCAGCGGCCCGACCAGCCCCACCTGCTCGCCTTGCAGCAGCAACTCGGTGTCGCTTCCGCAGTTTTCTTCTATCCCCGAGGTGTAACCCACGAAGGCCGGGTTGGGCGATCCGTCGGGCAGGTAGCGGGGCTGATCGTTGATCGCGCAGCGCCGCTTATCGTGGTCGATAATGTACATCCAGAACAACTGGCCGGTGATGAAGAAGGTGGTTTTCTTGTTGAGCGGCCGTATCCAGGTGGGCCGGTCAAACGCTATCACGCCCTTCCACATGTTTTTGTTGCTGATGCCGGGAATCAAGGTGGGCCCGTTGGGCGAGCGATCGAGCAGTGCGGTCTGCTTGTCGCCGTCGTAGAAGGGCAGGTCGAAGTCGATCAGGGTCTCGAACCTCCACACCGTCTGCGTGTACTTGGCCTCGAAGTAGTTCATCGATACCGCCACGCTGTGTACGTAAGGGGCGAAATATTCCAGGCAGGCTTCGCCGGTAGCGTAGGGCGCAATCACCTGGGTGAACGGGTTGTTCGGGTCCATGGTGACGTTGGCGCAGAAGGTCTCGTTGGGAATGGTGCCGGCCGAATCAGCACCGCTCACGCCCGTACCCACAAAGGTACGGCCGTCCTTGGGCAGCCCACGCACCAGCGCGGTGGGCGACCCGTCGGGCTTCCAGCGCTGGTACAGGTAGTTGACCGTCCACTCCATACCGTTGTTCGTGATGAAGTGAAACCGTATGCCGAACTGGCTGTTCTCCAGCGGGTTCTTGCTGTAGTTGCCTTGCTGGAACAGCTCGGTGCCATTGAGCAAGCCGACGCAGCGGCGGGTGGGGTCACCCGGCGTGGCGTCGTTGGGGCAGAGCGATGCCGACTGCAGCGCTCCGGTACCGGCGGCGTTGACCATCGGGTCGAGCAGTTTCACGCCCCAGGGCCTGGGCAGGAAGGATATCTTGCCGGGCTCCCAGTCGCCGGGGTTCCAGTAGAACTCGAGGAAAGGCTGCGAGAGATTGCCCAGCTGCCTGAAGTCCCACAGTCCCTTGACCATGAAGTGCGGTATGCGCAGTTCGTCAAAGCCGTAGCCCGGTGGTGGGAACTCCTGGAAGAAGTGCCAGCTCAGGTCGACGGCGTTGGCGCGGTCAGCCATGCGGAAGCCGTCGGTCTCGCCCCACACGATCTGCTGTTTACCAATGCGCATGGTGAGAGGGATGTGCTTGAAGTAGAGGTCGATGTAGAGCTCGCGAAACCTCGCATTGAACTTGAGTTCATCGCGGACGTCTTCGTCGATGGTTTCCAGTCGTGCGAGTCTCCACGCATTGGCACCGGACGAACTGCCGTCGAGGTAGTCGCCCTGGAAATCCTTGCGCTCGAGCATGCCCGGCGTGGTGTCGTAGGTACTGTCGTAGACACCCCGGAACAGGCCGAAGATATCCGACCTTTTGAGCCACGGCACGTTGTAGCGTCCGAAGGCCTTACCGCGCTGCAGCCACTTCCACTCAAGCCGGAGCTTGACCGAGTTGCGCTGCATGATGAAGGCCAGGTTGTCGTAATCCTGGTGCCTCACGAGGTTGGTCGAACGCAGGTGCCCGGAGATGTCCAGGTCGCCGTATTTGAAGCCGGCGTCTGCGGTGACAGGTGATAAAACTGCGATCGCCGCGACGATCGCTATGCTACGAACAAGTGCCCTCATCAGTGTCCCCCTGATCATGGCCGGCCCTTAAGTGGGCCGCGCCGGGTCCGGCCCTTATAACCGCGACCCGGCTTCTAATGCAATGGCCGCAGGTTTTTTCTGTCGGTCCATCGGGGTCGGCTTGCCCGGGGAGAGGGCCGACGCTAGTAACGGAGCCCGGTCAGCGTGGGGAGAGGGATCGGGCCCGGTGGCCCGGCCGGTCTTCAAAACCGTGATGTCGGCCTTTACGGTCGATGGAGGGTTCGACTCCCTCCCTTCTCCGCCAGCAGCACTTTGCCCCTCGCTCCGGTCCACACGATTTCGATACGAGGTGGGAGTTTTCCCAGTTCAAACAGGTACTTAGACTTGGTTAGCAGCAAGGGGGCGGGCTTTTGTGCGAGCTTGTCGGCTACAGACTGCGGGTCGTCGTCACGGGCCAGGAGCCGTTTGGAGTAGAAGGCCAGTGAGTGGCCCGAGGCTTTGTAGGCCAGCAGTTCGCGCTCAGCTGGCGCAGAGGCCAGCAGTTGCAGGGCGGCGGGCCGCAGGCTGCGCTGGCTGTTTATAAATTCGGCGGCAAGTCCCCAGGCGGTGGTCAAGAGAACGGCCGAACTGAGCACACCCGCGAGCACGGTTGCCTGCGAATCGCGGTCGCGCAGGCCTCGTCGGGCCAGCGGCAGGGTTACCAGCGGGCTCAGGCCCAGGGCCAGGCAGCGGGTTATCGAGACTTTTCCGGTCCAGGCCAGGTATATCGCGGCAGTGCAGGCCAGCAGGCAGGTTATCCCCGTCCAGGTCATCTGCATGGCGGCGATACGGCGCGGCAGCCCCTGGTTGGCGCGGGCGCGGTCTACCAGCCAGGCAGCCGTCAGGGCGGCCAGGGGAGGCAAAGCCGGCAGCATGTAAGTGACCAGCCTGCTGCTGGCGGGGAGAAAAAAACCGACCACCACGGCAGCCCACAGGCCCGCGAAGACGGCGGCCTTTTTTCTTCCACGCGCGAGCACTTGCCCGGCCAGCGCGTCGGGCAGGTAGAAAATCCATGGCAGCAGGGCGAGTGGCAGGGTCAGCAGGTAGTAAGTCCAGGGCTGCTGGTGGCCGACGGCACCCGCGAACGCGTAGCGACCCAGGTTGTGGGTGAGCAGGAAGGTTTCTATGTACCCGGGCTCGGCCAGCCACGCGGCCAGGTACCAGGGAGTGGCCACGGTCAGTGTCAGCAGGCCGCCCCTTAGGGGTCGCAGGCGTCGCAGCGTGGTTGTTCCACCGAACAGCGCCACGCAGGCCAGCGCCAGCCCAGCACCGAGCACGATCGCCGCCGGTCCCTTGACCAGTGTCGCGACTCCCACCGTGAAGTAGAAGGGCCAGGGAGTGCGCGGGCGGCGGCCGGGGTCGAGCAGCCAGCAACCGAGGCAGGCAAAGGCGGTGCTGAGCGAGGCCGTGAACAGCATGTCGACCACGGTCCAGCGCGCCAGGGCCATTAACAGCACTGTGCTCGAGAGCAGCAGTGCCGCCAGGCGGCCGGTGGCGGGACCCCAGGCGCGCGACGCCCACCAGGCCGTGATCAGCACCGTCCACAGGGCTGCCAGCAGCGACGGCAACCGCGCTGCCATCGCGCCCGGGCCGAAGGTGGCGAGCGAGGCCGCGACCAGCCAGTGGAAGGCCGGGGGCTTGTCGTAATAAGGCTTTCCGTGCAGGCGAGGTGTGAGCAGGTGGCCCGTGGCCACCATCTCGCGGGCGATTTCGGCGTGGCGCCCCTCGTCGGGTTCCATCAAGTCCAGCCGCCCTGCCCAGGCGGTGAGCATGAACAGTACGGCTCCAGCTACGGCCAGGTTGGTGGCGGCCGAGGGAGAGTCGAGCTTCAGTTCCAGCCCTCCTGTTCACCATAGAACAGTGGCCCGCCCAGGTGCATGGCGAAGCCCAGGCCCAGAACGAAGCAGAGGTCGGCCTGCTTCTCGTCGGGAGCCACCCCGACGCCGACCAGCTCGCGCACCTTGGCGTGCAGCGCTTTCATGCAGCGTTCCACGATCTCGTCTGCCGCGGCTACGCGGTCGCCGCGGCCGGGTACGAGTGCGGCAAGCTCTTCCCACTCGCCGGTGGCCGCGCCGTCGCTGTAGTTGTAGAAGCCGGCGCCAACCTTGACGCCGTTGCGACCGGCGTCCCTGAGCGCCCACACCAGCGGCTGGCCTACGCCGCCTTCCTGATCGGCTATGGTGTCCATCATGCCCGCGGTCACGTCTACGCCGGCCATATCGCCGAGCTCGAAGGGGCCCATGGGAAACACCGACGCCTTCATCGCCGCGTCTATGTCAGCCGCGGGCGTTCCCTCGTGGTAGATCTGCTCAGCGGCCAGCATGTAGGCGGCAAGCCCGGCGTTGACCAGGAAGCCGGCGCTGCCGTCACCAAGGACGACCGGGGTCTTGCCGATCTTTTTCACGAACGAGTGCGCGGTGGCCACCGACTCATCGCTGCTCGCGGCGGAGCGCACCAGTTCGACGAGTTGCATGCGCGGGTTCTCGGCGGGGCTGAAGAAGTGCAGGTTTACAAAACACGAAGCGTCACCGCCGCCCCCGGTAAAAAATTCGCCGAGCATGCCCGGGCCCATCGAGCTCGAGTTCGAGGCTACCACCGCACCCGCTTTCATAACCGCTCCCAGTTCACGGTAGAACTCGGCTTTCACCTCGCGGTTTTCCATGCGCGCCTCGACCACCAGCTCACAGTCGGCCAGCTGAGCCACCGACGTGGCCACCGTCACCGAGGCGATTTTTTCTTCCACCTGCTTTTCGTCGAGGCGGCCCTTCTTGACCAGGCGCGCGTACTTGGCGCGCAGCTTGTCCGCCACCGAGTCGGCAAACTCGGGCAGGGGTACGTGGGCCACCACTTCGTAGCCGGCCTCCAGGGCCAGCCAGGCGATGGCGTTGCCCATGAAGCCATCGGCACCGTCTACGCCCACGCGGGTGATCTTTGCAGCGGTGGCGAAGTCCCGGGGGAGTTTCTGCACCGCCTGCTGGGTGAAGAAGAACCTCATGCCGGCCTTGCCCTGTGCCGAGCTCGCCACCTCGATGAAGGCGTCGCGTTCAAGGCGGTTGGCCTCGCGCAGCGGCAGCGAAGCACCTTTTATCATCACGTCCAGCGCCACGTAAGGCGCGCGCGGGTCGCTGCGGCCGCCGGTGGCGCGCTGTACAGTGGGCAGCACGAGTTCCCTCAGCGATTCGGCGTCGGCCAGGTCGGCCGGCAGGCTGCGGTCGAGCGTGGGCAGGATTTCGCGCAGGAACTTATCGGCAAAACTATCGGCGTCTTCGCCTTCGGGAACCAGGGCGTCGATCATGTTGATGGCCGCTGCGGCGGGTGCCTTGAAGTTGCCCCCCTGCAGCACGGCGGTGAAGCCGGCTGCGCCTGATACCGGGTCGTCGGCATTAACGAGCCCGCTGCGCCGGGGCATGCGCTGCGTACCGCCCAGCCCGGGGAAGATGTTGAGTTTGATTTCGGGGAATCCCAGCGTTGATTTTCCCGTGGCGACGATGCCGTCGCAGGCCAGCGCGAGTTCGTATATGCCCCCGAGGGCGTAGCCGTCGATGAGCGCAACCCAGGGGACTTCGCCCTCCTCTATGCGGTAGAAAGTCTCGTGGCCGGCGTCGATGAGCTCTTCGAGTTGTTCTCGGCTGCTGTTTTTGAGCTCGCCGATGTCGGCGCCCGCGCCCAGTCCGTAGCGGTTGCCCTTGAGTATGACCCCCGCGAGCGGCGTGTCGGCGTGCAGCTGTTCAAGTTCTTTGACCAGTTGGCCGAGCTCGGCAATGGCCGCGCGTGACAGGGTGTTCATTGACCCCGAATCGAAGTTGACGTGGGCGATATCGCCCCGGAGTTCATAAGAGAAGAGTTTCATGTGTCGTATATCTCCTGCGGCCCGTGCCGCTTCCGGTTGGCTTCGTAGCCCGGCTCGCCATTGAAATCCAGCTCCCCTTTTTCGGGTCAGTTCAGCGGCAGCAGGTTGAAGGGAGGCAGGCCGGTGGCGAGGGGGCCGTTGAGCAGCGGCTGGCCGGTAAACACAGAAAAGGACAGCAGTCCCGGGGTGGGCAGACCGTCGCCGCCACAGTCGTGGTCGGCCAGCCACAAGCTGCCGTCGTCGGCCAGCTCGAGGTCTGACAGTAGCGTCGCACTTGAAAACAGCACGCGGGAGACTTTGCCCAGCGCGAGGTCAAATTCCACCAGCGACACGGTGAAGGCCGCGTCTGCCACCAGGGCAAAGCCGCGGTCACGCCCCGCCATGACAAAGTCGACGAGGTCGCCTCCCAGCTCGTTGCCCGTAATGAGCAACCCGTGGTCAGCCAGGCTGTCGGGGTCCAGCGCCTGTATGCCGCCGTCGTCGAGGTCGCTGAACAGCAGCCCGGGCCCACCCACCAGCAGCTCCCCGCTGCCGGGCCGCAGCAGCAGGCCCTTGGTTTCGGCAAAAGGATTGCTGATTGCCAGGTCAGTGGAGGCAACCACCGTGCGGCTGACGGTATCGATGGCCAGCAGGCGGCCGGGGCCGGAAGGGCGGAAGAGATCGTTACGGTCGAGCAGCTGCAGCAGAACCAGCAAGCGGTCGCCGCGTAGCAGCAGCTGGTCCATTTCCGGTATGCCGTCGGCGTCGGCCCAGGCCGACAGGTCGATTTCGTCTACCTGGAAGTCGGCGCAGGTGGGCCCGACATCGGGGTCGGCGAGCAACAACAGCGCTGAGTCGTAGCGGCTGATCCAGGCCAGGCCCCGCGCGTCGATGACCAGGTCGTGGGGGTTGGCGGGGCCGGTGCTGCACTGCCACAGGGTGGTGAGCTCGGCGGCCGGGTCGAGCTCCTGCGCGTTGTTGGCCGCGAAGCGGTTCAGGGCAAATACGCGGCCGTCCTGCTCGCGCAACACGCTGTCGCCGGATAGAAGGCCGGGCAGATGGCGCACGAGGCTGCGCGTGGCGAGATCGATTTCGGCTACGCCACCAGAAATAAAATCACAGCCGGCGGTGGCCACCAGCGCGCGCTTCTGCAGGGCACCCGCGCAGTCCAGCGTGTCGTGAAGACCCACGGCGGCCTGCAGCGTCGCCAGCGCGTCGGACGCCTCTATGTTTCCGCTCCTGTTTATATCGGCACGCTGGAGGCGGGCGCAGTCCGACGAGGTGGGACATGCTTGCGCCAGTCCCACCGCCGCCTGCAGCGCCCACAGCGCATCACCCGCGCGAGCGTAGCCGTCGCCGTCTGAGTCACCGCACAGGGCCGGGCTGCTGGTTGCCAGCGCAGGCGACAGTGTCAGCAACAGCACCGCCAACAACGCGGCGGCCATTATCCTGGTCGAGTGTTCAGTCGTCATCGTCGAGGGTGGTCGACAGGCCCAGGAACAGGGCTCGCCCGGGAACCGGGAATCCGAACACGTCGGGCGTCTGTTCGTCGGACAGGTTGTCCAGTTGCAGCGTAAATTTCCAGTCGTCGCTCGCGCGCCAGGCCAACTCGAGCCCGTGCCGAGCCGAGGAGCCCGACGAAAAGACGTTGGCCTTGTCGTAGTAAACAGTGTCGCGGTACTGGTAGTGCCAGGCTATCGATGCCGGGCCGTGCTGCCAGGTCGCGCGTCCAAAGAGCTCGCGGTCGGGGATGCCGGGCAGGCGCTTGCCCGATTCGGAGGGCTGGCCGGACAGGTTGCGCGCATCCTGGCTGGTGAGATTGGCTTCGAGCAGCAGGCTGCCGCCCGCTTGGCCCGTGAAAGGGATGCGTCCCAGCCTGGTTGTCGCCGACAATTCGTGGCCGCGTACGCGCGCCGAGCCGATGTTGATGGCCCTTGCCTGGCGCGTGCCGGTCTGGATGAAGACGATACGGTCGTCCGAGTCGTTGTTGAACCAGGCGTACTCCAGGCGCGCCGAGCTTCGATCACCCGGTCGGGCTCGATGCCAGGCGCGCTGCCAGCTGAAGCCGAGGTCGCGGTTCAGGCCGCTCTCGGGTTCCAGCTCGGGGCTGGCCAGCGAGAAGCCGGTGTTGCCGAACAGCTCGGAGAAGTCGGGCGCGCGAAAGTAGCTGCCGATGTTGCCCTTCAGCAGCAGCGTCGGTGTTGCGTTCCACGACAGGCCCAGGCCCGGGTCGAGTGAGCGCGCGCGTTTTGACGCCCCGCCAGGAGAAGCGGCAAAGTCGTTCCACAGCGATTCGAAGCGCAGCTGCGGCGCGATGAGCAGGCCGGCGTTCTCGATCAGCAGTTCATCGCCTAGCGCGAGCGCCAGCGAACTGCGCTGGGCAGCAGAACGCAGGGTTCCGGAACTTATCTCGCGGCGTTCGCTGAAGTCTTCGAAGGCGCCTTCGAAGGACAGCTCGGCAAGGTGCGCTTTGAAAGCGAGGCGGTGGTTGCCACGAAGGCCCACGCGCCAGCTGCGGTCATCACCCTTCGAGTAGCCGAGTCCCAGCCCGGGTTCGCCGGGCGCGCGCGGGTCGGCGAGGGTGTTGTCCTCCAGCAGCAGGTCCAGCGCCAGGCTGCCGTTGTCCTGGTCCAGGGTGACGCCGGCAGTGCCGCGCGAGCTTCGCCGCCAGGCCTTCAAGGACTCGAACGGCGGCAGTCCGGGCAGCCCATGCTCGGAGTGGTAGGCGCTGGCCGAGACCTCCAGCCCTCGCCGCTGGCCGAGCTCCTGTCGCCAGCGCGTGCGCAAAGACAGGGCGCGGCTGTCGTTGTTGCGCCGGCGCTCGACGCTATCGTCAAGCGGATTGAGTGGGGTGCCGTTGTCGCTGGGGAACTCGAAGTCGCCGCGCGTGGAACGAAAAGAAAGCGACGCGTCGAGGTGTCCGTCGGCCAGCGGTCGATCAGCGTCCAGGGCCACGCGCCAGGTGTCAAGGGAGCCAAGCGATAACGAGGTGGCGAGGCCGGGCCTGTCGCGGCGGCGGGTCACCAGGTTAACCACGCTCACCGCGCCAGCGGCGGCCATGCCCACGGGAACCGAGCCGCGGTAGACCTCGATTCGTTCGATGCCGTCCAGTGGCAGGCTCGAAAGATCGACCACCGCGTCGGCCGCGCGCGTCATCGGCACGCCGTCGATCAGCACGCGCACCTGGGCAGCCGTTGAGCCGCGTACCGACAGGGTGGCAAAATCATCGCGGCCGCCGAAGCGACGCACCTGCACGCCGACCGCCTGCTCGAGCAGCTCGGCCACGCTGTGGTAGCCCGACGAAGCGCTTGACGCGGCGATGCTGGTGGCAAAGCCCGTGCCGCTTCCAGTCACCGTTCCATCCGCTGTACCGTCCACCTGCTCGGCCGCGTACACCACCACGGCGGGAAGCCTGCTGGCGCCCGCGGGCTTGGCCAGGGGCTCTTCCTGCTCGAGCACTTCCGCCTGGGCGGCAGCTTCTGCCGGCACGAGCGCCAGCAGCATGGCCAGCGCTGCCAACAGCAACAGGCCCGACAGCAACATCGCCGGGATGCCTGCCCCGGTGTGCTTTTGTCGGCCGTCACGGCCATGACTGGTAGCCGTTCTCGTGGCTGCCATCGAAAAAAAACGCGTATCGATACTGGGTTCTACCGGATCCATAGGCACTACCGCGCTTGCACTGATAGCGCGCTTTCCTGACCGTTTCGATGTGACGGCCCTGGCTGCCGGGCGACGCGTGGCCGAAGTCAAGGCGCAGGTGGAGCAATTTCGCCCGTCGCTGGTGTCGGGGGCCGACGCCGACGACGCCCGCGAGCTGGCCGAGCAGCTCGAGGGCACGTCCACCCGCGTTACGCACGGGGCTGCTGGCCTGGTGGCCGGGGCTACCGCTCCGTGCACCCACGTGCTGCTGGCGGCACTGGGGGGGGCGGCGTGGCGGGGGCCCACCCTCGCCGCCCGGGGCCCCGGCC
>JACNKC010000057.1 GCA_014382245.1 Pseudomonadota bacterium | reverse complement strand
TCGCCCGGCCTTTCCCGCGGGGTTTGCGCCCCCCCCCCCCGCGCGGGCCCCCGCCCCGAGCCCCAGGGGGCGGGCCTGCTAAGGCGGCCGCCCGGGGGCCCGGGGGATGCAAGGGGGGGGTTTGCCCCCCACATGCGCGGCGAAACCGCCGATGGCACACAACTGGTGCACCACCTCCTCGCCGCTCCGCACGCGCGTGCTGCCGTCGAGCATGGTGCAGCCGATGCTCCCGGGCACCGACTGGAAACACAGGTGGGGCTTGTCGTCCTCGCACATGGGGCACTGACCGCAGGCCGGCGACAGCGAAACCACCACGCGGTCGCCTACCGCCGGCTGTTCGACTCCCTCTCCGGTTTCGACCACCACGCCGGCGGCCTCGTGACCGAGAACCACTGGCAACGGCGTGCGCAGGGTGCCCTCGGCGTTGGCGAGATCGCTGCGACACAGGCCGCAGGCGACCACCCTGATGCGAACCTCGCCGGCCTCGGGCGGCAGTAACTCGACCTCCTCCAGCTCGGGGCGAACGCCTGTTTCTCTGAGCACCAGCGCGCGGATAGTCGTCGAATCGCTCACTTGGACTCCCTGCCGAGTTCAACGCTCACGTTTTTTACCTGCGTGTACTCGGCGATGGCGTCGCGCCCGCCCTCGCGCCCGTAACCGGAACGACCCCGGCCGCCGAAGGGAGCGGTGTGCGGAATGCTGCCGTAGCTGTTGATCCACACCGTGCCCGCTCTCACGCCAGCGGCAAAGCGGTGCGCGCGGCCAAGGTCGGCCGTCCAGGCGCCGGCGGCCAGGCCGTAGTCGCTGTCGTTGGCCAGGCACAGCGCCTCGCGCTCGCCTTCAAAGCGGGTCACCGCGAGCACCGGCCCGAACACTTCTTCACGCCACAGGCTGGAACCTGGCTCAACGTCGGCGAACACGACGGGGGCCACGTAGTAACCGCGTTCGTGTTCCGAGTGACCGCTGGCCACCAGGCGCGCTCCCTGCGAGGCCGCGTCGGCAACAAACGAATTGGCACGCTGCCGCTGTTCGGCACTGATGAGCGGACCGAGAAAGGTAGCCGGGTCGGCGGGGTCACCGGTATGCATGCCTTCCACCGCCGCCGCCAGGCCGTCGACCACCTGCTCGTAGACCGAAGCCTCCGCCAGCACGCGTGTGCCCGCCGCACAGGCCTGCCCCGAAAGCATGAACGCTCCGCTCACCAGCCCACCGATGGCACGACCGAGGTCGGCGTCTGCAAAAACAACGTGGGGTGACTTGCCACCGAGCTCGAGATGCAACGGGGTTATGTTGGCGGCGGCCGCGGCCTGCACGGCGGCGCCGGTGGCACTGCCGCCGGTAAAACTGATCTTGTCCACTCCGGGGTGGGACACCAGCGCGCGCCCCGCCTCCGGGCCACCGCTCACGATATTGATCACTCCGGGTGGCACGCCGGCCTCCTCGCAGAGGGTGGCCAGGTGCAGGGCCGACAGCGAGCCCAGCTCAGACGGCTTGATCACGACCGTGTTGCCGGCCGCGAGTGCCGGACCGATCTTGCTGCCGAGAAAAAGCGACGCCGTGTTCCACGCGTAGATACCCGCCACCACTCCCAGCGGTTCGCGCAGGGCGTAGTCCAGCGTGTGCTGCGAAGGCACGGGAACGACCTCGCCGTAGACCTTGTCTGCCCAGCCCGAGTAATACTCGAGGTTGCGCAGCAGGGCCTTGGATGTCACGCCAGTCGAGACCAGGGTGGCGAGCCCGGTGTCGAGCGTGTCGAGCGCAGCAAAAATCTCCCGGTCACGCCCGGCAAGTCGTGACAGCTCGAGCAGGACAAGCTTTCGTGCCACCGCATTGCACGACCAATCGGTCTCGTCGAACGCGGTGCGCGCCGCCTTGACCGCCGCGTCGACGTCGCCGGCAGTGGCGCTGGGTATCTCCGCCAGCTGCATCTCGGTGGCAGGGTTGATCGTGGCTATCGTCGCACCGCCGGACGCTGCCCGCAGCTGCCCGCCAAGCAGCATGCGCCAATCGCGATCCGGTCGCGCGGTGGCGGCGAGCGCGGCCTGGTAATCTGTTTTCGAATCTCCGACCATCACCCTACCCGCTACTCCCCGCCCTGGTCGCCAAAGGCACAGGTCATCAGCAGCTCGGCGCGCCCACGACCCACGTTGGCCCAGCGGTGAGGTATGTCGCCTTTGAAGTGCAGCGTGTCGCCCGGGGCAACCACGTAGTCTTCACCGCGTATGCTGAAACTCACGCGCCCTTTCAAGCAGTAGACAATTTCTTCGCCACGGTAGGTGATGTGCCCCTCGGACCCGCTATCGCCACCCACCTCTATGACAAGCAGGAACGATTCCATGCGCGGGTTGACCAGGGGCTCGGCCAGCACCGTGGTGACCACCGGCATCCCCACTCCGCTGCAACGCCCCGAACCGGCGGGGATATAACGCACTTCGTCGCGGGGATCTTCGTCCTCTACGAAGTACGAAATTTTACGATTGAGAGCGCCGGCCAGGCGCATGCACACGGCTATGGACGGGGTGAGCTCGTGGCGCTCCAGCTTGAGCACCGTACTCGGTGACAGGCCGGCCTTGTCGGCCAGTTGCCGCACCGACAGGCCCGCCTGCTCGCGGGTGCGCCTGAACTTGTCGGCAGCCCGGCGCACCGAAATCTCGTGCCCGCTACCGGTTTTTTCATTGGACTTTTCTGCTACGGCCATCGCTCGCCCCCGACCCCGCCGGCTACCGGAGTTGCTTATAGCCGATGAGCCATATCGTTGTCAATAGGCAACATTGTTGCCTACTCTAAGCAGCAAGAGGCAGCCCTGCTACCTTTAACGCAAAAGGGGCCACTCGCCCTTGCGAAAGAACGAGACAAGGTGGGGGCCGACCACGTGCGGGCGGGTAAAGGTTATGGCGTGGGCACCACCCTCGATGGTGTTGAGTTCGAGACCCGGCAGGTCTTCGGCCAGGAGTTTTGAGCTCGAATAGGGCACCACCTTGTCGGAGTCGCCCCACAGCGCCATAACCGGCAGCCCGCTCGCGCCCAGCGCTCGGTAGCTGTCGCGCAGGTCGCTCAACGGGTACTCGACCAGCGTGGAAGCCAGCGCCTCAACGTATCCCGGGTAGCGGAGCTGCTCGTTGTAACGCTCTACGAAATCGCGGGGCGCACCCGGCAGGGCCGCCATCTGCTCTACCCTTGAACTGAGCACCCTCGGAGCGAAAACCGAAAACAACCACTCCCCCACCAGCGGCAGGCGCGTCAACCTGGCCGCCAGCGGCAAGCCCACCGGGTAGCCAGCCGGAGCGATAAGCGCCAGGGCCGCCACGCGCTCGGGCCTGCGCGCGGCATACTCGGTGACGATGGCGCCACCCATCGAATAGCCCACCAGGGCCACGCGCGCACTCTCGGCCGTGAGTCCATTGATGACGCCATCGAGCTGCCGATCGAAAAGCTCAATGTTATACGGCGGCCCGGGGCGATCAGAAAAGCCTCGGCCGTAGTTGTCATAGACGACCACCCGGAGGCCGGCATCGAGCAGGTAAGGCAGGACGCCGCGCCAGACGAAAGACGGTACAGAAAACCCGTGCACGAGGATTACCGTGTCAGCGTTCTCTTCTCCGCTGACCTGGTAGTGCACCCAGCCGTCAGGCAGCTCAAGAAAGCTGCCGCCCAGGCGCTCGCGCTCGGCCGCGTCGAGCGGAACGGTTTCACCGGCAACAGCCTGCGCAGGCAGCAGTACCAACAGCGAAAACAAAAACGCTGCCACCAGGCACAGACATCTCGACCCCCTGCCGATTTTCATGCGCCACAGGGTAGCCGAAAGCAACCGCCCAGCAAAAACTCAGCCGAACGACGATACCAATTCGTCCATCCGGATCAGTAACCGCTTTCCCTTCCTGTAGACAGGTCCGGACGCGCTTGCTTGCGCGACCGGACCCGCTTCAGTGGCGAAACGCTCGGCCCTCAGGGTAGCGGCGGCGTGTTCAACACGCTGCCCACGCACTCCGCGGGCCACCCATTCGCGAAGTGGTTTCCCTTCCAGCTGTTCACACAGGAACCTGCGATATCGGACGCCTCGTCGTAGGCATCGGTGGAGGGACTCATGACCGAGGTCGACTTCTGCACAGAGTTGCCCGCCGTGTCCAGCTCAATCCCTTCACCGGAGGGCTCCGCGACAAACACCTTCGATAGCTTATTGCCGGTTGCAGTGCCCCACAGATCGACACCGTCATCGGGGGGTCCGAGGATCACCACGCCCGACAACTTGTTCTTGTTGCCCTCGAGCTCGATGCCGTTGTCGCCGCTGGAGACCGTGTGGGCTGACTTGATCTTGTTACCGTCAGCGGTGTTGGAGATATCAATACCTTCGTCGCCGTTGTCGGCAGCCGAAATATTAGAAAGCGAGTTCTTGTTACCATCTATCCAGAAGCCATCGTCGAGGTTGCCGTAGGAGGTCACGAACTTCAGCTTGTTTCCGTCGCCCTCGATATCGAATCCATCGATATCGTTTGAACGAGCGACAGAATTAGTGACCTGGTTCTTGTTCCCGACCAGCACAACCCCGGCATCGTCGTTGCCCCAGGACGTGACCTGGCTGAGCTTGTTGCCGTCGGACTTGACGTCAAAACCGTCGTCCCAGCCCTCGGTGGCGTGCACCATGCTGACCGTGTGGCCGCCCCCGCCGCCCAGCTCAACGCCGTCCTGGCAGTTGCGTATCGCGCCGTTGGCCAGCGTGTTCTTGGTTCCGTTCAAAAACACGCCGTCCATCAGGACCGCGGTAAGGTCGTCTGCATGGTCACCGCAGACGATATAGAAGCCGTTCATATCAAGCGTTGCCGAGCCGGTAAGTGTAAGCGCCGCGGTTCCATCGCCGGTGTCGGTGCAGACAAGGGCGGCATCCATCGTCGTGACCCCGCTTGTCAGCGTATCGCCACAAGCGGGGTTGGCACCGGCCGACGACGGCAGGATCAGCGCGCACACGGAAAACAAGTACAGCACAGGAAGGGCCAGGCCGGCCCGCAGAAATGATTCATGATAAAGTCCCCCTTGCGGCCACGCTCAGCGGCGGGCAGCAGGCTCAAGTAAACCACTGCGCTCCCGTCCCCGTCAAGGGATAGCACTGCATCTACCGGGTAACATGAATGATTTATACCCGTTCGGGGGGGGGGCCCTGACCGGGGGGGCAGGCCCCCGGCCCTTGCCGAATCGTCAACCGCCGTTGCCCTTTCCACCCACCGCCAGTTCGGCCAACCGCCTTACGTAGCCCTCACGGTAACCGGGGTATAGGAAGTCGAATCCGCTGGCGCGCAGCAGCGCGTTGCTGCAACGCTTGCCGCCGGTGCCCGCGCTCACCGCCGATAAAACAGCTGCCGCGTCCAGCTCGTGGCCCAGCTCCACCGCCGCCCACGCGGCGACCTCGTGGCGAGTAGCCGGTGTGTCGTCGACCACGTTGTACACGGGCGCGGGTTGGGCGAGGCCAACCAGGTGTACCAGCGCGCGAGCGGCATCACCTACCTGCACGCGGTTGGTAAACGCCGGGCGGTCAGGCAGACGCAGCTCGCCCGCGGCGACCGAGCGCAGGAACGCGCCCGGGCCGGGGCCGTAGATGCCCCCCAGCCTGGCCACCACCACTTCGGCCCGCGTTCGGGTGCGGGCCAGTTGCTCGGCTTCGAGTATGACCGCGCCGTTGAAACGCAGCGGCCTGGTATCGTCGTGTTCGTCTACCCAGCCGCCATCATCCTGCGCGTATACAGCGGTACTCGAAGCCAAAACCAGGCGGCGCAAGTCCGAGCAGGCCGGGGTCGCCAGCAGCGTGGCCAGCCCGTCGAGATACACCGCGCGGTAGGCCTGCTCGTCGCCGCGATCAGGCGAGGCCGTAAAAACAACGAGGTCGACGCCGACCGGTATCGCGCTCTCCAACAAGCCCGACAGCGAGGCCGCATCCGTGAGATCAGCGATAAGCGGCCTTACGTTATCGGGCATGACAGCGGGCTTGCGGCTGAGCGCGTACACCTGTCGCCCGCCGTCGGCCAGCAGCCCTGCTACGCGCGACCCCACGCGCCCACAGCCGGCCACCAGCACCGCGCCGGGAGAATCGCTCAAGGCTGTTTACCCATGGCCTTCAACTGCTGCTCGAAGCGCTCGCAGGGATCGAGATCATCGGCTCGGGGGGTAAACCACAGGTAGTCAAAGGGCAGGCGGCCGTCAAAGTGCTCAGCGTAGTCGGCCGGGTGCTGCTCGCCTATGGTCACCTCTACGAAAGCGACCGAGAACAGCCCTTCGCGGGTACCCGCGGGAAGATGCCAGGCCACGCCGCGGTCGAGCCGGGTGTGCCCCAGGCCCGCGATCAACACCGCGCCGTCTTCTCCAGCTCCGTTTTCGTCGGCCAGCGCGTCGGCCAGCGCGCCGGCCATGCGCGAGTCACGCGACTGCTGAACATTGAGCATGGCGTCGACCATGTGGCCACTGGCGTAGCCGCAGTGCGATTCGATAATCTCGCGCCTGAGTTCGGCAACGGCCTTGTCATCGAGCGGAGTATCCACCGGCGCCGAAAGCCCGCGGGCCTCGCCCCGGCTTATCCCTACGCCGACCAGTTGCAGGTCTCGCTCCAGCGCCACGTTAAAAATCGGGCGATACAGTTGCCAGTCCGGCCAGCCACTCGAGTCCCAGTCCAACGCCCGCCTCAGCCCCGCCGCCGTGCAGCCTCGCCGCCCTCGGTCTCGACAGGCGGCCCAGGCCTGCTCGGCCACTGCGGGGCCGAGCATCTCGAGCAGCAGCGCCGGGTGGCGACCGGCGTCCACCAACCCGCGAAGCACCGCGGCCTGCAGGCGATGGTGATCGGGGTTATCGTGTTGCTCGCCGAGCAACACGAGCCGTGCGCCTCGCGCAGCCTCCTTCACCTCTCCGCAGTCAACCACCTTGGCAGCGTCCACCGACCAGCAACTGCCCACCAGTGGATGATCGCGGTGGTGGGCACTGCGCCAGCCCGTGCCCAGGCTGCAACCCGCCAACAGCAGGCAAAGGGCAACCGCGACCGTCTCTTTCAACAACAATGCCACCGTGGTTTTACGGCCGTCCCGCGCGGGGCACCTCAACGCGCACCAGCTCAATGCTGCCACCCAGCTGCTCAAGCGCTTCTTCGGGTTCCGAGGTCGGGGCCGCGCAGATAAACAACGTGCGCCCGTCTTCACCGCCCAGCATGCAGGCAAACGATTCGCTGGCCAGCTCCACGCGGTCGCTGATGCGGCCCCCTTCGTGCACGCGCAACAGCTGGTTTCCGAATACCGTGGCCACCCAGATGGCGCCCTCGGCGTCCAGGCAACACCCGTCGGGGGCCACGCCCTCCAGTTCGGCCCAGCTGCGGCGGCCCGACAGCGACCCATCGGCGGCTATGTCGAAGGCCGTCAAGCAGCCGGCAAAGGTTTCGCAGATGATCAAGGTACTACCGTCGGGCGTGATCACGGCACCGTTGGGAAATTTCATCTTGTCGGCGGCTACACTGACGGCGCCGTCTCGTTCTACCATGAGCAGGAGCGCATCGCTGGGCGTGGGATCGTCACCGTAGATGTCCGAGCCGAAGTTGCCCACGTAGGCGCGCCCCTGCTCATCGACCACCATGTCGTTGCAGTGCCAGGTGGCCAGGCCCGACAGGTCGGCCACCTCGACCAGGCCGTCGGGGTCCAGGCGCAGCAAGCGCCGGTCGCGCATGGAAACCACCAGCATGCGACCCGCGTCGGCCGCACCGTCGTCGGGCAACCAGCCTAAGCCCGAGGGCGACTGCTCCACCCGGCACACCAGTTCGACAGAACCGCTTTCGTCCACCGACTCCACCACGCAACGGTGCATGTCAGAATAGTAGAGGCGGCCGTCCTTCCACCGTGGGCCTTCGGCAAAGGCCAGGCCCGACACCAGGGTTTCGGTTTTATAATTCATAGCAGGTCCCCGCGGCACGCCACGAAAAATCAACGCGCCAGTGACCGTCGCTACACGCGTCGGCGAGAAGAAACAAAAGCTGGGGAGAAAGCGGGAGTGTCAGTGCCAGGTCAGGCCGGCAGTGGCCAGCGACGACTCCACGAAGCGTTGAACGCTGGACTTCATGAGGTAGGTAACGTGGGCACCGTCGAACCAGTGCACCGGCGGTCGTCCCCAGTGCCGCCACAGCGCGTCGGCCTGGTAAGGCCGGGCCAGGCGGTCGGCCAGGCCGGCAAAAATAAAACGCTTGTCCCTGGCCACCTGCGGAGCGAAACTCAGCGGGTTGACCACGCTCGTCACCCGCGCGAGTCGCTGGTAGCCCTGCTCGCTGGCGAGCGGCTTGCGGCCAGGTATAGGGATCTCGTTGTCACGCACGAGGCCGGCAAAATCGACGGCGGGTATGCCGGCAATCACGCAGTCGGCCGACTCCAGCCCGCTGCTGAGTGAAGCAGTGAGCGAGCCGAGCGACAGTCCGTACAAGCCCACCGGCTGGCCGTCTTCGCTCTTGAGCCAACCGACCAGTCGCCGCAGATCCCAGGCAGCCTGCGCGAAGCAGTAGACCATCGACATGAAATCGGCGGCCAGCAGTTCACGACCGCTGGCCCTGCCGGGTGCGCGTGGACCGTGCAGCGGCAAAACGGGAAACGCGAGATTCAAGCCGAGCTCGCTGTGAAGTTTGCGCGCGTTGAAACCGGTGAACGCGGTGGCCGGTCCTCCCATGCCGAAGCCGTGAACACACACCAGCCACGGGCGCGGCGGGCCCGGGTAGCGAAGCACGTAAGCGTGAAAGCGACGGTTGGGCTCCAGCGCCTGCCAGCGCTCGCGGCCCGGCTCGCTCGGCCAGGGCTCGTAGAGGCTGGGGTAACTCAGCTGCTGGTACTGCAACCGCCGGAGCCCCTGCTGAGACACGGCGCGTCCCAGTGATACTTCTTCGACCGGCGGCGGGTCGCGATGGTAGCCGGACGGGTCGGCCAGCCAACCTCGTTGCTCAAACAACTGCTCGGCGTCTGCCAGCTGGGCGAAGCCCTTGGAGATTCGTTCTTCAAGGTTACGCCCCGCCGCCAGGTTGGCGGCCAGCGCAAATCCCCTGTCGAGGGCGGCTTCCGCCATCGCGCCCAACGACGGGCCGGGCCGCGGGACCCGCAGGCGCAGGTCGCTTTCGCGGTAACCCTTCCAGGTGTCGCTGAGGGTGTTGGCGGCAGACCGGGCCGACAGGGCAAGGTTGTCCAGGTAGTTTCCCAACGGCTTAAGCTAAGCCCGCAGGAGTACTGCTGTCAATAGCTTTCTGTGCGCTTGCCGTTACCCAGGCCTCCAGAATAACAAGGTTTGTGAGCAGAACCGGGAAAGCAGCACAGCGGTTCGCAACATCGACAAGCAGGGGTGACGTTCCCGTATCCGGAACGCAGCAAGCGGGCGCCCTCCGCGGTCAGGCGGCGCCGTGTAACAGGGAACGGGTGATGATGACCACGGTCTTTTCCAGTCCGGCCCTGCGATGTACCAGCGATGCCTGGTAGTCGGGGTCGCGTATCATGTCGATGAAAGCCTCGCGGTCGGGGTACTGCATGACAGCCACCTGGTCCCAGTGGTCGGTCTCGCCGATGACGAGCTGCTCGGCAGTGCCCCATAGGGGAAGACAGCCTCCGCGTTTCTCGACCTCGGCCAGGGCGGCGATGCCATACAGGGTGTAGGCCTGCTCACCGCTCATGCCCGCCTCGGCCAGTTCATGGCCGGCGGGATAGCGAGCGTGGTCGTAGAAGCGAAGCAGGTTGACGTACAGCAGCGGTCTCGTCCCGTCTGCCCTGTCGCTGTCGTCTGACAACAGTTCGAGCAGCTGGCCCCGGTCAGGATTAATGCCGCCCAACCCGTGGGCCTGCTCCAGCTCGGCGAGTAGGGCGTCTACTTCCTGCTGGCTACGCTTCATCGCCGCTGCTCCATGCCACCATTCATGCCGACAGTCGTACGGCAGAAACGATGCAGCAACAACGCCGGGTTCAGCTGCCGCTCACGGTCACTATCGACTTGGCCTTGCGACGGACATCTTTCTCGCCGAAAGGCACCTTCTTGTACTTGCCCTTCACGTAGCGCCGCGTCTGGTCGGCAAAATGAGGCGAGGCCGGGTCGTTGCTCACTCCGTAGGGGACAAGCGTGTAGACCTTCGGCAGCCTGGGCAGGGTGCGCAGTTGCGACGACATCATGAAGTCCGACCCGGCGTTAATGGTCCAGGTGCCATCGGCAGAGGGATTAGGAAAGGCCCCGCAGGAACCACCGCCGTGGCTACCCTGCCATATACCCTGCAACTCGCCGTCGGAGCCGCCGAAGCCGTACTTCGACCCGTCGGCCAACTGTATGAAGTTAATGTCTCCCCAGCGCGGCAGCGGCGAATCGTAGTGCCCGGCCAGGTAGTAACTGTTCAGGTGGGCGACAGCGTCGAGAAAGGCCTGGTGGGCTCGCTGCAGGTCGAGATCGCTCACGGTTTCGGGATGATCGGGCAGGTCGTAGAATTCGCGTATGCGCGAAACCTCGGGCGAGGCGGGTGGTGCGCTGCCGAGCACCGCGTCCTGCACCCAGTAGCCGTTCCATTCGTGCCACAGGGCATAGCCACGTGACCTGGCCGTGGCCCGCGGTTTGCGCTTGAAGCGCAATAGCTCCGAAAATGCGTTCTGCACCAGCGGATCTCCGCCGTCACCGTACTGTGCCATTGCCCGTTCCAGCACCGGAATCATCCACACCGCGCCCAGCAGCGCGGTGTCCAGCGAACTCTTGCGCGCGCGGCCATGCGAGTGCCGCTGCCTGGACTGTATGAGGTCCACCACGCGCTGCGCTCTCGCGCCGAGATAGTCGCGGACAAAATCCCTGCCGCGCAGCCAACCGGGATAGCTCCATGGGTCTATCCCCCAGGCTCCGCCGTTGACCAGCCAGTCGGGCTGGTTGCACGCCTGGTAGTAACCGCCCGGGTCGTTGGTGGAACCGGGAAGGCTGGCGAAGTCGAGCACGGCACCCAGGGCAGTGGCCGATATGCTGCCATCCACGCAGTACTCCCAGTAGTAAGAGTCGTCGCGATCGCGCAAGCGATTGAGCCAGGCGTAGCCGATGTTGCCATCGACGTCACCGTACATTGCCTGGGCGCCATCGATCTCCATCATCGAAAACGCGGCATCCAGTTCCGTTGCGCTGTCGGCCCCGGCCATGGCCAGCATCTGCCCCAACACTCCCGTGCGGTTTTCCATGCTCATGGCGGCCGCGTAGTAGAGCCCCCCCTCCTTGGCGAATATCGGTCCGTGCTGCGTTGACAGCACCTCGAACTGAACCGACGACGAATCCTTTACCTCGATGGTTTCAGTTACGCTCGAAAGCGGCAGCGACGCGCCATCGTACATGTAACGCAAGGGGTCGGCGGGGTCCGGGGTTACATAGAAACAGTCGCCCCGGTCACCCGAGTTACGGGTCAGCGCCCATCCCACGCGATCCGAGGTGGCAAACAGGAACAAGGGCAGGCCAGTGGGGCCTCCCCCGTGAATAACGGTGTCCGGTGTAACGTAGGCCTTCTCGTACCAGCGGTTGAAGCCCGACCAGGGCGTGTGCGGATCCACCTGCAGGATCACGCCCTTGTTGCCCGTGAGCGAGTTGGCCAGCACGACGCCGTTTGAGCCCTCACCGCACTCGGTGTCCTGGCCTTCCTGGGCTTTCTCTTTTGTGGCCTGCAGCAACTGGCGGGCCACGCCGGTGTACTGGGCGTAGGCTATTATGTCCTGGCCGGTCAGCGGACGGGCGCCGGGTGGAAGCTCACCGGCGTTCTCGAGACCCCAGAGATTGGCACCTGCCGCAAAGGCCGACGCGATCTCCTGAACCTCGGCGGGTATGGCGGTCCACTGGGCGTAGGCCGTGCGATAGACCCCGGTCAGCCGTGCCTGCATGTCGTTGCAGACGTTCTTGCCCTCGGGGCACGCACTGGAGGTGTTTCCAGCGCCCAGGCTGGCCGCGCTGGTGCCGGTAGCCGCCAGTATGAGCTCGAAGGCCTCCTTGCCCCGGTCGGCCGCCTGGGCGTAGCCGTCGCCGAAGGCGGCATCGGCCATGGTATCGGCGATAATGTAGGGCACCCCGTAGCGATCCCTGGCGATTTCGGCCTGCCAGGCCTGCGCGCTTCCGGCAAGCAGCAATTCCGACAGCAGAGCCACCACTCCTTGTTTACCTGTTCTCGCCATGATGCCCTTTCCTCCAGTGTTTTCAGTAGCATAGCCAATTTCGGCCGGCGCGTCGCGGTGCCGGTCGGTGACGGCCCCACGGGCACCGCCACGGCTTCTCAAGTCTCACTTGAATCATAAATAACCCCTCCCTACCCCCTTTGTCAAGTCAGACTTGCACTTCAATTGACACTTGATAGACTTGGCCCCGGTGGGAGGTCTATCGCCACGGTGACGGCCACCCCCACCCGGGGGAACAGCAGCAATGGGAATACAGGAAAGAAGGAGTCGCGAGCGCGAAGCGCGAAAATACGCCATCGTCAGCGCCGCCACCGAGCTGTTCACCGACAGGGACTACAACACCACCTCCATGCAGGACATCGCCGATCGCAGCGAGCTCAACATAGCCACGCTCTACTACTACTTCTCCAGCAAGGAGATCCTCTACCTGGCGGTACTGGTGCGCGCGATAGAGTTGATCCTGCCCGAACTCGAGAGCGTATCGTCAGGCAACGGAGACCCGCTGCAGAGACTGCAGCGCATCTCGCTCACCTACTGCCGTTTCATCGAGGCGCACCCGGAGGCCCAGGCCATCATCCACTGCCTTCAGAGCCAGACGCTCGCGCCTGCGAACGAAGAAGAGCAGGCACTGGTTGAGCGAGCCTACACCGGAACGAGGCACGCCATGGGCACTGTTGCCAGGGTGATCGCCGACGGCGTCGACCAGGGACTGCTTCGCGACCTCGACATCAGGGAAACTACGGCGCTGTTCTGGGCGGGCCTGAACGGTGTCATACAGATGGCCACCAACAAGGGCGTGTTCAAGGAGCCCCTGGACGGCCCCCTGCTCGACCGCTGGCTTGACCTGCTGCTCGGCGGCCTCAAGGCCACCCACTGACCGTCAGCCAGCCGACCTGAGTTCGAGGGTATCCACGCTCGCGCCTGCCGGGCGGGTGACGGCGTGCAACAGCGACTCGGCCACGGTCGAGGGCTGCATGGGCGCGCCCGCGAAGGCGAGGTAGCCTTGCTCGTCCCACAGCCCGATCGCGCGCGCGGCTTCGTCGGGATCCCAGTCTTCCATGAAGCCGCCGCTGGTCGCCCCCGACCTTAGCAGGGTCACCCGGATGTTGTCGCCGCGTAACTCGGCCCGCAGCCCACGGTTAAACAACTCCAGGCCGGCCTTGGTGGCGGTGTAGGTCGACAACAACGGAAAAGGATTGAGCACCGCCTCCGAGCCTATGTTGACGATCTGCCCTCCACCCGATTTCTTCATGAGAGGCACGGCCTCGCGGCTGCACAACAGCGGGCCGCCGAGGTTGGTGTAGACGGTCTCACGCAGATCCGCGTCGGAGGCCTCTTCGATAGAGTGCAGGCGGCCGATGGCAGCGTTGTTGACCAGCAGGTCCAGCCGGCCGAACTCACGCGCTACGGTAACAAAAGCAGCGCGCACGCTGTCCGCATCGGCAACATCGGTCGGTACGGCCAGCGCCTGCGCGCCCAGCCCGGCGGCGACGCGCTCGAGTCGCTCACGTCCTCGGGCCAGCAAGGCTACCCTGGCGCCGGCATCAACAAGACAACGGGCAACGGCTTCGCCAATTCCGCGCGAGGCCCCGGTGACGACCGCCACGCGGCCGGCAAGTTCAGCGGCAGCACTACCCTGAGCCAGCATGGCGGCCAGCATCCTGTCCCCCCGCGCCCAGTGCAAGCGCCGATGACACCTGCACTCCCGTGGGGGCCATCGGTCAAGCTACGCCGGCGGTCGCATGGTCAGGCCCACCAGCGTGTTGAGAAAATGTTCAACCTGGTCGTCCGGCCGGCCGGCGAACTTCATCTGCGCGAGCATGTGGGCCGAGCCTACCACCAGCCTGGCGTCGTCGTCAGCGTCAACGTCGGCTGCGACGCTGCCCTCGCCCTGCCCGCGCTCAATGGTGTCACGCATGATGGCCACGATCTTTTCCTGCAGCTCGAGGTAGCGCGGCCAGGTGTCCTCGCCCACGGCCGTGCTGTAGTCGAGCCACACCCGCGCCACGTCGGGACGGCGATTGACGCCTTCTACGAACGCGCGAGCATGACGGCGCACGACCTCCGGCGCCGGGCCACCGGAGCCGTGGACGCTCTCGGCCATCTCCAGGAGAAAGCCGGCCACCTCGGCGATCACCGCGTCGACCAGGCTTTCGCGGCTCGGAAAGTACACGAACACCGTCGACACCGCGCAACCCGCCTCTTCGGCCACCTGGGCGTGGCCCGCCCGCCCCAATCCCAGGCGGGCGAACACCGCCACGGCCGCCTCTATGAGCTCTTCACTGCGCTGTTCGGGCGAAAGCCGGCGGCGTTTTTTTTTATTGCTAGTTGTGTTCCTTGACACGACAGCTTCCAGTGAGCTACACTCTTAGCGCTATTGAGTGATTTGTCAATAGTTGTTGTAAGCGAAGCCGCCATGAGCAAGCCAGCCGCCAGTCCCACTGACCTCAGCCCCCTGCCCCCCGAACACGCCGTGCCCGAAGAAAGCCTGGAATCTTACGAGCTGGCCTTCGGGCAGCAGATGACCACCTGGGCCGAGATACTGAATGACAACGGTGAGCGCCTGCAGGCCGGCAGGTTCTCGCTGCACTGGATGGAGACCGACAAGGCCAACTGGGGACGACGCGCCAAGCCGTCGTCGCGCGGCATGACCTACGCCGACACAAACCGGGTGGAGCCCTACGGGCAGATGCCCGAGAAAGCCGAGTGGCTCAACTTCGCCCCGCGTGGTTCGGTGCGCGACCCCTACGCCCAACGTATGCCGGTACTGTCAGCCTACGACGTCGTTGATCGCAACGAACTATGGGCCGAGAACGTCATCACGCTTTACGAAGAAGCCAAGGCCAGGCAGTGGAACGCTACCCGCGACATACCCTGGGATGAACTCAAATCCCTGCCCGAGGACCTCGAGAAGGCCACCTGCCAGTTGTGTACCTTTCTTACCGAGGTCGAGTTCGTGGCCGGTGACTTTCCGGCCAAGTGGTTGTACCGCATCCCCCAGGACTTTCTCGAGGTGAAGAGTTTTCTCGCCACCCAGTTGATGGACGAGGCCCGTCACCAGGAGGTGTTTCGCAAGCGCGCCATCGCCGGCGGCGGCCTGCTGCACGCGTCGCCGGGCTTCGAGTGGGCCTTGAAGGCCATCATGGAAGCGCCGTCGCACACCATGGGCACCTTCCTGCTGAACCTGCTCGGCGAAGGCCTGGTACTGTCAATCTTCCGCTCGGGCGAAATGATAGCCAAGACACACGTGGACAAGGAAATCTTTCGCCTCTGCCTGCAGGACGAAGCCCGCCACGTGAGCTATGGCGTCATGGAGCTCAAGAACCACCTCGACAACGTGCCCGATCGCGACGCGGCGCTCGAAGACATGCACCGTTTTGCCGACGTTGGCGAGATGGTGATACTGACGGCGTTTACCGAGGCTGCACTGATAGAGCCCCTGGCCATACTACTGGGAGGGGGAGTCAACCGCATAGAGCAGGGGCTGGAGCAGGCGGGAGCCCTGTGGGGCAATTTCATAGAGGAGTACCTGGGCCGCTGCCGGCGTGCCGGCTTTGATCGCAGTGAACGCTGCGGTATCCCCACGCAGGCCCCGTGGTTACAGTAGTGGCCGACGCGCAGGAAGAAAGCGCGGTACAAGGAAAGAACGCCGAGCCCCTGGAGTTCCCCTCGCTCGCGTGGTTCGAGCGCCTGGCTGCGCTGATGAACGACAACCGCGCGCGGCAGGAAAAACTCGGCTACGTGGATTGCGTGGCCGGCTTCTCGGTGACCGGCACCCGAGCGCTGGCCGTGCAGGTGACCTTCGACGAGTTCGAGGCCACCGACGTACGCGTTACCGGCGAAACAGACTCCAACCGCGCCGACTTCACGCTGGAGGCTGAGCTCGAGACCTGGCAGGCAATGATAGAAAGCATCGCGGCGGGCAACGGTCGCCCGGCACTGGACCAGACGCTCAACCGGCTGAGCCACATGGGCACTCCCCTGCACCTGCTCTCGGATGATCCGCTGCGTCGCGACATGTACTTTCGTTTCAACCAGAGCCTGCAGGAATTCTTCAACGCCTCGGCGGCCTTCACGACCAGCTTTCCCACCTCCTGAGCCGCCTGGCATGGCCCGCCGACACGGACACTATTACGTAGACGACACCTGCATTGGTTGCGGGGCTTGCGATCACGCCTGCCCCGGCAAGGTGGACGCGGTCTACGAAGTAGCAGGCGATTTCCTGGGCCGTTTCGCCATCGTCGCGGAGGAGTGCATAGACTGCGACCTCTGCGTGCCGCTGTGCCCGGTCGACTGCATACACGACGCCCGCAACGAGGGCATAGCCAGCAAGGATGGCGACCTCGAGCAGATCAAGAAACTCCAGTCCTGGGCGCAAGCCCGTCCCCAGGCGCTGTAACGCGCGCTTTTTTCAGCGCGGCGCCACGGCTAGATTCCGCAGGCTCACGCTGCGCGAAATCACGCTCCGCGAAACCACAGGGGGTTACCTTGCCGATGAACAAATTCTACACAGCCATTGCCTGCGCCCTGTTGCTTGCCGCCTGCGGGCAACACGAGGGCCCGGGCAACATAGAAGGCGCGGGCCAGCCCGACTCCATGGCAGCCGACAAGACGGCCCGCCAGGCGGCGACCGCCGATGTCCTGGCCAACCGTGCGAAAGCCGGTGCAACAGACAAGCAGATCCTGTTCGGCGACCTGCACGTACACTCCACCTTTTCGGCCGACGCTTTCATGATGAGCCTGCCCATCCTCCAGGGCGAAGGCGCACACCCGGTGGCCGACGCCTGCGACTTTGCGCGCTACTGCTCCAACCTCGACTTCTGGAGCATCAACGACCACGCAGAGGCCATAACTCCCCTGCGTTGGAAGGAAACCACCGACACCATTCGCCAGTGCAACGAGCTGGCCGGTGACCCCGACAACCCCGACGTGGTAGCCTACCTCGGCTGGGAGTGGACGCAGATCGGAATGACCCCCGACAGCCACTACGGGCACAAGAACGTCATCCTGCGCGACCTCGACGACGACAAGATCCCCGCGCGGCCCATACACGCCGGCGGCATGGCCGGACAGGGCATGCGCACCCGCCAGACCTTCCTCCAGCGCTGGTTCCCCGTGGTGGCCGACTGGCAGAACGCCCAGCGCTACCTCAACGCCAACACCTTCCAGGAAGAAATCGGCGAGACTCCCATCTGCGCTGACGGCGTTGACACCCGCGAGTTACCCCTGGACTGCTCGGAAGAAGCGGCCTCACCCGACGTGCTCTACGAAAAGCTCGCCCAGTGGGGCCACGAGTCGATCGTCATACCGCACGGAACCACCTGGGGCCTCTACTCGCCACCGGGCGGAACCTGGGACAAGCAGCTGGCCGGCGCCATGCACGATCCCGAACGACAGACCCTGGTCGAGGTGTTCTCGGGCCACGGCAACAGCGAAGAGTACCGCAGCTGGCGGGCCGTGGATCTCGAACAGCAGGGAGCCGATGCCTGCCCAGCGCCCGAACCCGGCTTCGAGGCCTGCTGCTGGCGCGCGGGTGAGATCATCGGCAATCTCTGCGATGACCGGGATTCAGATGAGTGCCGCGAGAAGATAGTCGAGGCCCGCGCCAACTACCTGGCCGCGAGCCCGTCGGGGCGACTGACAATCCCGTGGGCGCCGCTGGTCGAGTGGGGCAACTGCGACGAATGCAGCGACTGTTTCCTGCCCTCGATGGCGTACCGGCCGGGCAACTCGGTGCAGTACATCTTGGCGATCTCGAACTTCGAGGAAGAAGACAAGGACCCACGACGATTTCGCTTCGGCTTCATGGCGTCGAGCGACAACCACACCGCCCGCCCCGGTACCGGCTTCAAGGAATTTGACCGGCAGGCCAACACCGAGGCCGCCGGTGCCCGCGACGAGACCTGGGCCGAGCGCTTGATGCCCAGCTACCTCGAGCCGCAGGGAAACCGGTCCCGACAGGTCACACCGGGCGACCCCGCCGCCATGCGCACACAGATAGTCGACTTCGAGCGACAGGCGTCGTTCTTCATGACCGGTGGACTGGTGGCGGTGCACTCCCCGGCGCGTGATCGCGGAGCGATCTGGGACTCGATGGCACGCCGCGAAATCTACGGCACCAGCGGCCCGCGCATACTGCTCTGGTTTGACCTCCTCAACGGCCCCGACGGCGAGGTGCTGCCCATGGGCAGTGAGCTTGAGCTGGCCAACAACCCGCGCCTGCGCGTACGCGCGGCCGGCAGCTTTGAGCAGACCGAGGGCTGCCCCGAAGAATCGCTGTCGGGCCTGTCACCCGAGCGACTGGCCTACCTCTGCCGCGGCGAGTGCTACAACCCGGGCGAAAAACGCCGGCAGATAACCCGCATAGACGTGGTGCGCATCA
The DNA here is from genome assembly GCA_014382245.1 of Pseudomonadota bacterium. Classification (GTDB taxonomy): domain Bacteria; phylum Desulfobacterota; class Binatia; order UBA1149; family UBA1149; genus UBA1149. The sequence goes on along the minus strand of JACNKC010000057.1, from coordinate 46,285 downwards.
GGCCGCAGGAATCGCCGGACGAAGACGTGGCTGACCTCATCGACGACCCCTGGCGCAGTTTTGACTGCCCGGCCGACGCCGACGGCTGCACGGTGGAGTTCGACGACCCCGAGTTCCTGGGCAGCGAACGAGAGGCGCTCTACTACGCGCGCGCCATCGAAGAGCCCACGCCCACGGTGAACGCCGGCGGATCGCGTTGCGAATTCGACGAGCAGGGCGACTGCAAGCCCGACCCCTGCTACGGCGACTACCGCAGCGACTACGACGACGACTGCCTGGAGCCGGCCGCCCACCGCGCCTGGTCATCGCCGATATTCCTTACGCCGGCGGGCGGCTGAGCCGGTCAGAGCTTGCGCGCCAGCAGCAGGCCGTCGCCCACGCTTATCATCACTGCTTCAACGCGCGGGTCGGCGACCACGGCGTCGTTGAGACGACGCATGGCCACCGTGCTCTCGGATTGATCATCTTCGCGCACCACCTGCCCCAGCCACAACACGTTGTCGAACACGATCAACCCTCCCGCGCGCATGCGCGGGAGCAACTGCTCGTAGTAGTCGCGGTAGCCGGTCTTGTCGGCATCGATGAAGGCAAAGTCGATGTCGTCATGCTCGGACAGCGCGCGCAGGGTTTCGGCGGCAGGGGCGATGCACAGCTCTATGGTGTCGTCCAACCCGGCGCGCGTGAAATAGCGTCGCGCCATCGAGGTCCACTCCTCGCTGACGTCGCAGCACAGCAGGCTGCCCCCCGGCGCGAGCCCGCTGGCAATACAAATCGCGCTGTAGCCGGTAAAGGTACCCACCTCGACCGCCTTGCGGGCACCCATCAAGCTCACGAGCATGGTCAACAGGGCTCCCTGGTCGGGCGCTATCTGCATCATCGAGATGTCGCCCATGCCCAGGGTCTCCTCGGCGAGCTCTTCGAGCAGCGAGCGGTGCCCGGTGTCGTGCCCGCTGCGATGTGCGCACAGGTATTCGTACAGTCCCTCGCTGAGCGGCGTCGGCAGAAGGCTCATCCCATGCCCCCCCCTTCACCGTCGCGCTTTCGCCGGGCCGCGGCGCGGGCGCGCGACACGACCTCTTCGGGTACCGGCTCCATCCAGCTCATGCCCTTGAGCATGAGCGACGGGGTGAGAAACCTCATCCAGCGGGCGGCGAGCAACTGCGGACTGTAGCGCGGAGCGACCACCTCGCGCAGCTTGTTCTCTATGCACTCGAGGATGGCGTCCACCACTATCGACGGCGGGTGCAGGTTGCCGCTGTAGGCACTGGGACTGTCGTCCTTGTCCCAGATCTCGGTGTCGATGGGCCCCGGGATGACCAGGCCCGCGTGTATGCCCGACCCCGCGAGGTCGGTCCATAGCCCCTCGGTAAAACCATCCATTGCCGCCTTCGAAGCCGTGTAGGCAGTCTCGCGCGGCGGCGCGACCTGGGCGGCAAACGAAGACACGTTTACTATCCACGCCTCGCCCAGCAGCAGCATGTGGGGAATCGCCGCCAGCGTGGTCCACACGCTCGACATGAAGTTAACACGCATCACTCTCTCCACGTCGTCGGGAGTCACGTCGTAGATATGCTTGTGAATGGGAATGCCCGCGTTGTTGACCAGGATGTCGAGGCGACCGAAGCGCCGAGCGCTGTCGTTTACCACGTGCTCGGCGAAGGCGCGCTCACCGAGATCGCCGACCATGAAGGTGGAATCCGACGCGTGCCGCCGGCAGCGGCTGGTGAGTTCCTCGAGTTCGGCCTGCCGGCGCGCGACACCCACCACGGTGCAACCACGCTCGGCCAGTGCCAGGGCCGCCTGGTAGCCTATTCCCGACGAAGCGCCCGTAACCACCGCCACCTTTCCCCTGTAGTTCATCTTCTCAGGCTCTCTGCCCGCCGCAGCCGTTGAGCCGCAACCGTCCGCCAAGTGGTTATACGCTCAGCCGTTGCCCGTCAACCGCGCCACTTTCACCCCCTTGTGCAGGGGTCGAGACTATGCGGCTGATACACAGCCAACGCCTTGTGGTCATCGAAAAAGACTCCCCTTTGCCACCCGCTGCCCATCTCATTCGCCCTCCACGAACCGGCGCCCGTTGACAAGTGCCGGTTGCTGCCGCTCAGTTGGACAATGAGCGGGGTCTACGAGGGCCGAAGCGGGAGAATCTCCAGCCGGCCCTCCCACGCCCACTGCAAACCAGGCTTGGCAGCAAGCAGCCGGATGCTACGGCAGGTGAAAACCCAGCTTAGCGGCTGCAGCGCCGGAGCAAGGACGCGCAGCGGGTAATAGCGCCTCGCAGCGCTTGTGTCGGATGCGGCACAGGGATTGCATCGTTGAAGGAATAAGGATTACGGCGGCCGGAGCCTTACAGGGGATCCTGCCGGGGGGACAGATAACATGACCACTGAATACCATTCGTCGATTCACCGCAGCGCTCCCGGGTGCACAGGCAGCGCTTGCGTCGCAGTGCGAGGTTTTTCCTTGCTCGCGCTGGCAGTGCTCACCATCACGCTTACAGCCCAGCAGGCCTGGGCGGTACCGGCCGAGGTCTCGGCCCAGGCCGTGAGCGGCCACGATTACCTCGGCGGTGCTGCGCTGGCCACCGATTCGGGCCGCGGCGTGGCCGTGGGCGATCTTGACGCTGACGGCATTGACGACATCGCCATAGGCGTGCCCGGCAGCGACCACGTGTGCCTTGTACGCGGGGCCATCGCCATGGGAGCAGCGCCCGAAGACGTGAGCGTGCTTTGCAAAGCCGGCGCCGTCGCCCCCAACGCCTTCCGCATCAACGCACCCACGGCCTTGACGGGCAGCGGCGGTTTCGGCCTGGGCCTTGAGATTGCCGACATCGACTGCGACGGGCAGAACGACCTCATCATCGGTGACCCACTGGCCGATCCGGTGGCCGGCCTAGCGGGTGGAGTAAAGGTTGATGGCGGTGCCATCCACGTGCTGCACAAGTCGGCGGGACTCGTGTGGGGACAGGAAATATTTGCCGACAACTGGCGCCTGTACACCGGGGGCAACGGCTACTCGATAATGAGCGGTGGCGCGCAACTCGAAATGTTCGGCTACCCGGCAGCCGGCGACATAGACAACGACGGACTGGTCGATCTCGTGGTCGGCGCACCCATACACCGCCACGGGTTCGCCCGGGCGGGACGCGTATACCTGCTTGGAACCGCGGCCGTGGTCGAGTTCAATTTCTGCGCCAACGGCCCCATCAACAATCCAGTCTCCCAGCCCTTGAGCATCATGGACGGCGCGCCGGCCTGTGGCGGCTCCTGTTCCTGCGTCGCTTCGGCCTGCATCGACATGAAGAAAGACGACGCCTGGTTCGGCCAGGGCCTTGACGTGGCCGACGTCAACACCGATGGCATCGACGACCTCGTGGTCGGGTCTCCCAGCGACGGGGTGGCGGTGGAATCGCGCGTGTACATCAAGTACGGACCCATAGGGGCTTCGCCCGCGGTCTACCCGGTGGACTACCCCTCGCCCTACACCAGCGCCGACAGCTGCATAGGAGACGGCGACGCGGTGTTTGACCGCCTGGGCACCGACCTGGCTGCCGCCGACTACGACGCCGACGGCAAGCTCGAACTCTACATCGGGGCGCCCTTGTATTCCGGAGGCGGAATGGCCCAGAACGGCGGCGTATTTGTACTCTCGGGCGGCACTTACAGTGGACTGAACACCTCGATAAACACCGCACCGGCGGTCTGGTACGGCAAGGTCAACGACGGCAATCTCGGCTGGGGCGTAGACCTCGGCGACCTCGATGGCGACGGCACCCTGGATCTATCGGTTGGCGGCTCGGGAATAGGCGACCCCAACGGCACCACTCACGTAATAAAAGAACCTGCCCCCGACCCCTGCCTGACCCTGGTGTGCAATGACGGCAACGAGTGCACCTCGGACTCCTGCGCGCTGGGCGCCTGCGTGTTCACGCCGGTGGCCAACGACACTGTCTGCACCGACGACGGACTTTACTGTACTGGTTCAGAATCCTGCCAGGCTGGAGCCTGCACCAGCGGCGGCGACCCCTGCGTGGGTGGCGCCGAATGCGACGACAGTTGCAACGAAGCGGCTAACAGCTGCGCGGTGGCGGCGAATACAGCCTGCACGAGCGACGGCAACGAATGCACCGACGACGTGTGCGACGGCACGGGCGCCTGCGCGCATCCGGCCGTGGCCAACGACACTGCCTGCACCGACGACGGGCTTTACTGCACGGGCGCTGAGACCTGCCAGGCCGCGGCCTGCACCAGCGGCGGCGACCCCTGCGTCGGTGGCGCCGAGTGCGCCGACAGTTGCGACGAGGCGGCCAACAGCTGCGACGTGAGTGCGGGAACAGCCTGCACGAACGACGGCAACGAATGCACCGACGACCAGTGCGATGGCGCGGGCGCCTGCGCGCATCCGGCCCTGGCCAACGGAACGGCCTGCTCGGACGACGGGCTTTACTGCACGGGCATTGAGACCTGCCAGGCCGCGGCCTGCACCAGCGGCGGCGACCCCTGCCTGGCCCTGGGTACCTGTTACAACTGCGAAGAAGCCACCGACACCTGCGACAGCACCGATCCAGACGCCGACGGCGTGTGCGACCCCGATGACAACTGCGCCGCCGAGTACAACCCGGACCAGGCTGACTACGACTGTACCGACCCCGCTTTCTGGGTTTCGGGTGGCTGCTCGGGCGTGGTCCCCGTCGGCAAGGAGGGCTGCTGCGACGGTGGCGATGTATGCGACGACTGCCCTGCTTTTTCTGACCAGAACTGCACCGTGGCTAGGTCCGGTGGCGTGAACATCGGTGTTGCCGGAGGCACGCTCACCACGACTGACGGCTGCGTTACCATTGATGTACCAGCTGGTGCCATTGCCACCGACACCAGTTTTTCCATTACCGGCTTCGATCACAGCTCGGGCAGTGACAAGTTCAAGGTAGAGGCGGGAGCGGGTGTTGGCATGCGGGCAATTCTGACCCCCGAAGACACGACCGCCCCCGGCGTCACCCAGTTCGCGTCGGCGATAACCGTTAGCATGTGCTGGGATGATCGTATCAACGACGGCTTCGTAGACAAGGGCACCTGCTCGGGCGGCACCATGGACGGCCTACCGTGCAGCAAGAAAAACCCAGACAACTGCCCCGCCGGTGGTACCTGCTCGAGCAGCTCGAGCCTGCAGGAGCAGAACCTGGTGCTCAAGCGGAACAGCACTCCCATGCTCCCCGCTGCGACCAAGAAGTGTAAACACAACTACACTGGAAGCGGTTGCTCACTGAGAACGGCCGATTGTGTAGCCGACCCGGATACGCCGGTGCCGCTCTGCTGCGACGACAACAATGCTGACCCCGTTGATCCAGCCTCCGTATCGGGGACAGGAGTGTGGCCGTTCGAGACATGCAAGTTCAGCGACATGTACATGGGCGAAACCGCGGGTGACCTCGTGCCCGGCAAGGGATCAGCAAAAAAGAACTGCGTGCTGGAGTGGTCTATACGCAACCCCCTCAACCGCCCCTTCTTCGATAGAAGAGGTTACATAAACCCGGAACAGACCTGCCGCGACGGTGATCCGGTGTGCGACGGAGATGGCCAGGCCAACGGAGTATGTGTCTTCCGCCTTGCGGCCTGCCTGAATCTTGATGACTCTCGCCTCGTAGACCCCAAGACCGGCGATCTAGCATGCTCGGTGAGCGGCGTGGATTCGCTACGGGTTAAAAAGCCCAGGCCTGACAGTCGCAAGCCCCACGACGCAGCCAACGGCACCGCGCTCCGTGACGCCATAGCGTCCCTGGATCCAGCTGGACAGGCAACGCTGGGCGGAAGAGCAGGATCTGAAATAACCTACTCCTCGCCGGTCACTGTCGAGGGTGACTGCAGTGACCTGGTAGAATTTCAGGTTCCGCTGAGGAACGACGGTACGCGGGCCGGCAAGGGTAAGCTGAAAGTGCAGGCGATCTCAACCCCAGGCACGAACGGACGAGGCACACGGGATTCCGATTCACTGAAGTTCGTGTGCGAGCCGGCCGGGAGCTGAAGCATGCAAACCGCAGGCCCGCCACCCTTCATTTGACCGTGACGGGTGGCGGGCTGTACCCCAGGTGCAGGCACGGCAAACTCGTATGGCCAGCCCTGTCGCTCAGACCAGCGGCACGACCTCGCGCATAAATCGCTGCGCCTGCGAATCCTCATTGCCGGCGTCACAGAGGTCCTGGAACCAGCAGATCACCAGCGACGCTCCCCGCTCGGTAAAAAACCTTATCTCGGCCGCGATATCCTCGGCCCTCCCGGTCCAGCAGTTGGCCAGGAACCTGGTGAGTTGTTTCTCGTTGTAGTGCGGCCACCAGCGAGCGGCAAAATCACGTAGCTCGGCTTCGCTCTCGTAGATCACGCAGGTGTTCTCCACTGATATGCGCACGCTGTCGGGGTCGCGGCCGCGGTCGCGACAATGCCCTGCAAGGATCTCGCGCTTGCGCTCGTACTCGTCGGGCCCACGGTTATGGTTCCAGCCGTCGGCCACTTCGGCCACCATGCGCAGGCCGACTTTTTCGCCCTGCGTGCCTATCCAGATCGGGGGCCCCCCGGCCTGCACGGGCTTTGGCTCGTTGATGGCGTCGGTCACCCGGTGGTACACTCCCTCTACGGTGGCTTTCTCGTCCGTGAACATCGCGCGGCAGATACGCGCCGTGTCGGCCATGCGGTCGAGGCGCTCGCGTATGCCGGCAAACGGGTACTGGTAGGCTTCGAACTCCTCGGTCTTCCAGCCGGCGCCTATTCCAAGGTCGACCCTGCCGCCGCTCATCACGTCAACGCAGCTGGCCAGCTTGGCGAGGTAAGCCGGGTTGCGATAGGCGCTGCAGGTCACCAGCTGGCCCAGGCGCACTCGGCTTGTCACCTGCGACAGAGCGGCCATCGTACTCCAGCACTCGAAGGTCGGCTCCATGGCCGGACGCGGCACGGTGTGAAAGTGGTCGTACAACCACAACGAGTCGTAGCCAGCGTCTTCAAGCGCGCGCGCGCTCGCGGTCAAGACATTCCACTGGGATTGGCCGCCCTGGAGATGCTGCATCTCCATGCGCCAGCCCTGCGGTACGAAGGTTCCGTATTCCACGTTCATGCTTCCCCTCTATCAGAAAGAAAGCCCGAGGGGGATACTCCCCCTCGGCTCAGAGACCCAGCTCGCGCGCGATCATCTCGCGCTGCAGTTCGCTTGAGCCTTCGCCGAATTCGAACACTTTGCAGTCGCGGTAGTAACGCTGCACCGGGGAGTCCGACATGAATCCCGTTGCCCCGTGGTAATGCAACGCTCGCTCGACCACGCGCGTGCATGTCTCGGTGGCAAAAAGCTTGGCCATCGACGCTTCACGGCCGTGAGGCAAACCCCGGTCGGCAGCGATGGCTGCCCGGTGACAAAGCAGGCGGGCCGCCTCTATCTGCATGGCCATGTCGGCGACCCCGAAGCGCACCGCCTGGAAGCTACCGACCGACACACCGAACTGCCGCCGCTCGCGCACATGCTCGACCGTGGCCTCCAACGCCGCACGAGAGATCCCTACGGCGAAAGCCGCCGACGCTATGCGACCGAACACCAGCACCCTGAGCGCGTCGAGGAAACCCTTGTCCTCTCTTCCCAGCAGGTTTTCACGCGGCACCCGGCAGTCTTCGAAAACAAGCTCGGCCATCTCCGAAGCCCGAACCCCAAGCTTGGACAAGGGGCGAGCGACCTTGAAACCGGGACGGTCGGCCTCCACGAGAAACAACGACAGACCCTTGAGCCCCTGCCCCGGCGTCGTGGAGGCGACCACCACCAGGAAGTCGGCTATGGTGCCATTGGTGATGTACATCTTGGCGCCGTTGAGAACGTAGTCATCGCCATCGACGGCGGCGCTGGTAGTAATCGACGCGGCGTCAGACCCGGCCCCGGCCTCGGCAAAAGCCCAGCCGCCGATGGCCTCGCCGCGCAGTGCCGGGGCGAGCCAGCGTTCGCGCAAATCATCGGACGCGAACTCCGTCAAGGCCGAACAGGCCAGCGCCGTGTGGACGTACACTCCCAGCGCTATACCGGCCGAGCCGCGCGCCATCTCCTCGCACATGACCGCGTAGTCGAGGTTGCTACCCCCCGCCCCGCCCACCTCAACGGGGAAACGCAGTCCGAGATAGCCAAGCCCACCCAGTTTGCGCAACACCTGCACCGGAAAGCGCTCGTCATCGTCGGCCCCCTGGGCGAGCGGCTCCACCTCGGCAGCGACAAAGTCGCGCAAGGTCGACTGCAACGACCGTTGCTCCTCGCTCAAGTAAAAATCTGCTTCAGCCATGAACCCTGCTCCCGTCCTGCCTGCTACTTTCCACGAAAAATCGGCGCGCGCTTCTCGTCGAAAAACGCCTTCACCCCCTCGCGATGATCCTCGGTCTGTATGCACTGCACCTGGGCAAATACCTCGTAGTCGAACTCCGAATTCATGTCGCGATCCAGCGAACGCCTGATCGCGCGCTTGGTAAACGCCAACGCTATCGGCGGCCCGTTCCTCAGCCGCCCCACGAGCTCGGCCAGTTCATCGTCCAGCTGGTCAACCGCGACCGCGCGGTGAACCAGGCCCATGGCCAGGGCCTCTTCGGCCTTGACCAGGCGGCCGGTCATCATCATCTCGGTGGCCGCGCCCAGGCCGATCAAGCGTGGAAGAAAATACCCGGCCGACATGTCACAACCGGCCAGTCCAATGCGAACAAACGGCGCGCCCAGCCGTATGCCCTCCACGGCCACCCTGAAGTCGCAGGCCATCGCCAGTCCGAATCCGCCCCCGACCGTGTCGCCGTGCAGGCGCGCCACCACCGGCTTGTCCATGCCCGCTATCGCGCGCACGGGATCGAGATAACGATCCACGATGGGTTCCCACTCGGCGGGTTCGCGCTCTATCATCTCGGCCCGATCGGCACCCGCACAAAACACCTTGCCCTCGGCGGCAAGCACGACCACTCTCACGCTGTCATCGGCGGCGGCCCGGTCGAGGGCCTCCATCAGGACGTCGAGCATGCCCAGGCTGAGCGCGTTCATGTTGCCGGGTTGCGTCAGCGTTATGGTCACCACGCCGTCGTTGATTTCGCTTCTCAGTAGTTCGTTCATTTTTTCTCCCCCGCTATCGGTCTGAAGGCGTAGTCGACGTCGAGCTCGGCCACCAGCCGCCCTTCGGTGTCTTCGATCTTGACTGACACGCTGAGTCTCGAACGACCGTACTCGCTCAACTCGGCCAGCACCCGCGCTACGTCTTCGGCCTCCACGCTCGCGTGCCCGTGCAACTCGCCGTCACCCGGTCTCAGGTAGCGCACCCGGGCGCTGCGCACGAAGGGAAACCCGTGCTCGAGCGTGTCGGCACCGGCAGCTACGCCGGCCACGGTTTCTGCAAAGGTGAACACCGCCCCGGCGTGTACCGTGCCCACCAGGTTGTGATTGCCCCGTCCAGCCGGCAGCAGCATGTGCGTTTCGCCGTCCTGCAGTCGCTCTATGACCAGGCCCATCTCCAGCGTAAAGGGAATACGCTCCAGGTTGGCTCCCATCGCCGCCGCGTCCACGCTCAAGCTCTCTTCTTCCGCGGGGCCCTGCTCACTTGTCCAGCTTGAAAGCGCGCACGCAGTTTTCGCGCACCACCTTGTTGTAGATCTCGTCGTCGATTCCAAGATCGCGTAGTTCCTTGAGCGTGCGCTCAAAGGTCAGCAGCGGGTAATCGGTGGCCCACAACACCTTGTCGCGGCCCCAGCCCTTGACGAAGTCAACGAAAGACGGCGGCCAGTGCTTGGGCGTGCGCGCGCTGGTCTCGACATAAACGTTGGGGTGCTTCCACGCCAGTATCATCATCTCCTCGTGCCACGGTTGGCCCAGGTGACAGCCAACGATGGTCAATTCGGGAAACGACAGCGCGATCTCGTCGATGTAGATCGGACGCCCGGCCTCCGATGGCAGCAGCGGGCCGGTGTGGCCTACCTGCATGCACACGGCCATGTCCAGCTCCACGCACTTCATGTACACGGGCCAGTACATCTTGCCGTTCGGCGGCGCGCCGGTCATACCGTCACCGTAGGCGTAGGGTTCCAGGCGAACACCCTTCATGCCGTACTCGCGTCCAAGTTTTTCAACTTCGCGGGCCACGTCCATCGGCTTACCGCGCGGGTCCACCGTGCCCACGCCTACGAAGCGATCCGGATACTTCGCGCATATCTCGGCCACCTCCTGGTTGCTCAACAACTCGAGGTCGCCGTAGCCAAAGGCCGAGAACATAACCTTATCGACACCGGCAGCGTCCATGTGCTCTATCATCTGCTCGGGGGTCATACCCTTTTCGAACAGGTCTATGCTGCTGTAACGGCGGAAGATGTGCTTGAACTCCTCGGGCCAGCGGTCAAACCTGCCCGGCAGCATCAGTGTTGCCCACGCGTCAATTGCTCCTGCTTTTTCTGCCATGTCGTTGTTCTTCTCCCCGTTCACTGCGGCGGTGCTTGTGGCCAACCGCCTCCAGCCGGACGCTACCCTAACAACTTGACAAACAAACGTCAAATGTTAAGTTGCTGGCATGGCGACGACAGGAACGGGCAGCAGGACCGGCGCGGACACCGCCGGCGCACGCCAAGCGATACTCGAAGCGGCTAACCGGCGGTTTCTGCGCTTCGGGCCGCGCAAGACCACCATGGACGAGATCGCCCGCGAGGCCGGCTGCTCGCGCACTACCCTCTACGCACACTTCCGCAACAAGGAAGACCTTTACATCAGCCTGCTTGAGCGCGACGCCGAGTTCTTCATCGCGAAGGCCGAGAAAATTGTGAGCGGCAACGCCGGCGGAAACAGCGCACGCAAAAAAATGCGCACCGTAGTAGAACTCACCAGGCAGAACTACCGCCGCGACAACGTACTCGGTCACGCACTGGCCGGCGACCCCGAGATGACCCTCGAAACCGCGGCACACGCGTTTACCCGTGACCAGGAATCGCGCATCATCGGCCTGTTGCAGCGAGTGATCGAAGAAGGCATCAGGCAGAAGGTTCTGCGTCGCGTTGACCCCGAGCGGGTGGCCTACCTGATGTTCCACCTCGGCCGTGTGCTGGTTGAACGCGAGATGCTCGACACCCACGACTACGATCTCGATGAAATGCTGCCACTCATGGACGACGTTTTCGCCCGCGGCATATTGCTACCCGGCAAGGCAGCGCGCTAGGCGAGCCAACCCGGACAAGAGGAACAAACGATGAGTTTTCCCCGGTGGACCGAAGAACACGAGGCATTCAGGCAAACGGTGCGACGATTCACGCGCGACGAGATCCTGCCCAACGCCGAGCAGTGGCAACAGCAAGGCCGTTTTCCAGACGAGCTGATTCGCAAGGCCGGCGACCTGGGATTGCTCGGAGTGCGCTACTCCGCGCGCTGGGGCGGCAGCGAACTGGACTACTGGTACACGGTGATCCTGGTCGAAGAACTGGCCCGTGGCCGCGACATGGGTAGCGTGGTGGGCCTGCTCGTGCAGTGCGAAATGGCCACGGGGATAATCCACGCGCACGGCAGCGACCAGCTGCGCGACCAGTGGCTCCTGCCCGCCATCAAGGGCGAAAAAATAGCTGCGCTGGGCGTTTCCGAGCCCGGCGGCGGCTCTGACGTGGCGGCCCTCACTACCTCTGCGGTCGCCGACGGCGACGACTACATCATAAACGGATCGAAGATCTTCATATCCAACGGCGTACGCGCCGACTTCGTTACCCTCGCCGTGCGCACCGGCGGCCCGGGCCCGCGCGGAGTGAGCATACTGGTGTGCCCCACCGACTCGCCGGGCTACCAGGTCGGCAGCCCGCTGGAAAAAGTGGACCTGCACTCGGGCGACACCGCCGAGCTGTTCTTCGACAACGTGCGCGTTCCGCGGCGCTACCTCGTGGGCGAAGAAGGCGCGGGCTTCGGCTACATCATGCAGGCCTTCCAGGGGGAACGCCTGGTGCTGTCGGCAATGATGAACTCGCTGTGCCGTGACGTACTCGAAGAAACGCTTGACTACATGGCCCAGCGCAAGGCCTTCGGTCGTCCGCTGGCCTCGATGCAGGTGTGGCGCCACCGCATGGCCGATCTCATGACCCGACTCGAAGCCTCCGAGCTGCTCAGTTACCGCGCCGCCGAAGAACTCTGCGAGGGAGATCCGCAGGGAGAAACCACCGTGAGCATGGCCAAGCTTTACGGCGCTGAACTCACGCGCGACCTCGTGCTCGAATGCGCCCAGGCCCACGGTGGCTACGGCTTCATGAAAGAAAACTACGTGGCCCGCTGCGCCCGCGGCGTTCAGAACTGGGGAGTGGGAGCGGGCACGAGCGAGATCATGCGCGAAATAATTGCCAAGCGACGCATGCCGGCGGGGGTCGCTTGAGCAGAGGCGCGGTCATAGCAGGCGTGGGGCACAGCGAATTCGGCCGCCTGCCCGGCCTCACACCGTGGCAGCTCGAAACCACCGCGGCGAGGGCGGCGGTGGCCGATGCCGGGCTGGAGCCCGGCGACGTTGACGGCCTGCTTACCGATCCGGGGCCCGCGCAGGGAATACTGGACGGGATAACTCCGCATTTTTTGCGCCTCGGGGCCCAGCTCGGGCTGGACCCGGACTACGCCGGCTCCGAGATCCTGGGCGGAGCCGGTAGCGTGGGCATAGTGGGCCGCGCGGTGCTGGCCGTTGAGGCCGGCCTGTGCTCGGCCTGCCTGTGCGTGTATGGAGACAGCCCACTGTCGCAGCCCGCCGCCTTCGGCTACGGCCGCGGCGACGACGCGGTTTTCGGGTTTTTCGGTGCAGTGGGAATGCACGCGTTGGCCGCGCGCCGCCACGCGCATAACTACGGTACCCGGCCCGAACAGCTGGGCGAAGTGGTGCTGGCCGCACGCGCCCACGCAGCGCTCACGCCCCATGCCCTGAAGAGGGAGTTGCTCAGCATGGACGATTACCTGGCTAGCAAGCCGGTGGCCGAACCGCTGCGGGCGTTGGACTGTTGCATGGTGTCTGACGGTGCGGCCGCCGTGCTCGTGCTGTCGGCCGAACGCGCCGCGCGACTCGAACGAAGTACCGTGCGCGTGCTTTCGCAGGCCCAGGCCCACAGCCTTCAGACCATGGGCAATGGCACGCACTTTGACCAACTGCCCGCCGCGCGCTCTGCGCCACGCTTGTTCGAGCGGGCGGGCCTCGAGCCGTCGGACGTCGACCTCGCGCTGTTGTACGACTGCTTCAGCATAGTTCTGCTCATGCAGTTGGAAGACTACGGGTTCTGCGCACGCGGCGAGGCAGGTTCGTTCGTAGAAAACGGCGGCATCGCTCCCGGCGGCCGCCTGCCGGTGAATACCAGCGGCGGCCTGCTGGCCGAGTGCTACGGCGGCGGCATGATGCACGTAATCGAGGCCGTGCGGCAGTTGCGAGGCGAGGCCGGTGAGCGACAGGTAGCTGACGCGAGCGTGGCCCTGGTTTCGGGCCACGGACTCGGCATGAACACACACACCGGACTTCTGCTGGGAGCAGATCGCTGATGGAGGAAAAGGCAGCCACGAAAACCGCGCACCCCGCGCCCGCAGATGACCAACTGACGGCGTCGTTCTGGGAAGCCTGCCAACACGGATCGCTGATGATGACGCACTGCCGCGACTGCGGGCACTACTTCCTGCCCCCCGGCCCCTGCTGTCCGCGCTGCTGGTCAAGCTATATCGACCAGCACGCGGCGAGCGGCCGCGGACAGGTCGTGACGTACACCGTCTACCGCCACGGCTACCACCCCGCGATACCACCGCCCTACGTCGTGGCGGTCATAGAGTTGGACGAGGGCCCGCGCATGGTATCGAACGTAACGGGGCTCGATTCCGACGCAGTGCGCACCGGCATGAGAGTGCAGCTGGTGTTTGAACAGGCGGGCGACCGGAAAATTCCCCGCTTCGAACCGACCAGCGGAGGAACCACCGGCACAAGCGAGGCCAGCACGGGGAAAAAGACATGAGCATACTCTTTGAAACAACAGGCGGCGTGGCGCTTGTCACGATCGACCGCCCCGAAGTGCGCAACGCGCTCGACTTCGATGCCAGCGACGAGCTGGTGGCTACCTGGCGACGCTTCAACGACGACCCGGACCTGCGCGTAGCCGTGCTCACGGGGGCCGGCGACAAGGCCTTCTGCTCGGGCGCCGACATGAGGGGCGTGGGCGAGTTCTACCGGAACCTGGGCCCGACCGAACGACTGCGCCGCTCAGAGCAACAGCCCGGCTTGGGCGGACTGACGCGTAACATGCGAATCGAGAAACCCATCATCGCCGCGATAAACGGGGCCTGCCTGGCCGGTGGGCTCGAGCTCGCGTTGTCCTGCGACATTCGCCTGGCCGCCGACACGGCCAGCTTCGGCCTGCCCGAGGTCACGCACGGGCTCATACCAGGCGCCGGCGGCACCCAGCGCCTGCCGCGGCTGGTAGGACCGTCGGTCGCCCTGGACATGATCATGAGCGGGCGACGCCTGGACGCCGAAGAAGCGCTGCGGGTAGGACTGGTGAGCCGCGTGGTGGATGCCGCCGACCTGCTCGAACAGGCCACCGAGCTGGCCGGACTCGTAGCCGCCAACGCGCCGTTGGCCGTACAGGCCGCGCGGGCGGCGGTGTTGCGTGGGCTCGACCTTCCCCTGGAAGAAGGCCTGCGCCTGGAGCAACTGCTGGCCGAACCCGTGCGGCAGAGCGAAGACGCGCAGGAAGGACCGCGGGCTTTTCTCGATAAACGTAAACCCGTTTTCAAGGGCAGATAACCGGCAGCGGGAGAGACCAACATGGGCAACGGTAAAAGCGGCAAAAAACCAAAACGACACGTCGGCCAGTACGTGGCATCGGGCGACTGGAGCGACTACTGGAGCACTTCGATCAGCCGTGCCGAGCAGGGCAACATACGAGTGAGGGGTTACCGCATAGAAGAACTCATCGAGCGGCTGTCTTACACCGAGAGCGCGTGGCTGCTGCTCAGGGGTGAGCTGGCCGACGAACGCGAAACCGCCCTGTTCGACCTCGTGCTGCGCAGCGGCATGGACCAGCAGTTCATAAACTCGGCGGCCTGCGCGGCTCGCTACACGGCCTCGGCCACCCCCGATTCGCCCGTACCGGCGCTGGCGAGCGGCATGCTGGCCAGTGGATCAGTCACCGGCTCACCCCAGGAACCCGCCGAGATGCTCATCGAAGGCGTAGCCCTGGAGCTCGAACCGGCGGCTGCCGCGGCGCAGTTGATCGACACCTGGATCGAACGCCGAGGCGCTGTACCCGGACTGGGCCATCCCGTGCACAAGCAAGGCGAGCCCAGGGTCCTGGCCCTCAGGCGGCTGGCGGGCGAGCTGGGTGGTTGGAACGAGCACGGGCAACTGCTCGACGCGGTGGAAGAAGAAATGGCACGGCGCAAGGGCAGGCTCATCCCCATAAACCTTGCCGGTGCGCTGGGCGCCGTACTGTCAGACCTCGGCTTTGATCCGCTGATGACCGGTGGCCTGGGCGCACTCAGTTACGGCATGGCGCTGCTCGCCCACGTGGTCGAAGAAATACGCGACGGCGTGCCACTGCGCATCATCACGCCCGAACTGGGCGCGAGTTACACGGGCCCGGCCGACAGGGAGCTGCCCGGTGGCGCTGCTCCTACGGGCCGCGGCAAGGGAGGCGGCAGGAACAAGTGATAGCGCCCTACTCCCATTACCCAGCCCGCGCCGCGCGAAGCTGGCCCGAGCAAACCGCCGTCATCGACGGCGACCGCCGCGTGGACTACCGCGAGCTCGACGAACGCGCCACCCAACTTTCGCGCGCACTGATCGGCCTGGGGCTCGAACCCGGCCAGCGCGTGGCACTGGTGCAGGAGAACACGATAGAGTACGTGCGGACGGTGATCGCCATCGCGCGCGCAGGTGGAGCTATCGTCCCGCTGCTGGGCGCGCTCACCGAAAGCGAGCACTCTTTCATGGTCAACGACTCCGAGGCCAGTTTCGTGGTCGGCCTGTCGGCCAGGGGGGTGGAGCGGGCACGGGCGGCCGCCGGGGGAGCGTCGGTTCTATCGGTGGCCGGCGATGCGACCGCGGGCGCCAGCACTGCGGCCGATCACGACCTGTCGGCCCTGGCCAACAAGGAAACCTTCGAACGTCCCTCGCTGGACCGCCCGGCAACGTCGCTCGCGCAGATACTGTATACCTCGGGCACCACCGGCCACCCCAAGGGAGTGACCCACAGTTACGGAAGCGTGGCCGCGGCCATGAGTTCCTGGCAGACCAGCTTCGACGTCAACCCCGACGACCGCTTGCTCGGACAGCTGGCCCTGAGCCACTTCGGCGGCCGCGCCATGGACACCTGCTGGATGGGTGGCGCTACCCTGGTCATCCTGCCCACCCCCGACCTCGAAGAGATGATAGCCGCCATCGAGAAACACCGGGTAACGATGGTGCTCATCATTCCCACCCTGCTGCGCATGCTGCTCGACCACCCGGGCGCCGAGCAGGCCGACCTTTCGAGCCTGCGGGCGATAGTATACGCCGCTGCGCCGGCGGCACCGGCGCTGGTCAAGCGCGCCTTCGAACGCGTGGGGCCCGTGCTCTACACCGGCTTCGGACAAACCGAAGCCTACGCACTCAACACCTTCATGGGCCCCGACGAGCACGCGGCGGCACTCGAACAGGAAGGCGAGTGGCTCAGGTCGGTGGGACGCGAGCGGCCGGCCTTCGCGCAGGTGCGCGTGGTTGACGAGTCGGGTGCGGAAGCGGAAGTGGGCGAAACCGGCGAGATCTGCGTAAGTGCGCCGTGGACGACACCGGGTTTCTGGAAACGCCCGGAACTCGACGAGGCCCGCCTCCGCAACGGCTGGCTTTACACCGGTGACCTCGGACACACCGACCAACGTGGCTACCTTTACCTGGACGACCGCAAGGAAGACAAGATCATAACCGGTGGCTTCAACGTATACCCCGCCGAAGTAGAGAGTGAGCTCGCCGAGCACCCCGCGGTAGCCGACTGCGCGGTCTTCGCGATACCGGACCCCAAGTGGGGTGAGGCCATACGTGCTGCCGTTTCGCTGAGGCCCGGGGCCAGCGCCAGCGAGGCAGAGCTTCTGGCCTTCTGCAAGGAGCGTCTCGCGCGATTCAAGGTACCCAAGGCAATCGACATCATGGACGAACTTCCCAGGACACCGGTCGGCAAGATCATGCGCCGTGCCCTGCGCGAGCCCCACTGGAAGAACGCCGAAGGCGGCGTACACGGCGCCGAGTAAAAACAGGCAGCGGAGACAGGAACATGAAAGCGGTAAGACTGCACCCGGAAAACAGGGTCGAAGTAGAAGAAGTAGACGAGCCCGTCGCTGGCCCGGGCGAAGTGCTCGTAGATATAAAAGCCGCCGGCGTGTGTGGCACCGACCTGCACGCCGTGCACGGCCGTTTACCGCTGCCTGGCCTTCCGGTAGTCATGGGACACGAGGGTGCCGGCGTCGTGTCCGCGGTCGGCGACGGGGTTACCGACCGCACGGTGGGCGACCGCGTGTTGTTGTTGCCCAGCGAGACCTGCGGCGAGTGCGGTCCCTGCCTTGACGGGCACCTGGGCCTGTGCGCGAGCGCGCAGATTTTCGGCATGGCACGCGACGGTACTTTTGCTCAGCGCGTAGTCGCTTCGGCCTCCTGCACGCTGCCGCTGCCCGACACCCTCCCCTTTGAACACGGGGCCATACTGGCCGACGCGGTGGCCACTGCCTACCACGCCGTTGCTACGCGCGGCGCCTTGCAGCCTGGCGAGAGCCTGGCCGTAATAGGCTGCGGCGGCGTTGGCTACCACGTTTTGTTGCTCGCTCGCATACTGGGAGCAGGCACCGTGGTAGCGATCGACGCCAGCGAAGGCGCGCTGGAAAAAGCGCGCGCTGCCGGTGCCAATGTCTGCGTGGACGGTCGCGCCGACGACGCCCATCGGCAGGTTCGCAGGGCAGCGGGCGGCGAGGGACCGGCCTGCGTGATCGAATTCGTAGGCGGCGAAGCCACCGTTTCGCTGGCCTTGCGTTGCGTGGCAAGAAGCGGCCGCGTGGTGCTCGGCGGCGTGGGCATCGACCGCCCTCGCCTGCCACCGCTGGTCTCGTTCATAGGCAAGGAGATCTCGATCACCGGCTCGATGGGCTACACCCGTACCGAACTTGACCGCGTGGTAGAGATGGCGGCGGCGGGCACGCTGGATCTTTCGCGATCGATAACCGAACGCTACCCGCTCGAGGACGCCGCCTCGGCCTTCGCCGACCTCGACTCTCGCCGAAACTCGCCCATCCGCCTGGCGCTGATTCCCTAGGGTCGAACCGAATGGCTGGTGGGCCCCACCAGCGTGGCCAGGCGTGGCTGTATCCACTCCACCCAGCGGCACAGGCGACTGCGGGTTTCGGCGGGCTCGATGAGATCGTGTACTCCGAAAGACTCGGCGCGGGGAAACGGCGTGCGCGAGGCGGCGAACTGTTCCTCCAGCTCGCTGCGAAGGGCGTCGGGATCATCAGCGGCGGCTATCTCGCGTCCGAAGGCCACCGCCACGCCACCCTCGACGGGCAGCGCACCGCTTTCGGCCGAGGGCCACGTCAGCACGTACGACTCCGGGCCGAAATGGGCCGCGGCCGCCACGCCGAAGGCCTTGCGCAGGTGAACCGCCGCCCAGGGTACCGATGACTGGTTGGCCGCAAATATGGTCTGCGCGCCGTAGCGTATGGTGCCGGCCGCCTCTGACCCGGTACCAATCATGAAACCGGGTTCGTCGACCAGGCTGATAATAGGCAGGTGAAAGCTGTCACAGAGGTCAATGAAACGCCTGGCCTTCTGCGCCCCGTCGGCGTCCATCGCGCCGGCCCAGAAGCGGCAGTCGTTGGCCCACACGCCCACCGCCTGTCCGTCCAGCCGCGCCAGGCCGGTGACCTGCGAAGGCCCGTAGCCGGCCGACATCTCGAAGAAACTGCCCGCGTCAAATACCAGTTCCAACACCCGCCTGATGTCGAAGGCCTTGCGACGGTCGCGCGGGATGATCGAGTTGAGTTCGCTTTCGGCGCGGGCGGGATCGTCGTCGCGGGCCACCCGGGGCGCCGGCTCCCAGACGTTGGTGGGCAGGTAGGAAAGAAAGCGCCTTACCTGCGCCAGCGCACCCGCTTCGTCGTCGGCCCGGTTGTCCACCACGCCGCTGTGCATGTGCACGGCCGCGCCGCCGAGTTCTTCCTTGGTTTTCTTCTCGCCCAGCGCGCGCTCCACGACGGCCGGCCCGGCGATGAGCACCTGCGAGGTGTCGCGCACCATTATCGAGAAATGAGATGACACCAGGCGCGCAGCCGGGAAACCCGCCACCGGCCCCAGTGCCACCGACACCACGGGCACCGCCGCCATGGCCTCGGCAAAGGACATGAACCTGGGCGTAACGTAAACCGGATCGCCGGCGTGGGCTCCGCCGCCACCCTTGCCCGCGTTCTTGCCGCCACGTGTTCCGGCCACGCTGCCGCCGCCACCCTCGAGCAGGCGCACCAGGGGCACCCGGTACTGCACGGCCAGTTGCTCGGCGTAGACGCTCTTGCGCAGGCCGGCCGGCGTGGGCGATCCGCCCTTGAGCGTGAAATCCTCACCCCCTACCACGCAGGGCCGACCGTCCAGGCGCGCCATGCCCAGCACGTAGTTGCCCGGCGTGAATTCGACCAGGCGTCCCTCGTCGTCGATCTCGGAGTGACCGGCCATCGGGCCCTGCTCGGCAAAGCTCCCCTCGTCGACCAGCACGTCAATACGCTCGCGCACCGTCAGGCGGCCCTTGCCGTGCTGACGGTCAACGGCCTCGGCGCCACCCATGGCCAGCGCGGCCTCGCGGCGCGCGCGTATCCCCTCGGTTTCCTTGTCCCAGCCCACGGGGTCTTAGTTACCTAAAGGGGAGACACGTGCCAATGCGAGCACTGAAACAAGCCCTTGACCTATATACCCCCTGGGGGTATATTCACGGCATGGACGATGAGACCCGTAAGAAGGTTCTGACCCGGCTCAACCGGGCCGAGGGGCAGGTGGCGGCCCTGCGGCGCATGGTGGAGCAGGACACCTACTGCGTGGACGTGCTCACCCAGGTCGCGGCCGCCCAGGGCGCGCTCGGGCGCGCAGGCGAGATGATACTGTCGAACCACATCGAGACCTGCGTCAGCCACGCGTTTGAAAGCGGCAGTTCCGACGACCGCGCGGCCAAGGTCGACGAGCTGATGGAAGTGTTTTCGCGCTACAGCCGCATAGGGGCGCGCTGATGGTTTTCCTGGTCGAGGCCTGGGGCGTGATGCTCTCGCTGGCACCCTGGCTGCTGCTGGGCGCCGTCGTGGCCGGCCTGCTGCACGTCGCGCTCCCGGCCGGCTTCGTACACCGCGAGCTGGGCGGGCGGCTGGGCGTTCTCAAGGCCGTCGCGCTGGGCGTGCCGCTGCCGCTTTGTTCCTGCGGGGTCATCCCCGCCGCGCTGGGCTTACGTCGCGACGGCGCCGATCGCGGTGCCACGGTTGGATTCCTGATAAGCACGCCGCAGACCGGTGTTGACTCGGCCCTGGTGAGCGCGTCGTTCCTCGGCTGGCCCTTTGCCCTGTTCAAAATAGCGGCGGCCGCGGTCACGGGCATAGCCGGCGGTTACCTGGCGGGCTCGGTTTCGCCGGGAGCCGTACAAGGCGACGAACAACAGTCGCCCGACGAACAGGTCGAGCGCAGCCTGCGGGGAATGGCGTCACACTCGATCAGTATCCTTCGCACCATATGGCGCTGGATCGCGGTGGGCGTGCTGGCGTCGGCCGCAATCTCGACCTGGGTACCGCCGGGCTCACTGGCCGGGCTGGGCAGCATGGCCTCTATGCTGGCGGTGCTGGCCGTGTCGGTTCCGCTGTACGTGTGCGCGACCGGCTCGGTGCCCATAGCCGCGGCCCTGGTTGCCGGTGGCCTGCCGGCCGGTAGCGCGCTGGTGTTTCTCATGGCTGGCCCGGCTACCAACGTGGCCACCATCGGTGCCGTCTACCGCGCACTGGGTGGGCGCACGCTGGGCGTGTACCTGAGTACCATCGTTGTCGGATCCATTGCAGCCGGCCTGCTGTTCGACTCGCTGCTTCCCGTGGGAACCGGCGCCTTGCCCCACCACGGCAACGGACCGGCCTGGTGGGAGCTGGGCTCAGCGTTGTTGCTCACGGCCACGCTCGCGTGCTTTGCCCTGGGCGAACTGCGCACGGCGCTTACCCGGGCCATGACCTCGCGCAGGACGGCCGACCTCGAGCTGGCCGTCGAAGGCATGACCTGCAACAACTGCCGCACGCGGCTGGAGACAGCGCTGCTGGCGACACCGGGCGTCAAATCGGCGGTCGTCGTGCTCGAGCCGGGCGGTGCCAGCGTATGGGGTGATGTCAACGAGCAAACGGTCCGCGAAGCGATACGCGAGGCCGGTTACACGCCCCTGCCGGCCCAGGGCGCCTGACTGCTGTCAAGCCCAGGCCACGGCGATTTCGCGACGGCCTCGGTAAGGCAACCTACCGTGCGCCGTAGACTGGTTGTCGATCACCAGGACGTCGCCAAGTCGCCACGGCGTCACCACCATGTTGCGCCAGATGGCGTCGCGCACCGCCTCCACGTCGGCGGTCGCAATCTCACCACCATCGAGACGTGTGCAGTGCATAGCCTGCTCTTCACTGCTGCGTGTCAGGCGCTGCAGCAAGGTAAGCAAACGCGCCAACTGCCAGACCGCAAAGTTACGCAACGTGGGTCGCAAGGCGAAAATACGTCGGTATTCACCGGCGGCCGAGGATAGATGAAAGACCTGCAGGTGATTGTGCCACGCGGTTTCGCCGGTGTCGGAATGGTCGCGCACAAGCGACTGGGTGTGGACCAGGCGCAGCGCGTCGCCCTCGAGCCAGCTCACTTCGAAGCCCTCCAGGCGGCACTTTGTCTCCACCGCCCCTCGATCGGTGGTGCCAAACATCTCGTGCCAGCCCTTGAGTTGGAACGGGCTGCGCGATTTCGCCGCCGGGCCGCAGTAGTTGCGCACTATGCGCAGGCCGCCGGCCAGCAGCCGCCGCTTGAGATCAGCGTCGAGCTCACTCCAGACCCTGCGCAAATCCGTGACCGGGGTTTCACCACTGCCATCGGCGGGCTCCTGGAAGCAACAAAAAAACAAGCGTCGCGGTGGCCTGGCCACGAAGCTCATCTCGGCGTGCTGGGCGATGGGATAATGCGAGGGCAGCTCACTTGCCGAAAACACGTAGCGGCTACCCTGAAGCGGCTCGCGTGGCGAAGTGCCGAGATACTCGGTGCCAAGTTCGGGCTCTAACGCGCGCGCCACGGACTCAAAGTCGGGTGCGGCGGTAACCCGAAAGCCACGGAATAACAGCGCGCCGTGCTCCAGCAGGCGCGCCTGCACCCAGTCGCTGTTCTCGCTGAGCCAAGCGGCCAGACCCACGGCCGTAGCTACGCCGCCACCGGCGGCTTCGCTTTTGCCCAATTCGCCAGCCCCCGGCAGTTCGGGCTCGACCAGCAGTGGTAGACCGCCTTCCGTCGTCAGCCGGCAGCCCCTCGGCGCGGTGCCCATCAGGCGTCCCTCTCCACGGCCACCTGCCCTGCCTTTACTACCAGCGGTACGCGGGACGGGTCGGCGAACAACGACAGGTCATCGAGCGGGTTGCCGTCCACCAGCAGCAAGTCAGCCAGCGCCCCCTCGGCCACTACTCCCAGCTCGCCCTCGCGGTCGAGTATACGGGCGTTCACCGTGGTGGCCGACCTCAGCACTTCGATCGGCGGCAGCACCTCGGCGCGCAAGCTGAACTCGCGCAGCTGCTGGTCGTGTACTTCGCCCAGCAGGTCGGTGCCAAAGCCCATCTCTACACCAGCTTCGCGGGCGAGCTCCAATGAACGCGTACCGGCTTGCAGCACGTCGTCGAGCTTACGCATACTCGTCTCGGGAAAACCGAACTGCCTACCCGTCTCGGCAGCCGCGTGGTAGATGACCAGCGTGGGAACCAGGAAGGCACCGTGTTCGGCCATCAACCTCGCCGTGTCAGCGTCTATCAGGTTGCCGTGCTCAATGGTGCGCACGCCGGCTTGAACGGCCCGGGTCACAGCCTCGGGCGTGTAGGCGTGGGCCATGGCATAAGTGCGCCAGCCCCGGGCCTCCTCGACTATGGCGCGCATTTCCTCGGGCGAGTACTGGACGTTCCACACCGGGTCGGTAGGCGAAGCCACACCGCCAGAGGCCATGATCTTGACCTGCGTAGCGCCACGCCGCAGCTCCTCGCGCGCCGCTTTTCTCACCGCCGTTACGCCATCTGCCACGTGCGAAAAACCGCCGGAATAAATGCTGCACGCGCAGACGGGCACGTCATCGGTGCGTGGACGGAAATCGCCATGGCCGCCGGTCTGGCTGAGCACCCTGCCCGAGTAAAAAATCCTCGGGCCCCTTACCAGCCCCTTGTCCACGGCCTGGGCCAGGCCCCAGTCGCTGCCGCCGGCGTCGCGCACGGTGGTAAAACCACGGTCAAGCATACCGCCCAACACCGCAGCGGCCTCGTGAGCCACCAGGGTGGCCGGCTTGTTCTGCATGGAGGAAAGGTCGAGCGTGGTGATGGACGCGTGCACGTGGGCGTCGATGAGACCGGGCATCAGCGTGCGACCGCGGCAGTCGATACTGCGCAGGTCGCCGCCGGCAGCCCGGGCGCCCCTCTCAGTCAGCTCGACTATGCGTTCGCCCTCGCAGCGCACGGTCATTCCTGGCCGCGGCTCGCCCGCGACCAGGTCGAGCACGGTCGCGTTGGTGAAAAGCAGGTCAGCCATGGCCAACCACCCTGCACCGCGGGGCTGGCCAAGCCAACCCCGCCCCGCTAAAAGGGGGAGGCGTCTGATACCCCCCTGGAGATAACATGAACGACGAATGCCCCTACCAGTTCAACCTCATGGACCCCGAGCGCATGAGCCACGGCATACCGTTTGAAGACCTGGCCACGCTCAGGAGCCAGTGCCCGGTCTCAAGGCAGGATGCGACCGAGCACTCGGGCGAGTTCTGGGCGCTCACCAGGCGAGAGGAGATAGATTTTGTCTCCAAGAACCCCGGCCTGTTCTCGTCGTCGATAAACATGGCGCACCCGCATCCCGCCGGCGACGACCCGGCAGAGCAGGAAATCATGCGGCGGCTGATCATCAACATGGATCCCCCCGACCACAACCAGTACCGCAAGGTTGTACGCAACGCCTTCACCTTGCGCGCTGTCGATGCGCTCGAGCCCATGATGCGAGAACGCGCCCGCGAGATCATCGACAAGATCGCGGCGAGGGGACGCTGCGAGTTCGCCTCGGAGGTGGCTGCCGAGATGCCCTTGTTCGTCATCTGCGCACTCATGGAAATGCCCTCAGAAAAACGCAAGGAATTCTCGGACCTGGTGGACGTGATGATCGGCATGGACGACCCCGAGCTCAACGTGAGCTCGGAAGACGGCCAGTTGGCTGCAGCGCGCCTGTTCGAAATCGCCATGGGCCTGGCCGCCGAGCACAAGACCAATCCCAGGGAGGGCACCGTGCTCGACGCCCTGCTCAACGGCGTGGTCGAAGGCGAGGCCCTCGACGAATTCGAGTTTTGCGCCTTCTTCCTGATACTGATCGCCGGCGGAATCGAGACCACGAGAACGGCCACCAGCCAGGGCATGCGCCTGCTCATCGAGCACCCCGAGCAACTGCAACTGCTGGTAGACGACCCCTCGCTGATACCAGGCGCGGTAGAAGAAATCCTGCGCTATCATCCGTCCTTCAACTACATGCAGCGCACCGCCACCCGCGACGTCACCGTGGGCGACAAGCAGGTAAAAAAAGGCGACATCCTGCGCATGTATTACCCTTCGGCCAACCACGAGCAGTCGGTGTTCGGACCCGATTCGGAAGCCTTCGACGTGACCCGCGCGCAGCGTATGCCCGAGCTCAAAAGCGAGCACCGCACCTTCGGCATAGGCCAGCACTTCTGCCTGGGCTCACACCTGGCGCGCAAGGAGCTGACCGTTATGTTCGAAGAAATGATACCGCGCCTGCGCAACCCCCGCCTGCTGGGCGAGCACCGTCAGCTGGTGTCCAATTTCATCTCGGGCGTAAAAGAGATGTACATTGAATTTGACGCCGAGGCCGCGGGTGAGGACTGATCCCCTGCGCGAGGCAAGGGGCGGAAAGGACCACGAACCGAAATAAAGGAGAGACAAGCATGTTGCAGAAATTTGTTCTTATCACCGGTGCCCTGGACTACCTGGTGGGGCTGGGTACCTGGTACGGGGCAGTCTCCGACCCGGTGCCCCAGCACTTCGTACCGCTGTTGACACTGGGCATGTTCTTGATGATGGCTGCGGCATGCCTGGTGTGGGCGTCAAAAGACATAGCTGGACGCGCGCCGGTCATCGTCTGGCAAGGCCTGGTCAGACTGTCGGCCGCCGCCGCGGTCCTTTACGCGGTACCCGCTGGATTGGCGGGCGAGGAGCTCTACGGGCTGGTGGTCTTCGACGGCATGATCGGCCTGGTTTATGTCTTCGGCACCCTGCGCGTCACTGGCAGATCCATGCTGCAACTGCTGGCCTGGCGCGACTGATCGCTACGCTTCAGAGCAACTCGCCCAGTATCATGATCTGCCCGCCCAGGCCCACGAACCAGACCAGCGTGCGCCAGGGCCGAAGGCCGGCCGTATACACTGGCACGTAAAGAACGCGGGCCCAGAAAAACACCGTGGCGCCCAGGGCCGTGGTCTCGTTGGCCAGGCCCGCCGTGTGGGCCACCAGCACGAGAGCGGCAAACGGTACCAGGCTCTCGATGAGGTTGTAGTGGGCACGCACGGCACGGTCGGTCCACGCTGGCACACCGAGCGAGCTGTCGCGGTTGCCCAGCAGCCACTCCATGCCACCGGCCGCTCCGAAACGTCCGACCAGGTACAACGCGGGGCTAAGCAGCGCCAGGGTACAACAGTAAACCAGCATCCATAGATCGATAGTCATGTTTCGTTTCCTCCCTTGTTCTTCTCGCCGTCGCCGGGCAGGGCCAGCGAAGCATCGAACCAATCCAGTATACGGTCGTTTTCGTCGCGGGCATAGGTATGCGACAGGTCCTCTATTTCGCGGTACACCAGCTCGGCGCCGGCATCGCCCAGCTGCCCGGCCGCCCAGCGCGCTGTTTCCACCGGGAACATCCAGTCCAAGGCGCCATGCACGAGATAAATACGCCTGCCCGCGGCGCGCTGCATGTTGCCTCGCTCGAGATTTCCGGGGTGCAGTACCCCCGACATCGGAGCAAACGCGGTAAAGGGTGAGTCTTCGGCAAGGCCGGTGAGCAGCGAGTAAGTCGCACCGTCGGACAGGCCGGTGAGCAGGATACTCGAGCGCTTTACCGGCCAGCGCTCGGCGACCAGCTCTACCATGGCCCGCAGGGCCGGGCCGTCGATGTCTTCGCCCATCATCGACCAGGTCGAGCCCTGGGCGGTGGGGGCGAGCAGAAAAAACCCACGGCCGCGGGCCTCTCTCAGCCAGCTCCACATGAAACCGCGCCCGTCGCCCGAGCCTCCGTGCAGGGCTACCACGAGCGGCATCTCGGCGCTGCCGTCCCACCACTCGGGAACGTAGAGCGCGAAGCCACCGCGGGCCTTGCGATCGTTGGCGTCACCGCCCAGGTGCACCCCCGTGGCCACGCCCTCGCGCGACTCGGGATCAAGCTCGTCGAGGCGATCGTGAAACTCCTGTTCGACAAAGAATCGCCCGAGCGGCGGGAAGGTGCGCAGTGGGTAGAGTTGTTCGAGCGAACGGGTGAAGGCACCCATCGACGCGAGCACCTGCATGATGGCCTGCTCGGCCGCCGCCTCTGAGCAGAAAAGATCGAAGGCCTCGGCAAGCGATCGGCCACCGGCCAACAGCTGGTCATTAAAGCCGCGCAAGGCCTCGGGCGGGCTGGCAGCCGCAATGCCGTCAAGCCCCGAGGCCAGGCGCTGTCCCACCGGTTTCATGGCTGCGCGCAGGGCGGGCAGCTCGGGCGGATGCAGCCGGCGCTGCAGCTGCTCGAAGCCGTCAAGACTGGCAAGCAGCGGGCCCACCGCGGCCGCCATCACCGCTTCGTAATCATCAGCCACCCAGGTACCCCGCGGCAATCAAAACGGCAGTTCGTCGAGGGTGTCGGCCGTGGCGTCGATGGCGTCGTGGGCCTGGTTGCCCGCGATCGGGACTATGGAAACCACCGCACCGACGACCCGCAGTGGCACCGAAACGATCTTGGTCAGCAGGCAGCCGGAGCTCATGAAACAGCCGAGCAGCAAGACGACCCACATCCAGGCAGCACGACGACCGTTGATGACATTGTTCATCGGGCCATTGTAGCGCGCCTGCGGCCGTGCTGCTCGCTGCCGACCGAAAGGCAACGGCAAATGCCTCGTATCAGCCTTGCACATCAGGCAGAAAGACAGTCACTCCACCCGTGAAAACAGGAAAAATCGTGAAAAGAAACGACTCGCAGGCAAACGATCTCTTCAATCTCGAGGGCCGCGTGGCTCTGGTCACCGGCGGCAGCCGCGGCATGGGCAGGGAGATGGCGATGGCTTTCGCCCGCGCGGGCGCCGAGGTGGTGGTCGCCAGCCGCAAGGAGAAGGCATGCGAGGAGCTGGCCACGCAGCTCACCGAGCTCACCGGTCGACACGCGCTGGGGGTAGGCTTTCACGCCGGCCACTGGCAGCAGTGCCAGGAGCTGGTCGACACGGCCTACAAGCACTTCGGCCGCGTGGACGTGCTGGTAAACAACGCCGGCATGTCGCCGCTGTACCCTTCGCTCGCCGAGGTCAGCGAAGAACTCTTCGACAAGGTCATAGGAGTAAACCTCAAGGGGCCCTTCAGGCTGTCGGCGCTCGTGGGCGAGCGCATGGCGGCGGGCGACGGTGGGTCTATTATCAACGTGAGCAGCATCGCCGCGGTGCAGCCCACGCCCAACGAGCTACCCTACGCCACGGCCAAGGCCGGGCTCAACGCGCTCAGCCTGGGCTTAGCCAGAGCCTACGCTCCCTCGGTCAGGGTCAACTGCATCATGCCCGGGCCGTTTCTCACCGACATAGCCAAGGCCTGGGACATGGATGCCTTCGAACAGAGCGCCGCCGCCCACATACCGTTGCAGCGCGGCGGCCGACCCGACGAGATCGTGGGAGCGGCGTTGTACCTGGCCAGCGACGCTTCGAGTTACACCACCGGCGCCGTAATAAAGGTGGACGGTGGCACGGCCTGGCCGGCGGCCTGAGTCCACCCTGTTAGCCGTTGGCGATTATACGCTCGGCGAAATTGCGGATACTGTCGAGCCCGGTCGCCTCCAGCGCAACGATGGACAATCCGTGCACGCGCTCACGACGCTGCAGTTCCTCGACCATCTGATCGGTAGTTCCCGCGAGCACGGCCGGGTGACGGCAGAACTGCTCGGCCGTGAGCCCGAACATGGCAGCCGCGCCCTCGGCGGTCTCGGCGGCCTGCTTCTCACTGTCGGCGGGCTGGTAAACGAAAATCGTCGTAGCGTAGCGCACGGCACCGTCCGGCCGGCCGGCATCCTTGGCCTCCTCTCGCACCAGTGCTAGCTTTTCTGCCACCACGTCGTCGTGAAAGGCGGACACGTTCTCCATCGTGGTCGTACCGGCCTTGCCGATCTCGGGCACCATGTGGAGGATGTCGGCCCAGCGCCCGGCGCGCCGGAGTATGCCCTTGCCACCGCCGCCCAGCATCAGCGGTGGTCGCGGCTGTTGCGTCGGGGTCGGCCTGGCCACGGCGTCGCGCAGGCGATAGTGCTCGCCGTCAAAACTGCAGGGCTCGCCGGTCCACAGTGCCTGCATGATCTCCACCGCCTCGTCCATCATACGCAGGCGCTCGGACACCGGCGGAAAGTCCAGTCCGAACATCTCGAACTCGGACCTCGTCCAGCCCGCACCCACGCCGGCAATCACGCGACCTCCACTGAGCTCGTCGAGCTGGGCAAACTGGCGAGCGAGCATGGCCGGGTGACGAAACAGCGTGCAGGCCACGTGGCTGCCCAGCTTGATGCTGCGCGTGCGCTGGGCGATGGCACCAAGCAGCGCAAACAACTCGTAGGTTGGCTGCTCGGTCTTGAGCTCGCCCATCTGTTCAAAAAGATAATGGTCGGGCACGAAGACGGTCGTATAACCCAGCGACTCGGCCAGCTGGGCCTGCCCAACAAAGGCCTCCAGGCCGTGCCCTTCCTGCTCGACCTGCCCTCCCCCGACTACTACTGCATACTCCACGTGCTCCCCCAGTTGCGCCGGGCCACGTGAGCTCGCGACCCGGGTACCCGGAATATACCCGGCCAGGAGAATGTCACCTTCATTGGCGGTAAAGGCAACAAAGCCACCCACCACCTAACGATACAACCTTGACAAGCCTCCGCCCGGTGGGTCATGCTCCTGCCCGTGGCCCGGCGTCGCACCGCCCGACCCTGGCACGCACGAAACGGCTGCAGCATGACCTGCTCTTACTACCAACAGGCGGCGATCGTTCCTGCCACGGCAATTGCCGTGGCCCTGCTGACGGCGGCCTTGTTGCTGCCCCCGGGGCCCGCTGGCGCCGATACCGCCACCTGCGTCAGCAGCTCGGGCAGGGAAGCCGAGCGCTGCCTCAAACGGGCGAATCGATCCCGGCGGCGGGGGAGCAGCGAGGGTAACATCCTGCTGCGCACTCGCCGTGCCGTCACCGACAACTGCGACGACGACGACGCCTGGGCACTGGGATACCCCGGACTCGTCAACATGGCCTCGCAGGTACCCCGCACCTGCACCACCTACGCCACTGAGCTCGACGACACCATCCGCGCAGTCGACGACTCGCTGCTTTCGCGCAAGCAGCTGCGCTGCCGCAACCGACTGGCCCGCGTGGCCGGTAAACTGGCCGACCGCCTGGTGCAAACCACGGGTCGCGACTGCCTGCTTGTGAACTACACGGGGAGTGGCTGCGACAGGCTTGCGCGGGACCTGGCCGTGGCCGACCGGAGGCAGTGGGCCGTAGATCGCGCCTCCCGGTCCTGTGGCGACGATCTCGACGCTGTTGTGAGCGCGCCGGGAGTCGACATCGGCGAGCGCACGGCCGCCTTCGTCGACTCGCTGCTGACGCGCTGGCGCCACTACGCACAAGCGACTTACCCGCCCAACGATCTCGATGCCACGGCTGCGCTCGGCCAGTGGCCGGTGGGAGTCACCACCTTGCAGATGGCGGACGTCTCCCGGCTCGACGTCGATGGACTGTCCGCGAGGCCGGTCGCCGTGGAACTGTTCTACCCCTCAACTGCAGCGGCCACCGCCGGTATACCACTGGATGCTACCACGCTGATGGGCGGACAGATGCCACCCTCTCCCGCCTACCGCGACGTGGCCATGGCGACCGGCAGCTTTCCCTTGCTGGTGTTCTCGCACGGCTTCGCGGGTACGCGCAACCAGTCTATCTACCTCGTCACCCACCTCGCCAGCCACGGCTACGTGGTGGCTTCCCCCGACCACCACGGCAACACCCTGCCCGACCTGCTCAACGGGGTCGTTGATTTTGATTCGGCCGTCAATCGCCCCGTGGACATCAGCTTCCTGCTCGATGAACTGCTGGCGGCCAACGCCACGCCCGGGGACTTTCTCGAAGGCGCCATCGACGCGACACGCATAGGCATGAGCGGCCATTCGTTCGGCGGATACACGACCCTGGCGATCGCCGGCGGCGCCTT
The DNA here is from genome assembly GCA_014382245.1 of Pseudomonadota bacterium. Lineage (GTDB taxonomy): Bacteria > Desulfobacterota > Binatia > UBA1149 > UBA1149 > UBA1149. Next base: position 15,582 of record JACNKC010000057.1, on the reverse strand, counting down.
TTTCTACGACGAGCCGCTCATCGTGGCTGGCTTTGAAATTGACCCCTTCGGCGGAACCTTCACCGACACGCGGGTGAAAGCCATAGCCCCACTGGCGCCGGCGGCTTTCATGTTTGACGACGCCTTCTTCACGGGAATCACCGTTCCCACAATGTTGATGGCAGGTACGCTCGACCAGACTACGCCCCTGGCCGACAACCAGCAGCGCCCCTTCGACAACCTGCCGGCCAACGCTCCCTTCACGGCACTGGGCACCCTGCTGGACGGCGGCCACCTGGCTTTCAGCCACGCCTGCGACATACCGGGGCCGCTGGGTAACCTGCTCACCGGTGACGGCGACGCATGCTCGCCCCTGCACCTGCCCTGGCGCCACGGCCACGACATCATCAACTACCTGCTGCTCAATTTTTTCGACGCAGCACTGGCTGGCGACACGGCTGCGCTCGCCCGCTTGTCGGCTGCCTCTACCAACGACATCGAGGACCTCGCGCTGCAGGCAAAGTAGCCACGGCGGACGGGCACAGCCCGCCCGCGACCCTCAGGCAAACCCGCCAGCAACACTCAGGAGAAGTAGTCGTCGAGGCTCTCGCGTATGCGCGGCGCCAACACGTACAGTCCTATGACGTTAGGCACTGCCACTACGAACAACAGCGCGTCGGACATGGTAAGCACGGCGTCAAGATCGAGCACACAGCCCAGCACGACGAAAGCGCAGTAGACCAGCTTGAAAGAAAGATCGGCCACGCGCGAGTCGCCCACCAGGTAGGTCCAACCCTTGAGCCCGTAGTAACCCCAGGCGATCATCGTGGAGTACGCGAACAGCAGCGCGGCCAGGCCAACGGCTGCCGGCGCCCACGACAGCGTGCTCTCAAAAGCACGCGACGTAAGCGCCACGCCCTGCACGCCGCTGCCCGCCAGCGATGGTTCGTACACCGTGGTGAGAATAACCAGCGCCGTCATGGTGCAGATCACGACAGTGTCGATAAACGGTTCGAGCAAGCCGACCAGGCCCTCGGTAGCAGGGTGGTGGGTGTTTACCGCCGAGTGGGCGATGGCTGCCGAGCCGAGTCCAGCCTCGTTTGAGAAAGCCGCGCGGCGAAACCCGAGCATCATCACGCCCAGCACGCCGCCGCTTATGCCCTCGGGCGAGAACGCCCCGTGCCATATCGAAGCAAACGCGCCCGGGACCTTGTCGAAGTTAAGGCCGATGACCAACAGCGCGCCCAGGCAGTAGAACAAGGCCATGAACGGCACCAGGCGAGTGGTGACACGGGCTATGGATTGTATGCCGCCCACCAGCACCAGGCCCACGGCCACGGCCAGCAGCAGGCCCACCTCCAGTGAGTGCCCGGCCATGGGGCCGTCGGCACCGCCGGTCACGACCAGCAGTTGTTCGAAAACCTGGTTGCTCTGGAACATGTTGCCCGCGCCCAGGCAGCCCTGCACGATGGCCACCGCGTAGAACCCACCCAGGGCTCGGCCCACCAGCGGCCAGCCGCGCTCGCCGAACCCCTCGCGCAGGTAGTACATCGGGCCGCCCGACACCTGGCCGTTCTCGTCGACCTGGCGGTAGCGTACCCCCAGCACGCACTCGGCACACTTGCTGGCCATGCCCAGCAGCCCGGCCACCAGCAGCCAGAAGGTGGCCCCGGGGCCACCCATTGAAATCGCCACGGCCACGCCGCCTATGTTGCCAATGCCCACGGTGCCCGACACTGCCGTCGAAAGCGCTCCCCAGGGACTGATCTCCCCGCTCGAACCCGGAGAGCGGCGCTTGCCGCTAACTATGCGCAGGCCCTCGGCCATGCCACGAAAATTGATGAAGCGCAGGTAGAAGGTGAAAAACAGGCCCGCGCCTATCAACCAGGCCACGATGAGCGGCACCTGCGCGTCGCCTATGGGTACAGCGTAGAAAACTACCGCGGCCATGGCGTCGGCCAGGGGACCAAGGACTTCGTTGACCGTAGCGTCTATGCTGTTCAAACTGTTCCCCCCATGAAGATAGGCATACTTCTCACCGACTCAGTCCAGCCCGCGCTCGCCGCCACGCACGGCCAGTATAGCGACATGTTCGCCCGCCTGCTCGGTGGCGTGGATCCCTCTCTGCAATTCGCTTGCTGGGATGTGCGGCTCGGCGAGTTTCCCGACTCGATCGATGATTGCGATGGCTACCTGATGACCGGCGGCCGGCACAGTGTTTACGACGAATTGGAGTGGATTGCTCCGCTCGAGAGCTACGTCGTACGGCTGGCCGAAGCGAGCCGACCGCTGTTCGCCGTATGCTTTGGCCACCAGTTGGTAGCCCGCGCACTGGGCGGCCGCGCTGAGCTGGCCGAGCAGGGGTGGACGCTCGGTGTGCACAGCACGCGCATCGAGTCGCCGTTTCCCTGGGCCGCTGCCGGCGGAGATTCCGTTGCCGGCACGCACGGCAAGCTGCAGCTCATACACAGCCACCGGGACCAGGTGACGCGCCTGCCTGACGGTGCCAGCCTCGTGGGCTCCAGTGACTCCTGCCCTGTTTCGATGTACCGCATCGGCAAGCACGTGATGAGTTGCCAGGGCCATCCCGAGTTCAGCCCCGAGTACGCGCTGGGCTTGTACGAAAGCAGGCGCGGGTTGTACGCGGATGATCTGTGGAACCGGTCACTGGCTTCGCTGGCCGAGGACACCGACGGCGGGGTCATCGCCCGGTGGGCGCTAGAGTTTTTTCGCAGCGCCGCCGACAGCGACTGACTTCACACCGGTCTGTCGCCCTCTATGGTAATGCGCTGGTGACAACGCCGCGCCGGCCACCAATCCTGTACCGGCTTATGCTGCGTGGCTCGGTTGTCCCAGAAAGCGATCGAGTCGACCTCCCAACTGAAGCGGTACCGAAACTCCGGCTTCTCGATGTGCGCGTACAGCCGCGCCAGCAGTTGCTCGCTCTCGCGTTCTTCCATGCCAAGCAGGCGCGTGGTGAACAGGCTGTTGACGAACAAGCAGGGCCGCTTGCTGACCGGGTGACGACGCATCACCGGGTGCAGCACGGGCGGGTTGTCGGCCACGGCCCGCGCGAGACGGTCCCTGCCGCCGGGTTCGGCCAGGCTCTCTCGGTAGCCATGCGCAAAGCTGTGCTCGGCCTGCATTTGGGCCAACCTTTGCTGCAAGTCCAGGGGCAGCGCCTGCCAGGCCGCCTCGAGATTCATCCACATCGTGTCGCCGCCCTTGTCAGGAATGACGGTAGCCCTGAGCACGCTGCCCAGCGGTGGGCACTCGAGGTAAGTCATGTCGCAGTGCCACTTGTCTATTTTTGAAGGACGCGCGCGGTCGCTTTCGAGTATGGTGAGCTCGGGGTAGTCGTCCACGTGCGGAAACGCGGGGTGGCGTTGCAGCGGCCCGAAGTATGACGCAAAGCGGTGGTGGTCGGCCGGCCCAAGAGGCTGGTCGCGAAAAAACAGCACCTTGTGTTCGACCAGCGCCGCCGTCACCGCTGCTAACTCTGTACCCGTCAATTCGCGGGTGAGATCAAGCCCCCTTACTTCGGCCCCGAGGGCCGCGCCTGTAAGAAGAACTTCCACCCCAAGCCTTTTATCATCTTGTCCCCGATATGTAACTACCCGCCGGCCCTGGTCTCGCCCTCCGCGATATCGTAATCGTGTTGCCGCGGAGGATGACCACCATGGAACCACGCCCGCTCGGCCTCGCTGAAAAAGCCCAACGCCTGTTGCTGCGATCGATGATGGCTCTGCCCGAACGCCTGCAGCTCCTGCTCGCCGGTGGCAGTTCCACCCGCGTGGATGGCCTCACGCTGGACGCAGACGTGCAACTGCTGCTGCTCGCGATGTCGTTCGACGATCACCCATCATACGACGACCTGACCGTGGCCGAGGTACGGCAGCACATCGAAAGCGGCGCGGCTGTCGCAAGCGGTGAACCCATAGCCATGCAACGCGTCGAGGAACTCTCCTGCGCTGGCGCGGACGGCGAACTCGCCGCGCGACTCTACGTGCCCCACGCTTGCGCCGATGGCGGCGGCCTGCTGGTCTACTACCACGGTGGAGGATGGGTGGTGGGCAGCATCGACAGCCATGACCAGCCCTGCCGATTCCTCGCAGAGAAGGCCGGCGTCAAGGTATTATCGGTGGACTACCGGCTGGCCCCCGAACATCCCTTTCCGGCGGCGACCGACGACGCCCTGGCGGCGTTTCGCTGGGCGCTCGAAAACGCCGAGCGCCTGGCCATCAACGCATCGCGGGTGGCGGTTGGCGGCGACAGCGCCGGTGGCAACCTGGCGGCCTCGGTTTCGCTGCGCGCCACGCGCGACGGCGGACCCTCGCCGGCCTTCCAGCTGCCAATCTACCCGGTCACCGACCTGTCGGCCCGCAGCGAATCGTACCGCTTGTTCGCCGACGGTTTTTTTCTGACCGCCTCGCAGATGGAGTGGTACATCCGCCACTACACGGGTGACCGCCAGCAGGCCGTCGAAGACCCCTCGGCTTCGCCGCTGCTGGCAGAAGACCTTTCGGGCCTGCCACCGGCTTACGTCACCACGGCCGGCTTCGACCCCCTCAGAGACGAGGGCGAAGCATACGCCGAGCGACTCGAACTGGCCGGAGTGCCGGTAACGCTGTGCCGTGTCGAAGGCCAAGTGCACGGCTTTGCCAACACCACCCAGGTGAGCCGCGGGGCGCGCCAGGCCATGGCCGATGCCGCCGCCGCGCTTGCCGCTGCTATTGCCTGACCGGGTAAACTTTACCCGAGAGCACGGTGGCCACCGGGATAATGTTGGGCCACTCGTCTAGCTCCACCGACAACGGATCGTCGGGCAACGCCACGAAGTCGGCCCTGAGGCCCACTCGTATGCTGCCAACCTCGTCTTCCATACCCACCGCGTAGGCCGCGTCGCTGGTGATCGCGAGCAGGGCCTGCCCCGGGGTAAGCGCCTCGTCGGCGCCACGGGTCTTGCCTTCATGGGTCAGCCGAGTGGCAGCGGCCCAGGCCGCGAGCAGCGGGCGCGCCGGCCCCATGGGCAGGTCGGAATGCAGCGACACCTTCACCCCGCGCTTGACCAGCGACCCCAGCGGCGTGATCTTCTCGGCGCGCGGCAGGCCAAGCCCGCGCTCGGCGTAAATGTCGGCCATGAAGTAGTTGTAGTACACGTTGGCTGACACCAACGCACCGGCCGCGGCCATGCGATCCAGCTCGTTCGGGCGCGCCTGCGCAAAGTGATGAAAGGTAAAGCGGTGATCCTCTCGCGGGTGCTCGGCCTGCAGCTGATCGAGCGCGTCGAGCACCGCCACCTGGGCCGCGTCGCCGTTGCTGTGCACGTGCAGCTGGTAGCCCGCTTTCCACCAGGGCGCGAGACCCTCGACCATGCGCCCCGGCTCGGTGTTCCACTCGCCCACTCCCCCCTCCAGGTATCCCGGCGGTTGCATTCGCATCAACAGGGAAAAGAACGCGCCGTCTCCTATCATCTTGACCTGCCGCACGAAGGCCAGGCGCTCACTGTTGCGTTGCGGCAGGGCCTCTACCCTGTCGAACAGATCCTCGCCCCACTCGCGTCCCAGGGCGAAGGGCAGAGGCACCAGGCGGGTGCGAAAAGGCACGTCGTCGCGGTCGAGGTTGCGCTTGAGAATCGGCCACTCGCGCTCGTCGCTGAACATGCCGTAGGCCATGTCGACAACCGTGGTGATGCCGCCGCGGTGTATCATCTGCCGCACGATGGAGTGACCGCGATCCATGGCCTCTTCGCCCAGCACCACCGGGGACAGCGTACCGAGCGCGACCAGCAGCCCCAGCTCCGACAGGCGGCCGGTGGGCTCGCCGTCTGCGCGCAAAGCGACACCGGGCAGCCGCGCCGCCGTCTCGCGGGTGACTCCCATCCACTCGAGCGCGACCGAATTGGCTATGACCTCGTGAAACGAACGGTGCCAGGCCACCACTGCGCGCGTGGTCGACACCGCGTCGAGCGCGTCTCGGTCGAGTCCCGCACCGTGAAAGAAATCGTGGTAGCCCCAGGTGATCAGCGGCTGGCCACCGTCTTCAAGAGAGCCGTCGCCAAGAGCGGCATCGAGTTCGCGCAACCTGTCGAGAAAAGCCTGCCTGCCGCGTATGCCCTTGATCGTTCCGCCCGGCAGTTCCCAGTCAAACGGTGCCGTTATCGGTAACGCCAGCAGCATGGCTGCCATGTCGGGGTGCAGGTGGTTCTCCACGAAGCCGGGCAACAGCACATCGTCGGCAAAGCGCTTGTCGATCACGCAGCCCTTGCAGCCGGCCAGCGGCGAGAGCTCCTCGCGACTGCCCACCGCGAGGATCTTTCCCTCGGCCACCGCCACGGCCTCGGCCCGTGGATTCGCCGGGTCCATGGTCACAACACTACGGGCCACGAACACCGTGGTAGCCGGTGTCCGCGTGCAAGCAGCAGCGGCGGTAAGAGCCACGCAGATCACCGAAACAGCCAGCTTATGCTGGCGCCAACCCGGAATCGCGTGGAGCATGCGCGAACCCTATCAAAAGGGGGAAGCGTCCGATAACCCACTTTCGGGATTGGACACAGCGTGGGCGAGTCAAAATATTACCCCCATGGCGAATAAAGGATATGGTCAACGTACCGTCGCTGGGCCGCTGGCCGGCTACCGCGTCATCGAACTCACCTCCACTGTGTCTGGTCCGCTTGCCGGCATGATACTGGCCGACCAGGGCGCCGACGTGGTCAAGGTTGAGCCGCCGGGTACCGGTGACCTCGCGCGTTTCATGGGCAACAACCGGAACGGGGTCGCCGCACAGTTCTCGGTGCTCAACCGCAACAAGCGCTCGATAGCCCTGGACCTCAAGCAGGCAGACGACGCGGCCATCCTGCGGCGTCTGGTAGAAACCGCCGACGTGCTTATCGAAAACTACCGCCCCGGGGTCACGGCAAAGCTGGGTGTCGACTACGAGTCGCTGGCAGCCGTCAATCCCCGCCTCGTCTACGGGTCTATCACTGGCTACGGGCAGTCGGGGCCCTACGTCCACCGCCGCGTGTACGATCCCCTGGTACAGGCCACCATCGGCATGGCCGGGGCGCAGGGCGGCGGCGACAGGCCGGCCAACGTGCGCACAGTGCTGTTCGACAAGGTTTCGGGCATGACGGCCGCCCAGGCCGTAACCGCAGCGCTGCTTCAGCGCGAGCGTACCGGCCGGGGCCAGTTCCTGCCCGTGTCGATGATGGACGCGGGGCTGTACTTCCTGTGGCCCGACGCCATGTGGCAGCACACCCTGCTGGGCGACGAGATAAACGAACAGGGGGCACTTGCCGATTACTTCCCGTTGTTTGCCACCAGCGACGGCCACGTGTCGACCATACTGATAGTCGACAGCGACTTTGCCGCCCTGTGCGAGGCGCTTGGCTGCCAGCTGCACGCCGATCCCAGGTTTGCCAATTTCGGGGGGCGCGTGGCCAACAGGCAGCAGCTGGCCGAGGAGATGGACGCCGTACTCGCCGACCGCGACACCGAATCGCTGTGCCGCTTGCTCGACGAGCTTGACGTGCCCTCGGCCCGGGTGAACCCGGTGAACCGCGTTCACGAGGATCCCCAGGTCCGACACGGCAACACCCTGGTCGAAGCCGAGCACCCCGAGGGCGGAAGCTGCCGCTTGCCGCGACCGCCGCTGGCCTTCGACGGGCAGGAGCCCGGGCTGGGCTCAGCCTCTCCAGTGCTAGGAGAGCACGCCCGTGAACTGATGGCCGAAGCCGGCCTGCCCGAAGCTGAAATTGAGCGATTGGAGGAGCGCGACCGCGCCAACCGCGGGATTTTCCCCAAGAGCATCGACCTGGCCAACCTGCGCTGACAACTGGCCGGGCCGTATATCGCGGGGGAAGACTGTCACCCATTCAGCGTTGTCATAGCCGGCCAGGTCGAATATACTGGCTTCCGCTCCGCTGCCCTTGTTGCCCTTGCCCGCCACGTAGATGCGTGGGGTGTGCGACACCCCGCGCCGACGTGGCACGGATGCGAGCGTGGCAACAACAATAAGCAGGCGTGAATTCGTAAGGCGCGGCAGCAGCGGCGCAGCAATCCTCGTGCTGGGCGGGCTGGTCCCGGCTTGCCACCGCGATGCCGGCCAATACGAAACGTCAACCGCGAGTACGGTCGCGCCCCACGCTCCAGCAAGGGGCTACGGCGACTGGAAGGACGTCTACCTGCAACGGCTTGCCTGGGACAAGCGCGTGCGCTGTACGCACGTCGTCAACTGCTGGTACCAGCGCAACTGCTCCTGGGACGTCTACGTGCGCGACGGGGTGGTCGTGCGCGAGGAACAGGCCGGCGAGTACCCCGCGGTAAACGACGAGGTACCCGACTTCAATCCCCGCGGCTGCCAGAAAGGCGCCTGCTACTCCGCGCTCATGTACGCGCCCGACCGCCTGCGCTACCCGCTGCGACGTGTCGGGCCCAGAGGCTCGGGCAAATGGAAGCGCATCAGCTGGGACGAAGCCTACCGCGAGACCGCCGACCAGCTCATCGACGCGGTGACCCTCGCCGGTCCCGACTCGGTGGCCCTTGAGCCCGGTGGCAGCCTGGCGTCGGCCACGTGGAGGCTGGGCGTGCAGCGCCTGGTCGACATGCTCGACGGCATAGAGCTCGACACCAACACCGAGCTCGACGACGGGCAGGCCGGCGCAGCGGTGACCATGGGCACACCGGTATCGTCACGCTCGGCCGACGACTTCTTCCACTCCGATCTCATACTGGTCTGGGGTGCGAACCCCGTTTACACGCAGATTCCCAATGCCCACTTCATCAACGAGGCCCGTTACAACGGCACCCGCGTGGTCACCATCGCCACCGACTACTCGGCCTCGAGCATCCACAGCGACCTGTTCATAGGCGTGCGCCCCGGGACCGACGCCGCGTTGGCCCTGGCCGCCTGCCAGGTACTATTGGAACGAGGCAGCATAGACGCTGACTTCGTACGCTCGCAGACCGACCTCGTACTGCTGGTAAAAGACGACGGCCACTACCTGCGCGAAAGCGATCTCGTCACAGGCGGCCGCCAGGAACAGTTCTACGCCTGGGATCCCTCGCTCGGCCTGCCCTCCCCCGCTCCCTTCGACCTGGACTGGGCAGGGGTTACGCCCGCGCTCGAGGGCAACTACACGGTAAGCACCAACAACGGACCGGTCCGCGTGCGCCCGGTACTCGAAATCCTGCGCCAGCGACTCGACGCGGACTACACGCCCAAAAAAGCGGCAGAGCTGTGCGGCTGCTCGGCTGAAACCATCCACCGTTTCGCCGATATGGTGGCCGGGGCACGCGCCATGGCCGGCGTAGCCGGTTCGTCTATTCCCAAGCTCTACAACGGCGACATCATCATGCGGGCGCAACTGCTGCTTTTCATGCTGGGCGGGCACGTGGGAAAGCCGGGCGCCGGCTTCGACACAACTCCGTTCCTGTGGACGCAGGGCATGGATTCCGTCGGCGCCAGCCAGTGGGAGGGACTGGCCGCCAAGCTCAAGCACCTACCCGCGCTGCTCGGCCGGCGACTGGCGGGCGACAGTACCGAGCGCTATGTATACGACGCCTTTCGCGACTACATGAACGATTCGTCGGTGGTATCGTCGGTGCTTTACTGGCGACGCCACGGCGGTTTGTCCCGGGTGACCGACGGCGAGCACGGCAGGCGACTGCCCCGCCCCATCGACGAGTACGTCGAGGAGTCCTACAACAACAACTGGCAGAAGCGCCCGCCGGCAGATCCCCCGCGGGTGCTCGTGGTCGCGGGCAGCAATTTACTGAGGCGCCTGCGTAGCGCGCAACGCCTGCTCGAAACGGCCTGGCCGAAAATAAAACTGGTAGTCACCTGCGACCTGCGCATGTCGACCACCTGCCTGCAGTCCGACATACTGCTGCCAGGCGCGTCTTCTTACGAAAAAGACGACGTACCCAACTGGTTCACGCTGCTTTCACCTTACCTGCACATCACCCAGGCGGCCGTCGAACCCCTGGGCGAGTGCAAGCCCGAGTGGAACATGCACGCGGAGCTGGCCCGGTGGGTGGAACGACGCGCGCGCGAACGGGGCGTCTCCTCTTTTCGCGACCGCCACGGCAACGAGCAGAGACTCGATGATTTCGGCCATCGCTTTACCTTCAACGGCCGCTTCGACGAACATGCCCAATCGCAGGTCGCACACGAAATAGTAAAACAGACCGGCTTCGTGGACGGCGGTTTCGAAGAACTCCGGCACGATGGCTTCAAAAGAATAACCGGAATAGGCACGCACCCTTTCAACCTGGGCAATGCCACGGACGTGACGCCCGACCAACCGGTGGTCAACCGCGGTTGGCGTCGCAGCAATCCCGGCCCCTGGCCCACGCTCACCCGCAGGGTGCAGTTTTACATCGACCACCCCTTGTACCTCGAACTCGGACAGGAACTGCCTGCCCACCTGCCCGTACCCCGACCGGGGGGAGACTACCCGCTGGTGCTCAGCGGCGGCCACACCCGCTGGAGCATCCACGCCGGCTGGCGCAACCTCGACCTGCTGCTGCAACTGCAGCGCGGAGAAGCGGCCGCCTTCGTAGCGGCACCCGACGCGCGCAGCCGCGGCATCAAGGACGGCGACACGGTGCGCCTCTTCAACGACCTGGGCGAGTTCCGCGTTAAGGCCCGGCTATCGAACGCGGTGCGCCCGGGCATGGTGATCCTCTACCACGCCTGGGAGGACTACCAGTTTCCCGGCGGCAAGGGCTACCGCAACGTACTACCGAGCCCGCTCAACCCGGTGGAGCTGGCCGGCGGCTACAATCACTTGAGACCGGTACCAGCCTCGCTGCAACCCGGGCAGAGCGACCGCGAGACACGGATCGAGATGGCCTCGGCCTGACAAGGAAACAACGACGATGGCAGGATCAGCACACGCAACGAATCACCGCGAACAGCAACCCGCTGTACCCGCGCCCCGCGCGTTGTCCCCACGCGCACAGTGGCTGCGCGACTACTACTTTCGCGGCGTAGACCGCGAGTGGAACAACGAGTTCAGTTGCTGGACAACCGGTACCGACTGGGACGTGGTCTACGACGAGACCACCTACTACATCGTCCCGGAGACCTACGCGTTCTTTCAACCGTTCCGCTCTTCCACCCTGCAGGCTGCGCGCAGGGTCGATCTGCCCGATGACTTCTGGCAACGGGGGCTCGCCGAGCGCCGCGCGTGGCTGATCCGCGAAATAATGGTCAACAGGTTGCCGCGGGAAATACTGCCCGGTGATCTCATAGCCGGGGCCCGCTTCAACCTGCTCGCCTCGCGCTGCTGGAACCGCGAGGAAGCCCGTCGACGCGATGCCGAGGTCAACGGCCCGCGCGGCACGAGAGCCGCGATCAAGGATTTCCACGAGCACGGCTACGGCAACACGGGTGCTACCTCCGGCCATTTGCTACCCGACTACCCACGGGTGATCGAGCATGGCTGGGGAGCCATCCACCGCGACCTCGAACAACGCTACGACGCACTCGACCACGCTGCTAAAAACGGCCAACCCGGCTCGCAACTGCGCGCCATGATGACTGCTGCTCTCATGCCCGGGGAATTGGCCGGAAAATACGCCGGGTGCTGCCGCGACGAGGCCCGCGACGAAGCCGACCCGGCTCGCCGGGCGGAGCTCGAGAACATGGCCCGCAACCTGGAACGCGTGCCCTGGCTTCCCGCGCGTAACTTCTGGGAGGCAGTACAATCCCTGTGGCTCACCCACATGCTGGTGATGAGCGACGAAAACTACCCCGGCCCCGGCCTGAGCTTCGGCCGCGTAGACCAGTACCTCTACCCCTGCTGGCGCCGCTCGATCGAGAACGGAATGGATCGCGAGTTCGGCAAAGAAATCCTGCGCTGCTTCTGGGTACACGCCAACACGGCTTACGACGCCATGATAAAAATCGGCGGCAACCAGGGAATCACCTCCGGCTTCGGCCAGCTCATAACGCTTTCGGGCATTGGAGCCGAGGGCGTCGACACGACCAACGACCTGACCTACGCCATCCTCGAGGTCATCGACGAGATGAGCCCCATACTGGAGCCCAAGCCGAGTGTACGGCTGCACCGCGGTTCTCCCAACCGCCTGCTCGACACCGTGGTCGACATGATCTCGCGCAGCCACGGATCGCCCTTCCTGCTCAACTTCGACGAGAGATCCATGGCCGGTATGATGCGCGAAGCCGCCGAGGCCGGCTACCAGCACCTCGTAAACGAGGACAACGTCCACGAGTACGCGCCGGTTGGCTGCCTGGAAAACACCATGGTGGGCAACGACCGTTCAGGAACCGTTGACAGTAACCTCAACCTGCTCAAGGCCGTTGAACTCGCGCTTACAGGCGGCGAGGATCTCGCCCCCGCGATGGACGCCGTGACCGGCGAGTCCCGCGAAATCAGCCGAGACGGCCCGCGCACGGGTGACGCCGGGAAGTTCGATCGCTGGGAAGACTTCTGGGCGGCCTACAGCAGGCAGAACGAGTTCATCGTGCAACGTTGCGTTGACCTCTACGAACGTACCGAGAGCCTGCGCGCCCGCTTCAGCCCCACGCCCTACTTGTCCTGCCTCGTGGGCGGCTGCGCCGAAACGGCCACCGACGTCACCCGCGGCGGCGCCGAGATCAACCTTACCACGCTCGAGGGCGTAACCTTCGCCACCACCGTGGACTCGCTGTGCGCGATAAAGTACCTGGTCTACGACCGCGGTCTGTGCTCGATGGAGGAGCTGACCGCGGCCCTGCGCGACAACTGGGACGGGCACGAGACCCTGCAGGCCTGGGCCCGCTGGCGCGCGCCCAAGTACGGCCGCGACCAACAGGAGGCCGACGCCATGGCCTGCGCCGTGATGGACCTGTGGACCGATGAAACCTGGAAGCACAGCACGGTCAGCACCGGCCGGCGCTTTCGTCCCGGCATGCTCAGCTGGAACTACTGGGTGGACGGCGGCTACGTCATGGCGGCGAGCGCCGACGGAAGACCGCGGGGCAGGTTCCTGTCCAACGCCATTTGCCCGTCCAACGGCGCCGATACCAGTGGCCCCACGGCCAACGTCAACTCGGTTGGCCAGGCGCTGGGTGGACGGGGCAGCGACGGAGATTGGCAGGACTACCGCAACTCGTTGCCCAACGGCGCCAGCCATACCATGAGCTTCAGTCCATCGCTGCTGCGCGACGCAGAGCACCGCGAAAAGTTCAAGGGGTTTCTTCGTGGCTACTGCGAAAACGGGGGCACTGCCCTGCAGGTCAACGTGATCGACACCGACACCCTGCGCGACGCCCAGCTCAACCCCGGCGAGTACCGCCACCTGCTGGTACGCGTCACCGGCTACAACGCCTACTTCACCAGCATAGGCCGCGAACTGCAGGACGAAGTCATAGCCAGGGAGGCGCATTCCTAGCGTAGACCCGGTGATGGTTTCCCGGCAGTCGACCGCCCGTGACAACACGGAGGCCACGGTGCTCAACCTGCAGCGAATGTCCACCGAGGACGGTCCGGGCATACGCACGACCGTGTTTCTCAAGGGTTGCAGCCTGGAGTGCACGTGGTGTCATAACCCCGAGAGCGTGGAGTCGGCCACGTGCGTGGCGTGGCACGAATCCAGGTGCAGCGGGTGCATACCCCGGGAGAACACGACCGGGAGCAACGGCGACGCCAGGCCAGCGCTTACACCGTGCCAGGATGCCTGTTTGAAAGGGGCACTAACAGCGACGGGCGGCACCATCCACATCGATCACGCCCTTTGCAGCGCTGGCAACGGCTGCAACGCCGCGTGCACAGACGCCTGCCCCTGGGCAGCGCTCGAACTGCTGGGACAACGGAGATCGGCTGCCGACGTTTTCGACGAGGTCGTCCGCGACCTGGCCTGGTACGGCTGCTCGGGCGGCGGGGTTACCGTCTCGGGCGGTGAACCCTCGCTTAGACCCGCGTTCACTTCCGAGCTGTTGCGGCTCTGCCGCGAGCGAGGCATTCACACCGCGATCGACACCTGCGGGCAGTGCACGTGGCAGGCACTGGAGCGGTCAACGCGACACGCCGACCTGGTGCTCTACGACCTCAAGGAAATAGATTCTGCGCGCCACGCGGATTTCACTGGCCGCTCCAACCACGAAATCCTACGCAACGTGCTGGCCCTCGCACAGCGATTCAGGGAGCAGCAAAGGCGGGATTCTCTGTGGATTCGTACGCCGCTGGTGCCGGGGCTCACCGCCAACGAAGAAAACCTGCGCGGGCTGGGAGAGTTCATCGCCGGCAAGCTGGGTGACGTCGTCACTCGCTGGGAGCTGCTCGCTTTCAACAACATGGCCGGCGACAAGTACCGACGGTTGGGAAACCGGTGGGAGCTCGAAGGTGTCGAGACCATGGCAGCCGGGGAGCTCGAAAACCTGCAGCAGGTGGCACATTCGTGCGGCCTGGACGGCGACAAGATCGTTGTGACCGGCCCGGTGAAAGTACCCTGTGATCCGGGCGGCAAACAGACTGGAGCGAGAACCCCCAGGCCACCAGCAGCACGATGATGAACAGGAGCAACAAGACTGTGCCCACACGTAACGGCGACCGCGACGGGCTTACTCCCCCTCTCGCCCTGGACCAAGCCGCCATGGCCGCGTTTGGCGTCGACGCCAAAATCGGGCTGCTGGCCACCCGCGATCCCGAGGGGCTGCCCCACGTGACGCTCATCACCTCGCTCAACGCCAAGGATCCCACGCGGCTCATGTTCGGTCAGTTCTGCGAGGGGCTGGGCAAGAGTCACCTGCAATCGGACCCGCGCGCGGCCTTCATGATAGTAAACAGCAGGGGCCGCTGCTGGAGCGGTACGGCGCACTGGGCGGAGAAGGCAAGCGGGGGCGCCGACCTCGACGCTTACAACAGTAAACCCATGTTTCGCTACAACGCCTACTTCGGCGTGCACACTGTCCACTACCTGGACCTCGTTCACTACGCCGGGAACCACGCGCTGCCCAGGCTGCGCCTGGCGCTTGGTGCCGGCGCGCTGGCCGCTGCTCGAACACTACGGGTGAGCGACGCCGGCAGCGTCCCGGCCTTGTCTAACTGGGCACAGCGACTGCTACGATCTCCACGAACACTCAAGTTCGCATCCTGGATAGCCGACAACGGCTACCCCCGCCTATCACTTCCCCTGCCATGCACCGCCGCCAATAGCGGCCGGCTGTTGATGTCGGGTACACCGGCAGGGGCAAGCTCAGGCCCCCCTCGACCCGGTCAGCAATTGTCAGTGTTTGCCATCAATCTCGACATGGAGAGCGTACTCGTACGGGGTACCTGGCGGCACCGGGGTCGACTGCTATCCGACCTGGAGCTCGATTACGTTTACAATTCCATGCCGCCCAAGCAGGGGCAGGTCTACCCTCGGCAGCCGCTGCGAGCGATCTCTTCGTTCATCCGCGGGGCTTGACCCCCCCCGAACGCGCAACGAGAGCCGGCTGCTGTCGTTGACCTGGTCTTGGCCTGATGTCTTTCCAGCTTAAGGCTGTTGTTCCCTTTCCCCTACACTCCTCCTTCCAGACTCGACTGTATCATATTTTGATATAGTCTCTGACCTTACCCCTGTCTACCTCTCTTTTGTCTTTCCGGTCTCGTCT